>CALQZP010000028.1 GCA_943349725.1 Candidatus Nomurabacteria bacterium | reverse complement strand
ATTTATCTGGTCAGAGGTGAGCGCGGCTACCTGGCTAAAAGGGAGAGAGAAACCAGCTAAAACGAGTAATGAGAGGCTTACACCGGCTAATTTTTTTTCATAGGCAAAAGGCTAATTAAAAGGCTAAAACTACTATATATGACAATGATACCATACAACTGTCAAAAAAGCAACTTTGTTTTACCGATCGCCCAAACCCCAGGCGGGTCGTTTATTTCAGCATAAAATGCTTGCCACCTTCGATAAGTTCATATTTAGCCTTTTCAGATAGGTGGCGAGATAGTCTTGAAGCATAGAGTCATGGTAGCAAAAAAATGTTTGGCTACAAACGAAACCGAGCGAACAGCCATGCTGGGACGCACTGGGCGTTGACAGAAGTATAGCAATTTTGCTATATTTGGTTTGACGCGAGCTAAGGGGTAACATAATGGGATGGAAAAGATATACAATGCGTTCTTTCATGAAGCGGTAAGGGACTTTCTGAGTGAGCTATCGAGAAAAGACCACTCAAGGATATGGGGGATTGTCGAAACAATGGAAGCCGGTGACTTGCATTCGCCACGAACCAAAACACTCCGAGGTCCGATAAAAGAACTTATAGTTAAAGAATACCGAATCCTATTTTTCATCCATGAGCACACCATCCATTTTGTCCGTGTATTTAGGAAGAAGAGTGTGAAGACACCACAGAAAGAAATCGAGTACGTGGAGCGTATCTATAAAATGTTACTAAATTAACCGAAAGACATGAAAGACATGAAAAAGTACCAAAAAGAGTTAAGAAAAAAGGGTATTATTGTCTACACCACGGAAGAAGTATTCGGAAAGCTGAAAAACCAATCAAACGAGTACCAACGAACGTATAATGAAGAAATCTCACGGTTGACTCTTATCCGCCAAATTAGGGAGCTTCGTCTTGCGAAGAAACTAACGCAAAAAACCGTAGCGAAGCGCGCCAATATGCCCCAGTCGGTTGTGGCGCGCCTTGAAAGTGGCGAGCACAGCTTTTCGCTTGATACCCTCCAGCGCATTGCCTATGTCTACGGTAAGAAGGTGGAGTTGGTGTAACCCTAACGCCCGCACGAAAAAACCGCCCCGTAGAGGGCGGTTTTTTCGTTGTTTACTACAGTCCCCCTTCGCCGAGGCTACGGAGGGACTTATCCTTCTTCGCCGAGGCTACGGAGGGACTTATCCTTCTTCGCCGAGGCTACGGAGGGACTTATCCTTCTTCGCCGAGGCTACGGAGGGACTTATCCTTCTTCGCGAAAGCTACGAAGGGACTTATCCTTCTTCGCCGAGGCTACGAAGGGACTTATCCTTCTTCGCCGAGGCTACGAAGGGACTTATCCTTCTTCGCCGAGGCTACGAAGGACTTAAGAAAAAAGGCCCCGACTTTCGTCGGGGCTCTTTTTTCTAAAGCATTTTCACATCAATCGTGACTCCCGAGGGGAGCGAAAGATTGGTGAGCGCTTCAATAAGTTTCGGGCTAGGATTCACAATATCAATCAAACGCTTGTGTACTCTCATCTCAAACTGTTCTCGCGAGTTTTTGTAGACGAAAGATGAGCGGTTAACCGTATATTTCTTGATTTCGGTCGGAAGCGGAATCGGTCCCTGAACCGTGGCGTCAAAGCGAAAGGCGACATCAAGGATTTGCTTGATAGACGCATCAAGAATCTTGTGCTCGTAGGCACGGACACGGATGCGGAGTTTCATTCCAGCGGGCTCCTTGGATACCACCTTCTTTGCGCGAGGGGCTCGTTTCGCTTTTGTCTCGTTTTCAGTTGTTGATTTGGTTACCATAGATGTAGAAGTATGAAGTACGAATTAAGAATTATGCGGAGAATACGAATTGGTTCTTAGCTTAATTCATAATTCATTATTCCTGATTCCGATTGTGGCTATGCCACAATCTTGGTGACGACTCCGGCGCCGACCGTCTTGCCTCCTTCACGGATAGCAAAGCGCATCTTCTCTTCAAGCGCGACAGGAGCCACAAGCTTCACTTTGAATTGAATGGTGTCTCCGGGCATAACCATTTCGGTTTTCTCGGGAAGAGTCACTTCTCCGGTAACGTCGGTCGTGCGGATGTAGAACTGGGGCTTGTAGCCGGCGAAGAATGGCGTGTGACGGCCACCTTCCTCCTTCTTCAAGATGTAGACTTCAGATTCAAAATCGGTGTGAGGGAGCGTGGTGCCGGGCTTCGCGATAACCTGACCGCGATGCACGTCTTCTTTCTTGGTACCACGGAGGAGTACGCCAGCGTTGTCACCAGCCATACCTTCCTGAAGGTTCTTGTTGAACATTTCAATACCGGTGATGGTCGTCTTAACCGTAGGGTTGAGGCCGATGATTTCAACTTCCTCACCTACCTTCACTCTTCCGCGCTCAATACGTCCCGTAACGACCGTACCGCGTCCTTCAATGGAGAAGATGTCTTCAATCGGCATAAGGAACGGTTTGTCAATTTCGCGAGTCGGAATCGGAATGTACGAATCAAGTGCGACGAGGAGCGCTTCAATGCTCTTCACACCTTCTGGGTCGCCTTCAAGACCCTTCAAAGCGGAACCCTTGATAATCGGGGCTTCTTTGCCGTCAAAACCGTACTTGGTGAGAAGCTCACGAATTTCCTCTTCAACGAGGTCAAGAAGGTCTTTGTCTTGAACGAGGTCAACTTTGTTGAGGAAGACGACGATCTTTGGTACACCGACCTGCTTCGCAAGGAGAATATGCTCGCGTGTTTGAGGCATCGGTCCGTCAACAGCGGATACGACAAGAATCGCACCATCCATTTGAGCGGCACCAGTAATCATGTTTTTCACGTAGTCGGCGTGTCCGGGACAGTCAACGTGCGCGTAGTGGCGAGCCTCGGTTGAGTATTCGCAATGTGAAATCGCGATAGTGATAATTTTTGACGGGTCGCGACGGCCTTCCTTTTCGGAAGCCTTGGCTACCTGGTCATACGACACCGCCTTCGCGAGTCCTTTCTTTGACTGCACCGTGGTAATAGCCGCGGTGAGCGTCGTCTTGCCGTGGTCAACGTGACCGATGGTTCCAACGTTGACGTGTGGCCTGTCTCTTTTGAATTCCTCTGCCATACGTGTAGTACCTTTGTTGCGTAAACGCGAGAACGTTACTTGCGCAAAAAAGCTACGAATTAATGATAATTGATAATTACATAAATGCCACCGCGCGTACGCAGTGAAATCCCCTCTAGACACAGGGAAAACGCATGTCTGGATATACTAGCAAAGAGGCTCTAAATATGCAACGACTAAGGATTTCGCAAGATGTCGTGCGGGCCAACACGACGAATAAAGTTTGGCCTCGTCCTATCCCCCGCAGCAAGCTGTTCCCTCGTAAGGCCTCGGCGGAGTATTAGGCGAGGCAACGGGGCACCACAGGAGTACTTCAGAAAATACAGTCGCGAGTACACTCCTTATTTTCTTGGTCGCAACTTTGTTGCAGAAGAGCTCCCTCCGCCAACACATCTTTGCATTTGCGGATTCATCCCCGCCGCAAGGCGGACGGGGTATTCTCCGCAATCACAATAAAATAGATATCTCTTTTTCTCTGAAAGGTGAAACGATACCCTCTGGTGATGCGAGCTTCAAAAATAGCATCAAACCCCTCCATCTTCTTCACCCGAAGTGAGGGGTGCTTAGAGTCTTCCAAAAGCATTGCTAACTTCTTCTCAACCGCCATCTGTAGCCTACGAGGGAGACTTTTATAATCCGAGTCAAACGTGACGGCAAAACGAAGGATCATATTAGCTACGTCTTAACTTCGTGAGGTAGTTCTTGAGTTCGCGCGTGGTTCGAATTGGTTTGCTCACCCGCCCAGCCTTGATATCGGCATCGGCTTCACGTTCCATCTTCTCCCAAAGCAGTTTTTGATAACTGCGTTTTATATCTTCCGGAGTCTGTTTCATATGGAATGCTTCCGAAGCATTGTACTGCTCCACAGACATCATAACCGCCACTCGTCTGCCGTTTTTCTCAACGGCCACGGGAGAATGCCGGGCTTCGTCCAAAAGCCGCCCAAAGTTATTCTTCGCCTCTTTTGCGCTAAAAGTAGTCGTTATCATAATAGCTATTGTAGCCAAAGTAGCTCTTTTGTCAAACCACATCAAAAAGAACTGACAAGGTGTTATATATTTCCTGGAGCGCCGAGGCGCTCACTTTACCATCAATGCGAACAACTCTTTTTTTCCAGTCAACCGTTCGGAGTTGGTCTACCATAACAAACCCTTTGACCGCAGGCGTCAGAACGGCGATCCTGAAATAAAAATCTTTTTTGTCTTTGGATGTTATCGGGCACACGACCGCAGTGCCTGTCTTTTGATTGAAAATGCTACCGCTTATGACAACACAAGGACGCATACCGGACTGCTCATGTCCTTTGGTCGGGTCAAGGACACACCATGCAATGTCGCCTTTTTTAGGATACCTTTTGTCCTCTGAATGCATCTTATTACTCATCAATGATTTCTTTGCCTACATCACTTCCCCAGTTCACCTGTTCCATCATCTCGGGAACAAAATTCGCCATCGCCTCCCGAAGTGTCGGGAGTTTACTTTTGTCTTCCTGAACAGCGGTAACAAAAACACCCTTCTGCATTTCAGTAAAAGTAACTCGCGCGCCATCAAGGATGCGGTACCTCTTCGCAATTTCGTGCGGTATGCGAAGCGCCAGGCTATTTCCCCATTTGGTAACTTTGGTGCTCATTTGGTAAGTATATACTTGTATATACACCTAGTCAATACATCTGAAAGATAAGAGCTATTGAGTTTGTTCGTAAGCCTACTTTTGCGCCAAAAGTAGTCGTTATCAGAGTAGCTGTTGTAGCCAAATAGGACTTACGCAATCCGTGTCATTCCACTCAAAAATGGAATCCAGAGCCTTAAAAAACGGCTCTATACTGGATTCCAGCCTTCGCTGGAATGACAGAAAACAACAAAATGCGTAGGTCCTACCAAAGTAGCTTTTTTGTCAAATTTTGATTTTGTTCCTTGTCTACAAAAAATCTGCTCTGTCCTATATGTAGTAGGACAGAGCAGACGAGACCTTGCGTGCGACTAAAACCGAGCGATACACGGACCGATTCGGGTCAGTGGTACAGCACTGCATGTTTCGCTTAATTCCCATTTACCATCCTTATGAAGCAATCTCCTGACTCCTGCGAGCATTGTGAAAGAGTCGCTTTCCACAATGCAACACAAACCTTCCCGGAACATGCTCCACACTGAAGGAAGTGTTGGGAGGAGCCGGATGATCTCCTCTGCCTCAACATAGTCATACTGACCCCTTGCAAGAGCCCTTATTTTCAGGCCTTCATCAAGCCCGACAAGCTCTCCGCCAGCGACAAGGACTAAACCGATTTTTGCGTTCATTATTCATGCTCCAATTCCAGCGACCAAAACGCCAGCCAACTTTTGACAGACGCAGGTCCCGATTCTAGCTAGGACAATACACTTTTAATTTTTTCAGTCAAATCAGAAATTGTCACACGCTCCTGCTTGCCGGTATCGCGGTCGCGAACGGTGACAGACTGGTCCCCGCCCGAACGACCGGAGTCCTGCCCGACTATGTCATTCAGGCGAGCGTCCGGTTGGGCGGGTTTTTCAATCGTATCAAAATCAACGGTCACGCAAAACGGCGTACCGATTTCGTCCTGACGGCGATAGCGTTTGCCGATGTTGCCGTTGTCGTCAAAAGCAACTGTGTAGCGCGTATCGCGAAACGTGGAACGTAAAAGATTGAAGACTTCCCGAGCTTTTGCGACAAGTTCGGGTTTATTTTTAAGCAAAGGGAATACAGCAACCGTAATCGGAGCGAGCGCGGGCTTCAACTTCAAGAACACTCTCTTTTCACCGTTCATCTCGTCTTCGGTATAGGCAGAAAGCAGAACCGCAAGAAAACTCCTCCCTACCCCGAGAGAGGGTTCTATCACATGGGGAACAATCTTTTCTTTGGTCTCCTCGTCCATATACGACAAATCAACTCCGCTCGCAGTAGCATGATTTTTTAAATCGTAATCCGTGCGATATGCAAGGCCGTATAATTCCTTTCGGCCAAATGGGAATTCGAATTCAAAATCAATGGTGCGTTTTGAATAGTGCGCGCGGTCGGCTTCTGCAACCTCAAGTTCCGAAACCTTATTCCCGTCAATGCCAATGGCGGTTATAAATGAGTGTATTTCTTTCCTCCACATTTCAAAGGCGGGCTTCCACTCCCCTTCCTTCACAAAATATTCAACTTCCATTTGTTCCAGCTCACGAACACGAAACAAGAAATCACGAGGAGCGATTTCGTTTCGGAATGCTTTCCCGATTTGGGCGATACCAAACGAAAGTTTGGGATGGAACGAATCAACGACATTCTTGAAGTTGGTGAAAATGCCCTGTGCGGTCTCGGGGCGAAGATACGCAACTGAAGCGTCGTCTTCGCTCGCTCCCACATGGGTTTTAAGCATCATATTAAACTGCTTCGGTTCGCCCAGCTTACCTCCGCATTCGGGGCACTTTCCCTGCTTGTCCCGAGCTTGGTCGAGGGAGTCTGCGCGAAATCGTTTCTTGCATTTCTCACACGTAACCATGGGGTCCGCGAAGCCTCCCACGTGTCCGCTTGCCTCAAGAACCTCTTTTTTGGTCACCTCCACCGTGTCCACACCAAAGACATCTTCTCTGTCGGTTACAAACTGTTTCCACCACAAATTTTCTATATTTTTCTTGAGGGCGAGGCCGTAGGGTCCATAGTCGTAAAACCCGGCAAGACCACCGTAGATGTCAAAACTCGGATAGATAAACCCGCGACGCTTGCACAGCGCCACAATTTTCTCCATTAGGTTATCTTGGGGTTCTTTGGTCATGTCGCTACATTTAAGAGGTATCTGGTAAAAAAGTAAAGCGGACTCGACACTAATCTACGAATGGGGAGCGAATGACACTAATAATGACGACTTCATTCGTGTCATTCGTTCTTATATTCGTGTCATTAGTGTCGTGTAGCTACGGAGCCACCTTCCCGCTTTTCGCGCTGGAACCGGAATCGCTAAGGAGCCCCGTGGTAAGTGCCTGTTTTGAATTGCTCACTACTTCCATGCCCGTAAACCTATCGGTGCCTTTCGCCGTCGTCTCGCCGATAAGCGTGGGGCTGGTCCCTACCTGCGTCTGACTTGGTGTAATGGAAACCTGGAATGACACTTCACGCGGAGGCGCGCCTACTCCCACCCCCGACTCCACCTCCCCCGCTTTCCACACAAGCTCCCCGCCTACCGGACTATAGGTAAGGTCTTCGGAAACGGGTTCAACGTGACCGAGCCATTTGACGTAGGATGGAAGCACGGCCGAAATGTTAGCGTTCGCAACCCCATTGGAAGTGTTTGAGAGCGCCCACACCACCGTGTAGGTGGTCTCCTCTTCGGCCTTAGGTGGAATGGAACCGGTGTTTCCGAACGGTCCCTCGTCGTGAAGCAGGCGAGAAGAGAGTGCGAGCGCTGTAGAAATCTTGAGTTCTTTCATCACCGATGAAGTGACATTCTGATACAACCCCTGCTCATCAAGTCGCTTCCCTTTCGCCGTTACTTCAATGGTCAGTTCAGGATTCTTAAAAGAAGCGGGGTCGGTCGCCACGGGAAGCACCATAAAACTAAAACTTAGAGTCCCGTTCTCGCCGGGTTCAACCACACCGAACCTCGCAGTCTTTTGTTTGTTCCAGAGCACGGTACCTGTGTTTGAATCATAAAATCCTCCTGTGGCCGATACCGACCCTTGATTATAGATAGTACCCTTGAGTGTCGCGGTGAGCTCAAGGTCGGCGATTTTTACAGGCAGGTTGTTACCCCACACCACATCCGCGCGAACGGTTTGGCCGCTCCTCCCAATGAACGTCTTTCCTTTTCCACCGTTCACGAGAAGGTCAAGCGTGAGGAAAGGCCTCCGTATCGCAACCGTGGGGGCTTCTGTGATAAAGACAGTTCCCAATTGTTTCTCGTCTTTAGCACTTTGAGCACCTACCGCAAAACGAAACGTACGCTCGGTTTCCTCCGTGGCCTGAATCTTACCTTTGATGATGATGCTCCGTTTGCCCTTTGGCTGAAGGTCTCCGATAAACCAGGCATCTTTACCGAACGAGGGTGCCGGCTCGCTCTCCACAAATTGAAATCCAAATGGGTACTGCGCTTTGACCAGCAATCCTTCCTGAACGGCACTTGCGTTTGAGGAGATGGTGACGTTCATCTCAAAGTCCTGGTCGGAGTTTACTTCTTTGGGAATACCGAGAGTAAGGGTAACAGGAGCCGAGCTCACGAGGAAATCATAGGTGGTCTTTTTTGAAAAGATAGCGTTGGAATCCTTTGGGCGGTATTCCGCGGTTACCGTCACCGTCTTTGTCTCCCCTTCCTCTCCAAACGGAACAAACGAAAGATTTCGTGCTATGTGCTTTCCCGCAGGAAGCGGGCCGAGTGTGTCGCGGTACCGCAAAAGCGCCTCCGAAAGTTCGCCTGGCTTCTTGGTGCCGTCAGGAAACTCTACGAGGAGTGAAACCGAATCAAGGTCAATCGCGTTGTCGTTACCGACCGAAATCTCAAGAGGGACCTCCTCTCCCGCTCCCGTACCGACCGGCCCCACTACGTTGATGGAGATATTCTGCGGAGACACCGTGTTACCCCCGCGAAAGAAGCCAAAAAAAGCGATGCCGGCCGCAAAAAGAAAGAAAATAATGGACGCTATGAGAAATCCTTTGAGCCACGGCATAGTTGCTGAAAGTAAGGTGTAAAAAGTCCCATGTTCTCGCTCGGCTTCGGAAGTCCACCCGGGAGCAATGCGGATATGCTTCTCCTCCCCGATAAACTCCTCGTCATGTCGAAGCGGAGGGGGTACTCGCGAATACAACCGATGTTCCAGACTTTCAAGACTGCTTGGGCGCTGTTTTTGAGGCTTGTTATCCTCAGGGAGAGACATAATGGGCTAGTATACCACAAAAGAAACTCTAAATTCTAATGTCTAAAACCTAAACAAAACCCAAAAAACAAAACTATAACCCTTGTCTCTGTTTACTAATTTGTGTTTTAGATTTAGATTTTGTTTAGGATTTCGGATTTCGTTTTTAGGATTTACTTAAAGTTGGCTTTGCTGCAGTGAATTGTTGATTTCCGATATCGCCAGCGTGCGAAAAAGAAGTGCTTGTGAAAGGGTCGTTTCGTCCCACAGTCCCGCGTGGGAGAGGAATGGGTCAAACTCATTTCTCGGCGCGAGATAGCCAAGGAGAAAAAGAATGCGAAGTACCAGCACGATTTCTGCCCCCTCAAGCAGTCCTGCATCTTTCTTCTCTCTTATGCACTGGAGCCCTTCGGTGACGGCGACAAAGAGCGGTTCGTTTTTTTCCTCCCCCGCGAGAAGTCGTTTGAGTAGTTTGCAAATTCTTCCGGTCATTCGGATAGACGCTCCCCCGCCCCCGCACTCATCCCCGAGGTTATGGGTGAGCTCGGCTCCGACAATTCGCCAGTACTCCTTCCCGCGCACGAGCGTCACGTGCGCATACGAAAAATCCTGTAAACCATAGCGCAGTTTCGACCGCTCTTCGCGCACGCTCTGAGCGGTTGCGGAAAGGAGACCCATCTCACGCGTAAAGAGCGTGATGGTCTTGCTTCCTTCCCCGCTCGGGTTCCCGCCGAGGATGAGTGCGTCAGTGTGGTAGAGGTGATAAGACAAGTAAGTAGTACGTAGTTAGTAGTAAGTAGCAAAAAATTAAGAAGACATTTTGAGCAGTGCGGAGAGAGCAGACGGAAGTGCTGTTACTCCTTGGTTTGCTTGAAAGTGTCCCTTCCCTCGCTCAAGGATAGTTTTGGCGCCAAACTGCTTCGCCATTTCCAGAGATTTCTCCATCCCGTTAGAGGCAGAGGGTCGCTGCGAGCCCTCGCGGCCTCTAACGGGATCCATCGGCACATAGTCGTCATTGTCGGAAAAAATCATGACGAAATTATCGGAGTGTACTTTAGCTTTCTCTGGGGCAAACGGGAGCGAGTAGAATTCGCTAATCTCCGGCACATCAATTCTACCCGAAAATCCAGCCACGAAAACCGCGCCACCGATTTTTGTTTTAGCGGGAAGAGTTTCAAGGAACCTTGCAATCGCGATACAGCCAAGGCTGTGCCCCACAAAGTAGGTATCCTTGTCGGGCTTCCCGACATAGTCCTTGAGAAACGAGAGCCATTCCGAAACCTTGGGGATATCAGCGTGTGGCATCTGCGGAGCGTTCACCTCAAAACCATTCGCCTTGAGTTCAAGTGAGAGATAGGGAAACCAGTTGCCGGTCGGCTTCCCTTCCCATCCGTGTATGAGAAAAACTCGTTTCATACTCTTAAAAATTAGTCACGAGAAAGAGAAATTTGCACCGAAAGTTCGTCGGCGGTAAATGTCTCTCCCCCTTCAAGGGAGTCCTGTATCTCGATATTTTTGAGTGAGGCAATACGCGAGAGTTCCTGTTCGTGCTGTTCAATGAACCGCCGAGAAGGACCTTGTGCTCCCACAAGAAGCGTGACCGCTTCACCGGCTTTGAGTCCGTTCTTTTTGCGCATTTCCTGTACAAATCGTGCAAGCTCACGAAACATTCCCTCTTCTTTGAGTTCAAGCGTCATCGTGGTGTCCAATTTTACGGGAGGGTCATCCTGTCCCATTGTGCTATCAAATACAACTTCCTTTACATTTACTTCATCCTTGAGAATCTCTACCAATTCACTCCAATGTTTAGTGGGTTCTTTCCCACTGTGTTTAATGGATAACAACGGCTGGCGCACTTTTATCTTGTATTCAGCACGTTGCATCAGCGCCATAGAAGCAAACGACCGCACAAAACTCATTCCAGCTAATATATCAGTGTCCACTTTCTCCGCATTCGGCCAGCTCTCCATATGTACGCTTGTAGTTTCTGTTTCTGTATTCCCTATTCCATATTCTATATTCTTATAGAGGTATTCCGCGAAGAACGGCGCAAACGGTGCCATGACTTTTGCGAGCTCCAAAAGCACATGGCGAAGTGTGCCGAGCGCCTGTTCTTTCTCATCAAGATTTTCCGACTTAATGCGTTCACGGGAACGGCGCAGGTACCACGTGGAAAGGTCGTCCACAAACTCCCCTATTGGCCGTGTTGCCTTATCAAGCTCATATTTTTCAAGGGATTTCGTGACATCGGCAATAAGTTGATTCAGCCGTGCAACAATCCACATATCAAGAACGTGTTTAGGCTTTAGGTGATAGGCTCTAGGCTCTAGGGAAGAAGCGTAGAGAAGATAAAATTGCAAGACATTGTCTAGTCGGCCAAACACTTTCTTGGCCACCTCATCAACTCCGTGTTCGGAAAAACGAAGGTCTTCACCGCGCACAACAGGAGACGAGAGCAGGTAGTAGCGCAAACTGTCGGCACCGTACTTCCCCACCACGAGAAGCGGGTCGGGATAGTTCTTGAGACGCTTGGACATCTTGGCGCCGTTCTCGGCGAGAATGATGCCGTTCACCACGACCGCTTTGTACGGCGCCTTACCAAAAAGACCGGCACCGAGCGAAAGCATTGAATAAAACCATCCGCGCGTTTGGTCCAGTCCTTCGGCGATAAAATCTGCGGGGAAACCCGACGGCTTTTTGAACCAGCCGGTCCCTACCGGGTCAAAGGGTGCTTCATGCGCGTTAATCTTTTGCCTATCAAACGGATAGTGCGCCTCTCCATAGGGCATAGAGCCCGACTCAAACCAACAATCAAACACTTCGGAAACGCGGTGCATCATTCCTCGCCCCGCGCCGGTCGTCTTCAAACACACCTCGCAGGTAAGTGCGATGTTATCAATAAACGGGCGGTGCATATTGAACTCCTGTTTTGTTTCTGCATCCACATACACCGTTATCGGCCGAGCATACTCTTCAAAACGCTCCTTTCTGAAATACGAATCGCTTTCAAGCAAGGTGAGATTGCCGATAGCCTTGAGGAGATACACAAGCGGTCCTTCGTGCGACACGATAACTACCGTTTCTCCCGTGTGTTTCCGCAGAATGTCCGACAAACCTTCGGTCATACGTTTCTCCACCTCTTCCCAGCTTTCACCGGTCGTTCCGCGTTTTGTGCGGTAGTAGACGTCGGGTGGGAGGTCACGATACGCTCCGCGCTCCTGCTCCAGGTCGACATCTCCCTCTTTCTTTCCGTCCCAACTACCGCTATCCACCTCGCGAAATCGCTCATCAACCACCACCTCCTTACCGAGCGCCCTACCCACAATACCTGACGTCTCTTGTGCACGCCGAATGGGCGAGGTGTAAATAGCGTTAACACTTCCCTGCGCTTTGATAAAATCCGCGGCTTCTTTTGCCTTTTTCTTGCCCTCGTGAGTGAGCGGAAATACGCCCGGCGTATCGTCCAGAATATGCTTCACATTTTTCTCACTCTCGCCATGACGAAGCAGAATAATCTTGGTCACCTGCTCGGCTCCTTTTTTGCGTAGCTCGTCCACACTGCCGATGACGCTGTACGTCTTACATCGCTCA
>CALQZP010000027.1 GCA_943349725.1 Candidatus Nomurabacteria bacterium | reverse complement strand
CCCCAGAGAAATCCTAGGAAACTCCACACTACTCTCATTTAGAACAAACAAAAAAGAAGTACCGAAAACGACCACGAAACTGGCGAAGAAAATGGTCACCTTGTGAAGGTGTGAACCGATATGCAGATCTTTTGTTACCACAGTGCGCGTTGCAGGAATCGAACCTGCGACCTTGCGAATGTGAATCGCACGCTCTAACCAACTGAGCTAAACGCGCATTTGCCCTACCGATACTACGAATCGCAAGCCTTAACCAAGGCCGACTTTTAGTCGGCTCCCCGACCGCTTCGCGTCGGGGCTGAGCTAATCGTCCTAGCGCGAACGGTTCTGCCACCGTGCAAGCATATCCTCCCACTTTCTTTCCACTTTCTCAAGCATTCGCGCTATTTTGGGAAAACGAATCTTGAAAGCAACATACGCGAGGTGGAGCTTCCTGTGCACCTTCGGCGAGCCAATCGAGAGGAGGTACACACCGATAATAATGAAAAGAATGCCCTGGAAAAACGGAAGAAAGATACCGATAATACCGGTGCCGATAAATATATACCCCAGTAGTGCTATAACAATGTTTTTCATAGTGGCATTTATTTTAATCCCTTACAGTTGCTGGCAGGAGTGTATCCGGCCTTACGGGCTTCATCAGCGAAACATATATGGAGAAATTGCTATTTCTAACTACTGCCCCATTTCCGCCAGACTTTCTTATCGAGCTTTGACTGACGAATCATAGTCTCTAGAGTGCGCGGAGGAAAACTCTTCTGCCCGTGGAAGTTTAGTTCCACAACTGCTTGTGATTCTTGATTTATCCACGCCTCATGAAACCCTTTCCTGTTATTAAGAAAGCAGAACCCATTGTCCTTGAGGAATTCAGTAACATCCGAATAACACCAGTTAAAGAGACCGTTCGGCATGCTAGGAATGAAAGGCTAGGAAAATTGCACTGAGAGTCCCTGACTATACGGCGATACTATTGGGAAACTTCTTATTTTACTATTCCTCTCCTGCATTTCCTTTGCCGCTTCAAAGTATTTTTTCCAATATTCTTCAGGAGCGTAGCGATTTAGTAACTCATCTGAAAGATTGTTTTTTATTACTGTCTCAAGATGAAGTCGAGCAGCCTCTTTTATGCTTTCAGCCAATGCAACAGGGTCGCTACCCTCCTCAACTATGTCAAAAGTAAGACAGACACCTATATAGGAATCTCCTTCTTTGTACACAAGGGCTTCAATTAGCCCTTTTTCTTTGGTATTTCTCGGGCGGATTATCATGCTTGTAGTATACCCTTTTTTAACTAGTTTATCCACACCTCCGTTGTAGCTAATAAAGTTTGGCCTCGTCCTATCCCCCGCAGCAAGCTGTTCCCTCGGAAGACCTCGGCGGGGTATTAGGCGAGGCGTCAGGGCACCACAGGAGTACTTCAGAAAATACAGTCGCGAGTACACTCCTTATTTTCTTGGTCGCAACTTTGTTGCAGAAGAGCTCCCTCCGCCAACACATCTTTGCATTTGCGGATTCATCCCCGCCGCAAAGCGGACGGGGTATTCTCCGCAATCACAATAAAAACCCTTTACTTCAACCCCTTACAATTACTGGCGGGAGTGTACCCCGCCTTGCGGGCATCCTCCACAGAGTTAAACCAGACCTTGTTCGCCTCCGAAATGCGCTGTGCGCCGCTGCACCACGGAAAGTGATACTTCGTGCCTCCTTTTGAGGCGACAATTTTACCGCCGGCTACGAGAGGTTCGGGGGGAACAACTCTCGCCTTCCCCGACTCAGATGCCCCCCTTAGTAAGGGGGATTCCGAAACCACCACAGAAGCGGTCAACTGTTCTATGCGGACAGGTTCCCTCCCCTCTTGTAATTTTGAGAGCCTACCCAATCCAAAAGAGCCGAAACCCACCACTAAAATCAGAAGGACGGTGTAGGTTTCTCGCGTATTGAGGCGGTCCCTCAGCTCCTTTACTTTTTGGGTAAGTTCCTGTATATTCATGACCTAAATAATACAGTAAGTAGAAAGTAGTTAGTAGTACGTAGAACGCAGGCAGAATCGCCTCTTGTCTACCATCTACTGTCTACCATCTACTGTCTAATAAAATGGCACATAAAAAAGCAGGAGGATCAGCAAAAAACCTAACCGGATCAAACCCGCAGTATCTCGGTGTTAAGTTGTACGCGGGACAAAAAGCAAAGACCGGGAATATCATAATCCGCCAGCGCGGTACCCAGTTTCTTCCCGGCAAAAACGTATCGGTTGGCAAGGACCACACACTGTTCGCCAGTAAAGACGGCATCGTGTCATTCAAGAACAAGCGAAAGGTAAAGTATGACGGTCGAGTGGAAATGCGTAAGGAGGTCAATGTAGGCTAGTCATCCAAAAAAGAAAACCCCCGCTCGGGGGTTTTCTTTTTTTGTCTTTCTTTTGTTATATCGCCTTGACCGAGAGTATAAATCCGCCCGTTTTTCCCTGTACTTTAAAGATTATTTTGTGTTCACCCACTTCTTTGATCGGTTTATCGAGTTGTAGGAATTCGGGAAGAATATCTACGCCCTTCTGTTTTTTGAGCTCCGAGACAATCGTCTCCCTGTGGATACTGGCGAACAGGTGACCCTTCTCGTTTGCCTTGCCCGAAAGCTCTACTCGAACACCTTCAACCGATGCAAGATTCTTGAAAAGCAGGTCTTCCTGTATTTTTCGCTCGGAATCCTGTTCAGACTTTAGTCGTTCGGCATGCGCAATTGACGCAGGTGTTCCGAGAACTGCAAGTTTCTTCGGGATAAGCTGATTGAGCGCGTATCCATCGGATACGTTTTTGACATCATTTTTTCGGCCAAGACCTTGAACGTCTTTGAGTAATACTACTTTCATATCTTTGCGGTATTAGTTACGTAGAGTGAGATTAGCGCATTTCTGGGACAATATCAACATTTTAAAACTCTAAATCCGGATATCGAGATCCTGGACAAATCTGAAATCCCAACCGATTAAACTCAAAGCGTGAACTGGTTTTAGAAGTTTCTTTAGTTTCGAACTTAGAAATTGTTTAGAATCTCGGATTTCGTGTTTTGAAATTACGCTCACTCGGTGAGCAATTGCAATGCCTTCGCCATCTGTGGGTCCTTTTTCTTTTCCAGGTCTTCGGGAGATAGCTTGACCTCTACATCAGGAGTAAGTCCACCAGCGGAAATAGAAAGTCCATTGGGGGTAAACCACCTGGCGACCGTCACCTTGAGAGAGGTCTCGGGAGTAATTTTTACGAGTTCCTGCACTGAACCCTTTCCGAACGTTCGTGTACCTACGAGCTTTGCGATTTTGTGCTCCTGAAGCGCGCCTGCAAGAATTTCCGAGGCAGAAGCGGAGCCGCTGTTAACCAGTATCACCATCTTGAGATTTTTGTTAAACACGTCATACCCGCGACTTCGGTGTATCTTCGTGTCACTCCTTCCTCCCGCGTCTTCAGTAACAATAATTTTACCTGCTGGCAGAAACCAACTTGCCATATCTACCGCAGCATCAAGAAAGCCTCCAGGGTTGCCCCTAAGGTCAAGGAGAAGTTTCGTTGACCCACTCTCCACAAATTTCCGAAGCGCGTCACGGAAGAGACGAGGAGAACTCGCCGAAAAGTTGTACAGGCGAAGCACAAACACGCCATCACTTCTAAGTCCGCTTCCCGCTTCGGTGTCCCCTCCAGAAACACTTGCCTTTCCTGGTTTGAGTTCAAAATCAAGTGTTGGGATATCAATGACATCTCTCGTGACTTTAATTTCAAACGGATCAGATTTCCCTTCACGCAGAATCGTTAGACGAACCTCTGTCCCTTTCTTTCCTCGGATAAGCCTAACCGCCTGGTCAACGCGGAGACTATTGCTCACGGTATCGTCAATTTTGAGAACCTTGTCACCAGGTCTGACGCCCGCGCGCTCCGCGGGGGTGCCTTTAAGTGGTGCAATGACGGTGAGTACCTCATCTTTGATGCCCACCTCCATCCCGACACCTTCAAAATTGCCGTTAATCTCATTCTCAAACAATTTACTTTCTTCGGGCGTGAAAAAAACCGTGTAAGGATCCTTGAGTGAGGACGTAAGGCCAATGATGGCCCCCCATACCTTCTGCTCGTCATTTGCCACCGCCGTACTTGTGGCGGCAACATATTTCTCGTTCAAGGTCTTCCACACCTGCCAAAAAGGCGCGAAGTCGGTTTTACCCGCGAGTTCGGCAGGAACCTCTTTCCCCGCTAGTTCATTCAGGGTCGTTGCAGAGGAAATTCTGGATTCACCAAAGGAAACTCCGGTAAAAAATACACCCGCGAGAAGCAGGACGATAAGTGCAATGGATTGTATATTTCGTTCGCGAACGATTTGCATAGTGGAGATATTATCGCATTCCCGCGGTTGTCTGACAAACTGCATCGACTTAGAGCCTGTTTTAGGTATACCCCCACACCCCATCGTCTTGTTGGTGATTTGGTGTGGGGGTATACTATGCGTATGATTACGAAGTACACCAATCGGGGACTGACCTGGGTTGACCTTGAATCTCCCACGCAAGATGAGATACGAAAAATCGCGAAGGACTACAGCCTCAACGCGCTTGTGGTACACGAACTCTCAGCACCCACGCTCAAACCAAAAGTAGATTTGTATCAAAACTTTATTTACCTCATTTTGCATTTTCCACGATTGCGTCACAACAAAGAGGAGCAGGACCAGGAAATTGACTTCATCATTGGCAAAAAGTTTTTTATTACGGTTCGATACAACGCAAACGAAACCGTTCACCTTGTTTCCAAGATGTTTGAGACAAGCGCGACCCTTGATAAGGGGAATTTCGGTCCGCACGCAGGATTTATTTTCTTTCTTCTCCTGGGGAAACTTTACGAATCACTTATTCAAGAGCTTGGCTCGGTACGCACTTCACTGCGCTCTATCGAAGAGCGCATTTACAACGGCGAGGAACGCGATATGGTGGTGTGCCTTTCGGAAGTGTCTCGCGATTTGCTCTACTTCAAGCGCTCCATCGCCCTCCATCGCGCCGTACTGGAATCTTTTGAGATTGCGGGCAAGAAACTATTGGGAGAGGGGTTCGCCTTTCACCTGCGTACCCTTGTGGGCGACTACACGCGCGTGGAACACTTTGTCGCGAGTAACGCGGAGTTTCTTTCGGAGCTTCGCGAGACCAATAACGCGCTCCTTTCCACCAAGCAAAATGAAATAATGAAAACGCTTACCATTCTTGCCTTTATCGCACTTCCCGCAGCTACCGTGCTTTCGCTTTTTCAAATTAATACGGTGTCACGCCCTATTGTCGGCATGCGGTTTGATTTCTGGATTTTGGTTCTCATGGTAGGCGGTATTACCTTCGGCCTATACACCTGGTTTAAACACAAACGCTGGCTTTAGAGAAGCGTTTAGGGATTAGCGTTTGGCGTTTAGTCGACTATACTACTAACCGCTAACCGCTATACGCTATGTCACTATTCCTCTACAACACCCTCACTGGAAAAAAGGAAGAGTTTAAGCCGACAACACAGGGTGTGGCTTTAATGTACAACTGTGGCCCCACGGTTTACAACTACGCTCACATCGGCAATTTGCGCGCCTACGTCTTTGCCGACGTGCTTCGCCGTACCCTTGAGCACAATGGCTACAAAGTGAAACAGGTGATGAACATTACCGACGTTGGACAGCTCACGTCAGACGGGGATGAGGGCGACGATAAGATGGTGAAGGCACTGAAGCGTTTGGGGAAACCGATGACGCTTCCCGCTATGCGAGAAGTCGCCGATATCTATACCGAGGCCTTCAAGAAAGATTTGCAGGCACTCAATATTTTGACGCCTCACGAAATGCCTCGCGCGAGCGACCACATCAAAGAAGATATTGAACTTATTAAAACACTTGAGGAAAAGGGGTTCGCCTATCGCATTAGCGACGGTCTCTATTTTGATACGAGTAAGTTTCCCGCCTACGGCAAGCTTGGCAATATTAACCTAACCGGTCAACAGGCTGGCGCGCGTGTGGAGGTGAAAAGCGAAAAGAAAAACCCAAAGGACTTCACCTTGTGGAAGCTTTCGTCAAACGAACTCGGCTGGGAATCGCCGTGGGGAATTGGTTTCCCTGGCTGGCATATTGAATGTTCCGCGATGTCCCGAAAATACCTGGGACAACCGTTTGATATTCATACAGGCGGTATTGATCACATTCCCGTCCACCACAATAACGAAATCGCCCAATCCGAATCCGCGTACGGCGTTCCGCTCGCTAACTTCTGGATGCACAACGAATTCGTAAATATGGGTGAGACCAAAATGGCGAAGTCGGGTGATAATTTTATCACCTTACAAACACTTACCGATAACGGAATTAGTCCACTTGCATATCGCTTCTTTTTACTTGAAGCAAGTTACCGAACGCCACTTAGATTTTCTGAAGAGCTTGTCCGCCAGGTGCAAGACAGAAAACTGTATACACTTTATAAAACTTTGAGCGAATTCCCGTTGGGTGGAGTCATCAATGATGCATACCACTCACAATTTTTGGAGGCACTGGGAGACGATCTCAACACCGCAAAGGCATTGTCGTTAGTGTATGCAATTTTAGGAGACATAGAGCACTTATCGCCCGAAGACAAACGTGCGACTATTTTAGATTTTGACAAGGTATTTGGCCTTGATATGGAAAATCAGGCGAAACTACTCAAATCCCAAACCGAATCAATTCCACCTGAAATACAAGCACTCGCCATCGAACGAGAAGAAGCCCGCAAAGAGAAAAACTTCAAACTATCCGACGAAATTCGCGCGCAAGTAGAGAAGGAAGGTTATGAGGTGATGGACACCGACTCCGGTCCCCTTATCCGCAAAAAGATTTAGATCTCTCACCTTACCCCATTCCTCTTTTTAGCAATAGCAGACACGTGTATACTATTGCTATGGGAATCTCACCGGAAGCGGTAAAAAACGTTCGTGATCGTGTGGCGCGACATAAAGACCTCCGCGTAGGAACGACGAAGAAAAAAATGTTACTGCTACTGCTTGGTGGCCTTTCCCTCGGACTCTCGGGCTCACCTCGCACCAGTTGGAAAATACTTGGTGCGATGACGAGTGAGTGGAAAGAGTTGAGCCGTCAGGGTGCAGAACGAGCTATTAATTCGCTCTATGCGTCAAGACTCGTGGCTACAAAAGAAAATGATGACAACACCTTTACCCTTGTCCTAACCGAGAAGGGTAAGAAAAAGACTTTGACGTACGACCTTACGAGAATAAAAATTGGGAAGCCCCAAAAATGGGACAAAGTATGGCGTTTGGTTGCATTTGACGTGCCGGTGGGTAAAAAAGCGGTGCGTGACTCACTCAGAGAACATCTTCTTCGCCTCGGCTTCTATGAGTTTCAGCAATCACTATTCCTTCACCCTTTTGATTGCCTACAAGAAGTAACCTATATAACTGAACTTTACGACGCTCGTAGGTATGTGCGCTTTATGCTTGTTTCGTACATAGACAACGAACTAGACGTTAAACACTTTTTTGGTATGGAGTAGTCCCAATTTAGCAATAGTGTACACGTGTATACTATTGCTAAATTGATGCGAAGGCTTCGCAAGCTTTTATGTCAAAATCTGTTCGGCCAGCTTTAGGTCTTCGGGGGTGGTGATTTTTATCCAGCGGGTGGCTTCCACCACCGCGACCGAATAATCTTTGGATAACTCCACTACCGTTTGGGGAAGTCCCCACTCACCTTCCCTGTCGGTCAGTTTGACCGGCTCGTAGGTAAAGAGTTCTGGGGTCAGCACAAAAACGTTGGTGCTGATAAGCGTTCCCGCGGGATGCGACTTCCCTTCCTCCACGCTCACGAGCTGGTTCTTCTCATCAAGCTTCACCTTGCCTCCCGGACCCTGCTCGGTTGAGCGCATCACGAGTATCGCGTAGTCGTGTTTTAGACATTTTCTGATGTCTTCTCGCGCATAGATATCGTCGGCCATAAGCACCAAGAATTTTCCAGTGAGCAGAGGCTTCGCCTCCCAAAGCGCTTTTGCAGTGCCTTCCAGCTTTTCCTGAACAACGTAGTGTACTTTCAGACCCCTAAAGTCTTCACCGAGGTATTTTCGTATCTGCTCACCAAGGTAGCCAACGACCACAATCACCTCATCAATCTCCTCGGGTAGCGCGTCAAAGGTGTAGTCCAAAAGCGCGCGCTTCCCTGTTTTAAGAAGCGGTTTTGCAGTGGTGTGTGTCAGGGGACGCATTCGTGTCCCCAGTCCTGCGGCTAATATAACGGCTTGCATACGTTCTCCATTATAACTTATAGTTGGCAACTTTATTACCCACACGATGCAGTTGTCATTCGCATAACTATCTTGACGAATTGGAAATTACGGAGCAATCTTACTTACAGAATGAAAACAAAAATGACCTTTCTCTATGGAGCCGGTCTTTTGATCGGCATACTTATTTCGGTTGCTCTAGCGTTAACACCAAGCATTGCATACATCTTAATGTGGTTGTGCATTCCCAAAACACCTATATGGATGATTATCATTATTATAGGAGGTGGTAGTACCTGGATTGTTGCTCAGTTTTCTTTGTTCCTTATCGTGTGTATGTGGAGATGTAACGGCGTCAATAGGAAGGAAACTTTCTGGGAAGGAATGGGTGGACCATCCAGTGCTGTTCTCTTCACCCTTTTAGGACTCATGCCCACCCTACTCTATGCCGCTCTGTGGTGGCTTGTCCCAAAAAAACTCGAACCTATGTACTTCTGTGCATTCCCTGGTTTCTCGATTTGGCTTATTGCACAAATAACATGGGTCCAAAATCTTGCTGTGTGGTGGAAAAGTGTCTTCAACTCCGAAGAAGAAGGCTTTGAAAGCCTTGCCTACCACTGAAATTACTCTTTCTTGTCCACTCCGCCGTACCCGCCTTTTCGCAAAGGCGGGTATTTTTTATCCACAGCTTACCCACCTCTTATGCAAGAAAAGCATTGACCTTGCACTTCTCGGTCGTGCTAGAATGCGAGCTATGGCTGACAAAAATTCGTCAAATTCCAAACTTCGAGTCCCTCCTCAAAACCTTGATGCGGAGAAAGCGCTTTTGGGTTCCATTATGCTTCGGCCTGATGGTCTTTCGGATGTACAAGATGTGATTACCGAACCTGCATTTTATTCAGGTCGGCATCGCCTGATTTGGAAAACGATGGTGGAACTCGGAGGTAAAAACATTCCGATTGACCTTCTTTCCCTTTCATCACGTCTCACCGAGAAAAATGAAATTGAGGCGTCAGGTGGCGCCTCGTACCTCACTGAACTTACCGCGAGTGTTCCCTCTTCCACGAACCTCCAGCACTATGCCGAGATTATTCAGAAGAAACACTTGATGCGCAATCTCCTTGAGGCTTCCGAGTACCTTGGCGAGCTCGGCTATTCCGAGGCGGAGGACCTTGAAAGTCTTATGGAACGCGCGGAAAAGCGCATCTTTGAAATCACCCAGCGATCGGGTGTGCATAAGTTTATAGAGCTGAAGGACACTCTCGGTGAAGCGTGGGAGCGCTTGGACCGACTACACAAGTCAGGAGACGAGCTTCGTGGTGTTCCTACTGGCTTCAAAGAACTGGATAGCAAGCTTGCGGGATTCCAAAAGTCAGACCTCATTATTCTCGCGGCGAGGCCAAGTATGGGAAAGACCTCGCTTGCGCTTGATATTGCCCGTATGGCTGCGACGAATCACAATGTCCCCGTCGGTATCTTTTCGCTTGAAATGAGCTCACAACAGCTCGTTGACCGTATGCTGGCAGCGGAGTCAAAAGTGGATGCCTGGAAACTACGCACCGGAAAGCTTAATGCCGCGGACGAGTTTGGTAAGATTCGCGACTCGCTTGACCGCCTTTCCAAAGCACCTATCTATATTGATGATCAGCCGGCAAACAACATTTTGAAGATGCGTTCCGTCGCGCGCCGTCTTAAGAGTGAAAAAGGCCTTGGGATGATTATTGTAGACTACCTCCAGCTCATGGCGCCGACACAAGCTCGCCACTCGGACAATTTAGTGCAACAGGTAACAGAAATCTCACGCTCACTGAAGCATATGGCGCGTGAGCTTGATGTGCCGGTGCTTGCGCTTTCCCAGCTTTCCCGCGCAGTGGAACAACGTGGTGGTCGCCCAAGGCTCTCGGACCTAAGAGATAGCGGTTCTATTGAGCAAGACGCTGACGTCGTAATGTTTATTCACCGTGAGGACAAATACAAAGAGGATTCCGACCGACCGAACATTGCCGAAATCTTGATTGAAAAGCATCGTAACGGCCCGACAGGAAAGGTGGAGCTCTACTTTGATGAAAAGAGGGCGACCTTCCAGTCACTGGAGAAGAGCAACTTCAGTGATTTCGAGCAGACAGCGAAAACAGGAGCGGAACCCTTTTAGAAAAAACCAATCTGCGAATCTCGACCAATCTACAAATACCTGCGAATAAGACCCGAAGCTCGGATTAGTAGGTATTCGCAGATTGGTACCTATTAGTAGATTGGCAAAGCATCATGGACACATTCAATAAATTAGCCGAGGTGTTTAGACAGTTTCCCGGCATTGGTCCACGGCAAGCCAAGCGCTTTGTCTATTTCTTGCTTTCGCGAGAACCCTCGTTCCTGCAAGAACTTACCGACCATATCTCTACACTGAAGCGCGACATCGTACAGTGCACCGACTGTTACCGCTTCTTTGCAAAACGAACATCGGCACCTCTCTGTCCTATCTGCTCCGATAAAAGTAGAGCGACAGGAGAGCTTATGGTGGTCGCCAAGGACACCGACCTTGAGGCGATGGAGAAGAGTAAAACGTATGAAGGAAAGTATTTTGTCCTCGGAGGAACAATCGCGCTCGTTGAACGAAAAGACGCCGACAAACTTCGGATTAAGGAGCTGACATCTCGTGTCTCACGAGATGTCACCCCCGCTTCTGTCATTCCAGCGAAAGCTGGAATCCAGTCCCCTCTTCTTAAAGAAGTTATTCTCGCCCTCTCCGCAAACCCCGACGGCGAGCATACGGCCGACGAGCTTCGTGCGCTTCTGACACCGTTCGGGGTTACGATAAGTACACTCGGCCGAGGCCTCTCTACCGGAAGCGAGCTTGAATATGCCGATGCCAAAACCCTCAAAAACGCCCTCAAAAACCGTTCTTCCTGATTGATTTAGCAATAGTGTGCTATAGCACACTATTGCTAAATGATGTCTCGGGGGCGTCGCGAGAGTCACGATACATTACGGGGGTGGTTGACAAAATACGTGTATAATGATATGGCCACTCGCGGAGTACAAAGATAGGCGGCCTTATGTAAGGCTGTTTTTTGTCCTCTGACAACGCAAAAAACTATGAAAAAAATCGGTTACGGTCTACTTGGAATGCTCTTCCTCGGGGTGCTGGCTCTCAACAGAGTCAACGCCTATCGTGAAAACGACGGGCAAACACCCGCCACCCACACGACGACGGAAAAGTCCACTGTTTCGGCGCCTGTCAGTGCTGAACAGAAGACGGAAAAAACCTACCGGGTCTCATTCAAGGTGAACCCGGTGGTGAACGCTTCCCTCAATCCTGCAAATCAGTAAACCAAAACGAAAGTCATGGAAACGAAAATCCTGTCCCTCCTGTTGTTGTCCGTCCTGTCTATCAACCTCTTCGCCCAGTCCGCGCCTTCTGGCGGCGGTGGTGGAGGCGGAAGTGTCCCCGTTCCGAACGACGGATTCCCTCCCACCCTGCCCATTGGCAGTCCCGAGCTTCTCATCTCGAATGCGAAGCAGATGGTCACGAAAGTCGTGGTCATCACTGCTTCGCGTGGCTTTGTGTCGAATGGCAAGAGTTACTTCGAGAAGCCGTACCTTCCAGGCGTCGTTGGACAGCCAGACCTGGCGGAAATGGCGGCCTTGGTTCAGGTCCCAACCTTCACCTTTCAGACCAGGAATCCGGCTGACCCTGTGCAGGTGTACGTCCGATTCCAGGATAGTGGAGGTCGCCATCTCTTCGAGGGATTTGCTTCGTTCACTCTGGTAAAAGGAGCTGACGGTAGCTTTGCACCACCCACGCCAGACATTTCGGTACAGGTTTGGCCATCGGGGGAGCTTCCTCTGAATGTCCCGGGGGCAGATGACATCCAAGTTGTCATGCTCAATGAGCGGGGCGAAACTGTTGAAACGCGGAATCTTGAGCGCGACCGCCGAACTGGCGCGTTCATGTTCCCGTCGTGGCTCGCTGGCAACAAATACGTCCAGGTTATTGCCACCGACTGGCGGGAAGACGGTACACAGGTTACGGCCATCTACTCTGGCGACGGAGTACGGCAAGCCGTTCAGAGCGGTTCGTTTGAAACCAGTGTCGCGACCTTCGGGAACGTTGTCATCGTTCCCACAGACAAGACCAAAGTCTATATCGGCTCGGGTGACCCTCAGAGCGATCGCGCGTTCCAGAACGGAGCTTCGCCGTTAGTTCAGGTCAAACTGACCAAGGAGGCTCTGTTCTACTTCTACGCGGAGCACCCCTCCGGCGAGATCGCCAAGGGTTTCTGGATTCGGTTCCCGAACGGCTTCTCGTACTTCCCCATCAAGCCGGAGTCCCCCACGGAGTTGCACCTTGCAACTGGCGTCTACGACATCATCATCGACTGGCCGACCTTCGGCCGTCGGGATGGTTCGTTCGGTGAGAGAAACGAAAAGGGAGGCGGAACCGTCGTCTCCGAAAAGGGCTAAAAACCCTGACTAAAGTTCTTTAATGCAAACGGCACACTTGATACTCTCGAGTGTGCCGTATTTTTTTGCCAATTTCTCCTTTTTGAATCTTTGAAAACCTAGTACTCAACCTCCCCTCCTTTAGGTTAGGCCAGAGGATTGAAAATAAGTCCCCCACTAAAGATGTAGACAGCGCAGATGGTACCTTCTCCGATGAGGATACCAAGCAGGAACTTGGGAAAATTAATCTCAAAGGTGCCGCAGGCGTAGCA
>CALQZP010000026.1 GCA_943349725.1 Candidatus Nomurabacteria bacterium | reverse complement strand
CAAAAGAAGAATACTTTCATGCCCGCGCGTTCACTCACCTTGAAGACCTGCTCAAAGATGCGAAAAACGCCGGCGCGGAACTACTCCTCGTGTCTGCCTTCCGTTCGTTTGAAACTCAAAACGACCTTAAATCAAAGTATAGGATAACGTACGGAAGTGGTGCGAACAAATTCTCCGCGGAACAAGGCTATTCCGAGCATCAGCTCGGCACCACGGTTGATTTCACCACCCCAGTGCTTGGTGCCACGTTTGAAAAATTCGATACGACGACCCCTTATTTCTGGCTGACCGAGAACGCCCACAAATACGGTTTCATTCTTTCGTACCCCAAGGGCAATTCGTACTATGTCTACGAGCCCTGGCACTGGCGTTTCGTGGGCATAGAACTCGCGACAAAACTCCACACCAAGAACAAACACTTCTACGATATGGACCAGCGAACGCTAAACGATTACCTCATCAAAATTTTTGACTAAAGTCTTAACCGAGGCGGAACCTCGGGTTGGACATCTTCGTAAGTAGCTCCGATAGGCGTTACTTACGAAGAGTAGAAACGAACTAGCTAACCGAGGCGGAACCTCGGTTAGTAATACATAGCGTTAACTGCTTTCTCTCTCACGGACTTGAGATTTATCGCTCCATGAGTATGCTGTGGTGAGGAGTACACCTTATGCATGAAAAAACATTGATTGTTTCAGCCTTTGACGGAAACTTCGGCGACTACCTCGAGAATACGAGTGCGATTTTCGCGGCCAAATTACACAAGAACTTACTTGCGGGTTGGCGAATAGAGAGTGTGGTCTTCCCCTGCACCATACCAAGCGAAGCCGACAACCGAGGAGAGCTCCTCCTCCGCCTCGCGGAAAGGTATCAAGCGGCGGGAATACTTAGCCTCGGTATGTCCTCGGCTTCCACCGGTTTCGGGATTGAGACGCGCGCGCGAAACGAACTGCATCAACCGAAATACTATCCCAACAAGGAGCGGGTGCCGGTTGACGCCACCCGCCCGCTGGATGAAGTGCTTCATTTTGAACTCATGTCCTGGAACTTTGAAGTGTTCAAAACGGAATGGAAAAGCAGGCATATCTGCACGGCCGACCTTTCCAGCGACGACGGGGGCTTCTGCTGTGAACATCTGGCGTACCAGGTGCTTGCCAAACAGAGCGCAGAGCAACCACACGAGCGTCTTCCGTACGCCTTCATCCATCTCCCCTGCTGTCCCGAGGCGGTAAAAGACCCAACGGCGTTTCTCCGGACCGGAAAAACATTTCTTACCACAGATGTAGTGGAAAGAGGGCTACGAAAACTTCTTACGTTCGCAAAGCTCCCTGCACGATGATCGCCCCAACACTTAGCCACACCCCGACCTTTACGGCCGGGGTATTTTTTATCACTTGAGGATTTTGTCTCAAGATTTGATCACCCCATTTCCCAATTTAGCAATAGCGTACACGTGTACGCTATTGCTAAACTGACTTTGCCGGTAGTGACGTAACATCTTCAGCGAGATTGGACCTTGCCCACAAGTAGAACCCTGTCGTACAAATATGGTTTGACACCGCCTGTTAACTTCAGTAGGCTCTGACACAAACGCTCTTTTACATCGTGTACAGGAGCCAACCAGAAAGGACGGTTCCACGTGGCCAAAATCTTACGGATATTCATCTGCTCTAATGCAGAAGAGCCTATGCGGGAGGTGAGCAGTGTGAAGGCAATAAAAGACGTGGGTCTCGAGGGAGACCGCTACGCTTCGGGAAAAGGAACTTTCTCGCGCACCAAGGAAGCTGTCGTTGCCTCTCTTCGTGGATCCCCAACACCTCGCCATGCCACCTTTGTTGGAATCGAGGCAATTGCCGAAGCAAACCAAACGCTGACAACACCGTTCACACCTGAAGAAACACGGCGGAACATCCTAACCGAGGGTATTGACCCGAGCAGTCTTGTCGAGCAGGCTTTCGCGATAGGCGAAGCACGCTTTTGGGGATTTGAGCCGTGTGACCCCTGCAATCACCCCAACAAGCTCTCCGGAAAGATAGGATTTAAACAGGCGTTTGATAAGCGCGGAGGCCTGCGCGCCGCTATCATGGCAGACGGCTTCATCACCATTGGGGACGAAATCAAACCCCTCATCATCCATGCCTTGCATTCAGGGCAAGCAATTTGTGGCTTCAATCATCCCCTGTTGCCCAAGGACTGGCCAGAAGGGCATCTATGGATGGGAATTCATGATGCGAAGTATGTTACCTGCCCGAACTGCAAAGGGACGGCACTAGCACACCTCGTAAGACAACGTGCACAGCTATCCTGAACCGTTATGAGAACCAGCCTACCGTTCGTTGAAATACTTTGCTCCCGATTCCAAAAATTTGACCACGGGGAAGATATAGAACAATTGGTTCCCACAAGTTACCGATTGCAAACCGGCGACCGATTCTACTGGTCCTGCATGGGTACACTAGACGGCATCGCCGAAGTTGTACGTCGCACCGAAATTGACGATGAATGTGACGTGTGTGTCATAAAAAAAGTCACCTGAAAAAAAGCGACTCTTGTTTCTCGCCACTGTCACAGTTTAACGTGACAGTGGCTTTTTTGTTGGAGTGTTTTAACCGTTTCGGCCTAGGGGGAACCTCACCCAGCAACTACTCTTGAGCTCCATACCCTCGCCTGTACCTCTGGGCCAATTTTGAATTGGTTTTCTTTATGATTAGTTCCTTTTCTACTTGTGGTATTTTCTTTGCTTCCTGTATCGCTTTAAGTAACTGTGTCTGGGTGATTTTCGCACCGGAAGTATCCGACAATGAAACAGCCGAGGCAACCGAATTAGTGACGTTAGAAAACAGAAGTCGGGAGAGAAAGGCAGGGGTAATTTCCCGAGAATCAAGATTCAACGTCCTTAGAGCTCTTGCTACTATCCATAGTTTGTCAATTTTAGTACCAAGCACGGATAGATTGCTTTCAACAAATTCTTTAGCATCAATCGGCATGCCATACAATTGGAATATATTTTCCAGAGTACCAAATTTTCGCGTGATGTTTTCAATGTTGAGCCCTAAAATAGCGGGCAAGGAGGTGATCATCTTGGTCGGGTCGGTAAAGCCGAGCGCTTTGAGGTCAGTGATTTTTTGCGTGATGTTTTCTTCAGTATAAAGTGTCGCTTTTGATTCTCTTAAATCAGAGATAAATGCAGGTGAAAAGCCTGCCGTGGTTAAAGCATCTTCGCGCTTCTGTAATTCAGGACCCCTTATTGCCTCGTCGGAGACTTTTCTTAGGTCAATTCCATTTTCATTCATAGGATTGTAAGAAGACGTGTCCAGACGAAAGTGTGCCTCGTCCGGTATTCTTAAACTTAAAACTTCCTAAAGCCTAGTGCCTTCTTCCCTAGTGCCTAGCTGTGATACTGCGACATCGCTTTATCTCTGCTCTCGGTGACAAGCACCGTGAGACCCTCGGCGATTTGCTTCGCCATCTTTTTGAGTGTTGCGAGTTCGGCGGGAGAAAAGGTGCCAAGAATAATCTTTTCCACCGTCTTTTCGTTCTGCGATTTCTTCACCACCGAAGCGGACGAAGCGATACCGATACGCACACGCGCAAACGCTTCGGTCTTCACCACTTTCATAATTGACTCCACTCCACGATGCCCACCGGAACTTTTGTTGAACGATATTTTGTACGAACCAAACGGAATATCCAGGTCGTCGTGAAGCACGACGAGGTTCCCAATCTCTTTTTTCTTGTCGGTACTTTTAAATTTCAGATCTTTACTCTGTTTCAGCGCATCTCCCGATTTGTTCATAAAGGTCTGGGGAAGAATGAGAAGCGCTTTTTGCTCCTTTCCTTTCTTTGCTTCAAGAGGCTCTACCGCTCCTTCCGAAACGAGCGCATTCCTCTTTTTATCAAACGTCCAGTCGGATAGTCCTACGGTCTTTCTAAATACCTCAAGCACCATCGCACCCGTGTTGTGACGGCTGTTCTCGTATTCTTCTCCTGGATTTCCCAAACCAACAAGTGTAAACATGAATACTGAAGTATGAATTAAGAAGTATACCTAATTCAGAATTCCTAATTCCTAATTCCTAATTCCTGCAGTGTATCACACTCTTCTTCAGCCATAAAACATCTTTTGGCTTCCAGTTTGTCCCTGACACATATTTTTAAAAAAATTTAATAAAAAATGCGGTGGGCGATATAATGTTCCTTGCGTCAACGGTACGTTGCATACTACAATTCATACATTATGGAACCGAGTGAAGAACTTTTGCAAAAAAATCATCCTCTTCCCGCGCCAGAAGTACCGCAAACCAAGAAAGAGTCTATGTTAGATTTTCTTAAGTTCGGTATTCTCGCCGTTATCATCGTTATTCCGATACGACTCTATATAGCCCAGCCGTTTGTGGTGAGTGGAGCGTCAATGGTTCCTTCTTTTCACAACGGAAACTACCTTATTATTGATGAGGTCTCCTACCGATTTGAAGAACCGACCCGCGGTGAGGTGATTGTCTTTCGCCTTCCCCAAGAAACCTCAAAGTTTCTTATTAAGCGCATCGCGGGACTCCCCAGCGAAACTATATTCATAAAAGGAAATGAGATTACCATCAAAAATACAGAGAATCCAGAGGGTTTCCTATGGCCACAAGGTGACCTCAACGGCGCAACAAGCACGGGAGATCTTGAGATAACCCTTGGTAGCGACGAATACTTCGTACTGGGCGACAACAGAAACGCCAGTGCCGATTCACGGCTTTGGGGAACGCTTAAGCGCGAGCTCATTGTGGGACGTCCTTTCCTTCGCCTGTTTCCCATTTCTGACCTTGGTGTTTTCCCCGGGGAGTGGAAATAAGATAGTTCGGATTGAGAATGGCAAAGGAAATTGTGTCTTTACTTTCTCATAATTTATTCTACACAATTCATACTTCATCTCTCAATGGCTCCTCAACCTAAAACAAAAACTCCCATCCGCGCGACAAAGGGAAAATCAGCTCGCGGACAGACTGCCTATATTGAATACAAGAATGTGGACCCCGCCATTGAGACGGCTTTGTACTACGGATTTACCCCGTTAAGTGCTCCCCTAACGATTACCAAAGAAGACCGAGAAAGAGCTCGTTCACTTCTCGGCGAGGACCGAACCGAACCCTCGACACTTGCATCACTCCTTGAGGAGAAAGTTGCTATGTTTAGGCACTATGAAGAAAAGAATCTTGGGGGACACGCTCAACCGATTATGCTTTGCGCGGAATTTCTTTCGGGACATACGGGCAAGAAAAAAGTTGAGGAGCGTCGCCTTTCCTTTGAGGTAATGGGGAGTGGCAAGAGCGTGGGCGAAGCGACTCTCATCCAGACCGCCTTCGCGACACTTCGTGAAGAAGGCCACACCGACCTTACGCTCGTCCTCAACAGTGTTGGCGACCGAGATTCTATGAATCGCTTTCTGCGGGAACTTGGTAATTACTATAAAAAGCACATGGCACTTCTTCCACAAAGCTGTAAGACGCTCTTCCGGAAAAATCCCATTGACTTGCTCAAATGTAGCCACGAAAAATGTCGCACCCTGGCAGAAAGTGCGCCAAAATCTATCGGCTCCCTCGGAGACGATAGCCGACGTCACTTCAAAGAGGTACTGGAGTTTCTTGAGGAACTGGAGATTCCGTATCGTATAGACCATTCGCTTACGGGAAATCGTATGATTGCTTCCGATACACTTTTTGAAATTAGAGAGGCACTTCCCGATGGCACCTCGCGTACACTCTGTTCTGGTTCTCGCTACAATAGTCTCGGAAAGCGCCTCGGCCTCAAGCGTGATACACCCTCCGTAGGTATGAATCTTTTATTCATTAAGGAGAGAGAGACAGCGTCTAGCGCACGGCGTGTTCGTTTTAAAAAACCCTCAATATTTTTTCTTCAACTTGGCTTCTGCGCCAAATTGAAAAGCTTGCGCATCATTGAAATGATGCGCAAGGCCCGCATCCCCCTGTACCAGGCCTTAAACCGAGATAAACTTATTTCGCAAATGTCTTCAGTGGAGAACCTGCGCATCCCCTACTCTATTATATTGGGACAGCGCGAAGCGCTGGAGAACTCGGTGATTGTGAGAAACACCTCAAGTAGGGCTCAAGAGACTGTCAAGCTGGAACAACTCGCGGATCACTTCCGGAAATTGAAATTAGCATAGAGGAGAAAATCCTACATCCTAAAATCTAAATCCGAAACAAGCACTCAAAGTCCTAAGCCTCAGCAAAGCCTGTTTTCATTGTTTAGTCCGTTCAGTTGCTTAAGATTTGTCTAGCTTTTAGGGCCTAGTTTTAGGATTTGCGCATCAGGGCATTCCTATGCTATGATACGGTCCATGTCAGCCCCAAATGTAAATGTCGAGGTTCAAAAGACGGGAAGCGAAAGTAGCTTGAGTTTACTTCGCCGTTTTACCAAACGCGTACAAGGTTCAGGCGTGCTTATGCGAAAACGAGGTCTTCGCTATAAGACCCGCACACTTTCCACACTTAAACGAAAGATGGCTACCCTCAAATTTATCGACCGAACTGCAGAACGCGAAAAACTCGCGAAGCTTGGCAAACTTCCGGTAGAAAAGAAGCGCGGACGTCGTTAATCTCCAATGCCTTCGGTCACCGTTACTCACACCACAAAGCTTAAACCCCGCGTCTCGCGGGCGTTTTTGCATTCTGTAAAAGATGACGTACTCGGAAAAGAGTATGAGCTTAGCGTTGCCTTTGTCGGAAATACTGAAATCAGGAAACTAAATGGGAAATTTCGCGGTAAAGCGGAGCCGACCGACATTTTGAGCTTTTCTCTTTCTTCCACATCGGGTGAGATTGTTCTCTGTATGGCGGAAGTCGCAAAACAGGCGCCATTCTTTGGAAGAAGCACTCCGAATTTCCTCAAATTCTTGTTCATCCACGGTCTTCTTCATTTGAAAGGATACACACATGGGAGTACAATGGAGCGTGCAGAGGAAAAAATCAGAAAAGAATTCAACATCTGATTTTTTCCGAATTATGAATACTGAATCAGGGGAACTCTATTCCTCTATTCATACTTTATCATTCATACTTCATACTTCGTCATTCATCTCCTCATGTCCAAAAACATTGCTATAGGAATTGACATTGGAACCTACCAAACACGCGTTGTTGCCGCGGAAAGCGCTCGTGAAGGTGAACGCGAGTTTCCCAGAGTTGTCGGGGTCGGCTTTGCAGAATCTCGAGGGCTTCACCATGGCTGTATCTTAAGCCAGCCCGACACCGTAAAGAGTATCAGGCAGGCGGTTGCGCAGGCTTCCAAGGCAGCAGGTTTCCCCATCACCAGGGCCGTCGTTTCCATCGGCGGCATTGGTCTTTCCTGTATAACCTCCTCCGGTACGGTTGTCATCACTCGTGCCGATTCCGAAATCACCGAGCTTGATGTTAAAACGGCAATTGATGCAAGTGAAAAAGAAATCCCGACATCCTTTTCCCTCAATCGTGAGATTCTCCACACTATTCCCCGTGAATTTAAAGTAGACGGCAAGCCGATCTTGGGAAGGCCAGAGGGACTCAAGGGAAGCAAACTTGAAGTACGCACACTCTTTATCACTTGCTTTGAACATCACCGAAACGAGATTATTGAGGCATTCGCGGAAGCCGGTATAGAAGTGGAGGATATGGTTGCCTCACCTATGGCGGCAAGCCTTGTCACACTCACCAAACAACAAAAGATGGCTGGCGTTGTTCTCACGAACATTGGCTCTGAAACGGTGTCTATCGTGGTGTTTGAAAATGACTTACCGTTGTCTCTTGAAGTCTTTCCAATCGGGGGCAACGACATCACGAATGACATAGCACTAGGACTTCGCATCCCCCTTGACGAAGCCGAAGGTATCAAACGTGGCTCTTTAGTGGGCGGAAACTTCTCACGCAAACGCCTAGACGAAATCGTTGAAGCACGCCTTTCTGATATTTTCGAGCTAATAGAAGCGCACCTCAAGAAGCTTGGGCGAAGCGGACTTCTCCCTGCGGGCATTGTCCTCACCGGTGGTGGATCTGCCATTGAAACCATTGATGACCTCGCCAAAGCGACTCTCCGCCTTCCTTCGCGTGTCGCTTCTGTTTCATTTGGCGATAATATTCGGGGACAGATTAAAGATGCTTCATGGTCGGTCGCCTACGGACTGTGTATCATCGGACTCAAGAACGGCGACGAAGAACCAATCTCAGGGCTCACGTACGTAAGGAAAACAAAAAAAGGACTAGCGAATTTCTTCCGCCAGTTTTTACCGTAGTTTTTTCTCTTTCACATTTTCTAAGAGCCTATCCACTATCTCGTGGTACCCGAGAGTCATAAAAGTATTATTTTTAGGCGAAGGACGAGTCGGAGTACGAACCATAATGAATTATGGTGAGTACGAGACGAACTTCTGGAGCCAAAAATAAGGCTTTTAGGACAGGGGGAAGATAGTGGATGGGCTCTAAGGGGAGAAACAGGAAAAATCTGAAACAAAAAAAATCGTCACCAAGCAAAGCTTGATGACGAATTGAAATGGAAGGATAGAGCCTATTTCTACTAAGCTCATTCTTTGTGGCGCTCTTTGTAGCCAAATCTTCTTCGGGCATATTCCCTTGAATGGACCAAGTTGTATTCCTTGTGCTCCTGACAATGAAAGCCGTCTACCGCTTTTTCTCTACAGATTACGCAATTTCCTTCCGCTCTCCTGCGTAATTGGTAAAGGCACTGCCTAGATAGTGGCTTCCCATTACGCCCTAACCTACCGGTAAACGTGTCCTCTATTTTGTGCAACTGGTCCCCCTTTTTTTGATTTTTCCTATAAATCTAAGCACCGAGGATAATTATTGTCAACCCCTTTACTCTTTAGAGCTCAGTGCTATGATACGTTTTACGTAAGAGAGTTCTGAATTTGCGGTTTTTCTTCGTCTTGATTCATTAATTTTATCGGTTCTGCTTGGTTTCTTTCCTAAAAGCTAGAAGCTAACAGCTATAAGCTACTCTTATGCCCCAAATCATCCCTGAAGTAGAAGCGTTCGCTCGAATAAAAGTATTTGGTTGTGGAGGCTCGGGTAAGAATGCCCTCAACCATATGATCAACTCCAAAGTGAAGGGGGTTGAGTTTATCGGGGTAAACACCGACGCGCAGGACCTGCACAATACGCTAGCCAAGAAGAAGATTCACATTGGTAAAAATCTGACGCGAGGACTCGGCACCGGAATGAACCCGGAGATCGGCAAACGCGCCGCGGAAGAAACACGCGAAGAACTTCAGGAAGCCATCAAGGGTGCGGATATGGTCTTCATCGCGGGAGGTGAAGGAGGTGGGACCTTTACCGGCTCATCTCCGATTGTCGCGAAGACCGCGAAAGAAATGGGAGCGCTCACTGTCGCCGTCACCACGAAGCCGTTCTTCTTTGAGGGAGCACAACGCCTTCGCCTTGCCGAACAAGGTCTGGAAGAGCTTCGCAAAGTAGTGGACGCCATCATCGTTATCCCCAACGACCGACTACTTTCGGCTATCACCAAAGATACGACCGCCAAGGCCGCCTTCGCGATGTGCGACGAGGTGCTTCGCCAGGCCGTAGAAGGTATCTCCGACCTCATCACTACTCCGGGTATCATTAACCTAGACTTTGCAGACATCCGCTCAATCTTAGAAAATGCCGGCTCCGCCCTTATCGGCATTGGTTCTGCAACTGGCGAAAAGCGTGCCGAGGAAGCAGCAAAGCAAGCTATCAACTCCCCTCTCCTTGAGCTATCTATCAATGGCGCAAAGGGTGTCCTCTTCTCCATCGCGGGAGGTGATGACCTCACTATGTTTGAAATACAGGATGCCGCCAAAGTGATTACCGAGTCCATTGATCCCAACGCAAAGGTTATTTTCGGAACCATCAAAGACGAAAAGCTCAAAAAAGGTGAGGTTAAGATTACCGTTATTGCTTCGGGTTTCCCCGATGGAGCCAAGAGCAAGCCACTGTTCCCTTCCGAAAAGATAGCTGAAGACCGAGGAAAGATTTTCAACACGATTATGCCGAGCTCGGTAAGCAAAGAGCTTCCGAAAGTAGCGCAGGTTGTTGAGGAGAAGAAAGTCCTTGAAGACACCGACGACGACTGGGGCGCCGTTCCCGCATTTCTTCGCAGAGCGAAGAAGTAGGCGCTAGGACTTAGGCACTAGGCTCTAGGAAAGACCGGAGAATATCCGGTTTTTTCTTACCTTTTTATGGCATTTCTGTTATCATTAGTGTTTCAGCGTATTCTTTATTTCTTACCTAGTGCCTAAAGCCTAATACCTAGAGCCTGTCTATGTACGACCTAGCCATCATCGGAGGAGGACCTGCGGGGGTTTCCGCAGGAGTCTACGCTTCACGCAAACGCTTGAAGACGGTCTTTATCGCGCGTGATTTTGGAGGACAGAGCACCGTTTCCGAAGGTATTGAAAACTGGATTGGTACCGTCAGGATTTCGGGGACGGACCTTGCGAAAAGTCTTGAAGCACACCTGCGCGCCTATGCCGGCGACATCGTGGACATTAAAGCGGGAGAGAGCGTCGTAAGTATCACCAAGGCCCCCGAGGTAGATTCCTCCTTTCTTAAAGGAGGTGCCCGACTTGTCCCGAGTCCCTCCGAGGGAGCCTTGGAGGGCGGAGGATTTCTTATCAAAACCGATGCCGGTAACTACACCGCAAAGACCGTACTTGTCACGGCTGGGAGCGCGCGCCGAAAGCTCACCGTACCCGGCGCGGACCGCCTAGAACACAAGGGCATTACCTACTGCGCGAGCTGTGACGGACCGCTGTTTGCCGATATGGATGTCGCGGTTATCGGTGGTGGCAACGCGGGTTTTGAGACCGCCGCCCAGCTCCTTGCCTATGCAAAGAGCGTAACCCTCATTCACAAAAGTCCGGATTTCAGAGCTGACCCCGTAACGGTGAAAAGGGTGCTGGACAACCCAAAAATGAAGTCAATGCTTTCCACCGATATTCTTGAGGTGAAGGGCGACAAATTTGTCACGGGACTCATCTACAAAAACGCTGAATCGGGAGGACCAAAGGAACTCCCTGTACAGGGCATCTTCGTTGAAATCGGCTCATCCCCCGCGACCGACTTTCTGGGCGACCTCGTGAAGCTCACCCCCTACAAGCAGGTCATTGTGGACCCACGGACGCAAATGACCTCCCTTTCCGGTATCTGGGCTGCGGGAGACTGTACGGACGGCCTCTACCACCAAAACAACATCGCCTCAGGCGATGCCGTCAAAGCCCTTGAAGATATTTACCTCTACCTCCACGCTTCTTAATCATCTCCTCCTCAGGTGAGGAGGAGTGGCGAGTCTTCGAGACGAGGTGGTGGTGTTATTCCTTGAAGGCGGGGTGGTGTGACTCTGTATTCCTAATTCTTACTTCATCATTCATCTCTTATGACCCAAACTCCCCAGCATTTCTATCGTGTCAGTATCAAGGGTCTTGTCCTGGACGAAACCCGCACCAAGTTTCTTGTCGTGCAAGAAGATACCGAGCTCTGGGAGCTTCCCGGTGGCGGGATGGAACATGGCGAACTTCCTCACGATTGCCTCAAGCGCGAAATCAGAGAAGAAATGGGGCTTGAGGTCACCTCAATTGCCGACACTCCTTCGTTCGTTCTTTCATTCACCAAGAAAATTGACGTTGAGTTCTGGCTGATCAATATTCTATACGAGACAAAGCTCGCCAGTCTCGCTTTCACTCCGTCAGACGAGTGTATCGCCATACGATTTGTCACGCCGGAAGAAGCGCTCACTCTCCCCGCGCACGACAACGTCCACAAACTCGCCAAATTATTCAAAGAATCTCGAGAAAAATAGTCTACTGTGGGCGGTAGAGGACTTGAACCTCTAACCCCGAGAACGTCAATCCCGTGCTCTACCAATTGAGCTAACCGCCCATACTATTCCTTTTTGCTCTACAAAAGCCGATGCTTCGGTCGGCTCTCCGACTTCTTACGTCGGAGCTCTATCCCTCCCGTACTCTGATAGGCTACCAATTTTAGAGCGCAAAATCAAACCAAGAAGAAGACTGCGCCATTTAGCACGAATCTACGGCCGTGGATTCGTGCTAAGTAACTGTGAAAGACTAGACGGAACCCTTTCACATAGAGACATCTCAACTTTAGTAACTCACTAGCTGGAGTAGTGATGCTTCATTGGGTGGAGGTGTGCCGCCACACCGACAGCTGCCGCGATGATGAGTAAATTTTTGATGATGTACTGCCCTTCAAGCGTGGGCACCATAAACCCGCTCCACGTCTCTTGCGGGAGCATAAACAAAGGCATAAAGGTCATTCCCATATGAAGAAACAGAAGTGGTATCACCGCTCGCTCCGCCCCACGAATGAGAAAAAGGATACCGATAAGACACTCAAACAGGCCGAATAAGATGAAAAACGTGTGGAAGGTCATGAACGGCACGGTCTTCTCAAAGAGGTTCTGCACGAGGTCACTCGCAGGAGAGAGATTGATGACCTTCAAAAATCCAAACCAGAAAAACACGACAAAAAGTCCAAACCGCGCAAGGGGGACCGAACACATTCGGCAGAAGTGAATTACTTTCCAATCAAACCTCTCTATGTCAGGAAGTGTCATGACAGTAGTATAACAAGTTGAAACTCAAAAGTTCTCCCCAGCATAGGCCCCGGAGCCTGCCTTCATCGAAAACCGAGGCTCTGCCTCGGTTTTCACTGGCGGTGTGTATTAAACAAAGTTCGAATGTATTTTGCTGATAATCCTGACTCCGACTAATCGCACGCCCCGCGTGCGTAGTGGCTCTGAATCTCTCCGTACGCTCCGATTGCATGGTGAAGCAAAGGAATGCGCCTCGGACACGCTCGCGGACTCGCGTGTGCAAAAACCAAAAAGTTTCCTTGCATTTTTCTCGCGTCTCCTCCCCCCACCCCTCCACCGCGAAGCGGAAAAAGAAATGGAAAGGATTTTTTTGGTTTTGCTTCGCCGTTTCAGTCTCCGAAAAGAGCATCATTATTTTATCACTTTTGTTTGCTCTTTTCTCCGCCCTCACGGCGACCGAGGCGCCCCACTATCCGCGTTTGGTGGTAGCTCTAGAGTTCGCGAACCACCCACAACCGCCTTCGCATAGCCCGCTCGCATTCGCTCACGTCGGCTGCTTCGGCGTTGTGTGCGTTCGCTCGGTGACTTCGAGAGAGTTTAGTGGTAACTCAAATCAATATGGATTGTGCTAGGCACAAACAAATCTGTATGTGCTTGCCCCGCCCGCCCAGTGCGCGCACAAATCCCCGCCGTTTTTAGGAAATATTATAAAACGACGGGGATTACTCCCCTGAATTACATTTTTCTCGAATCATACGCCCAATGCAAAATGGCTTGTCTTTGACGTGGTCGGCAGAAAATATCTCCAGCTCGGCAATTATTTTTAATTTGCATTATATGCCTACTCATAGCGAGCCACCTTTTTATTTGCTTCTCGTCATCATCGGTTCTACGACCCATGAAATATCTGCAATACCACTGAAACCATCCCCGTGGATCTTGCGGATTGATCCAGCCTTTTGCAAGCCACACTGAAAGTGGCTGGCTGGCATTTACTCCAAAAAAATTTATTTTGGGGTCATGTTTGTAAATACCATTTTTTTGAAACTTTGCTTTTGTAAACCAATCTTTTGGGAACTCTTTTGTACAATCACGCATGTACACCCCCCCAAAAACACCGATTGCGAGCATTTGTTTTGGGCTTAGGTCTGGTTTAAAGCGAGGATCAAAG
>CALQZP010000025.1 GCA_943349725.1 Candidatus Nomurabacteria bacterium | reverse complement strand
AGAAAAGCGATATTGCGCTGGTTACCGATGAAAAGATGGAGCGTATCCACCGTTGGTTCAATGAGTATCCTAGAGAGATTATTGGATTTAGAACATCAAATGCATTAGAATTATTGGAATCTTGTACTACTTAGGGGGTGGCGGGACGCACAATTCCGATTTGCACGGTATCATACAAATAATGAATAGTCAAAATATCCAAAAGAAAAAGTTGCCCGATACACCAGGGGTGTATTTCTTCCTGGGGAGAAACAAAAAACTCCTGTATATTGGCCGTGCCACCTCGCTTCGTTCTCGGGTGCGAAGTTATTTTGACGGACGGCTTTCCGAGACACGAAGTGCGTGGATAGAGAAGATGGTTAGTGAAGCAAAAAGTATGGACTTCAAGAAAACCGACTCGGTACTTGAGGCAATCCTGCTTGAGGCTGACCTTATCAAAAAATTTCAGCCACCCTACAACACCCGCGAAAAAGACGATAAAAGTTTTAACTGTGTCGTCATTACTGACGAAGCATTTCCCCGCGTTCTTGTCGTCCGCAAGCGAGACCGCGAGAATGAAAAATGGAACATGAAATATGGAAAATTGAAAGCGACATACGGACCTTTTACGTCAGGGGCTGATCTCCGAGGCGCACTGAAAATTATCCGCAAGATTTTCCCGTATCGCGACAGGTGCGAACCGAGTCAAGGTAAACCCTGCTTCAATCGTCAGATTGGACTTTGTCCAGGTGTTTGTGATGGTACGATTTTGGCAAAGGAATATAACCGGACAATACGACAGCTACAACTTTTCTTTCAGGGGAAGAAGCGCGCACTTCTTACCACGCTCAAAAAAGAAATGCGAAGTGCGATAGGACGCGAAGCATTTGAGGAAGCAAACGTTTTTAAAAATCGAATGCAGGCTATCACGCACATTCAGGACGTATCCCTACTCAAACGTGAAAACAACGCAGGGAACGAACGCATTGAAAGTTATGACATTGCGCATACGGGAGGGAAGTCATCGGTTGGAGTGATGACGGTAGTTGAGGGAGGACTTCCCCAAAAAAACGAGTATCGACTGTTTAATCTCAAATCCACAACGCCAGGAGATGACGTCGGTGGACTACGAGAGGTGATTACACGGCGCCTAGCGCATCCTGAATGGACTGTTCCCTCGTTTATGGTGGTTGACGGAGGACCGCCACAAAAAGATGCAATCGAAGAGGTTCTTGAGGGCGCTGGGCTTTTTATTCCCGTAATAGCCGTCAAAAAAGACGAGCGTCACCGTCCACAGGAACTATTTGGCTCTGCCGAGCTTGTCAAAAAGTATGAACGCTCAATTCTTTTCGCAAATGCGGAGGCACACCGTTTCGCCCTCGGTCGCCATCGCAAGAAAAGATCTAGTGACTTTCTTAAATCTTGACAGAAATCTGTTTACCGAGGACAATAGATTTGCTGTCGCCAACCCTATGCTGGTGATTAGTACCGTGGGTCACCCTGAGTGCTTTGTCTACTGTTTGATGACACTCTACGCCCACTGGGACCCTACGCGCTATCAGGTGCGCGTAGGGTTTTTTTGTTTCAATTTGAATAGTATGGCGGTATAATTCCCGTATGTTTTCAAAGACTCGTGTCGCCGTCCTGCGTGGCGGACCTTCCAGTGAATATTATGTGTCCCTCAAAACCGGAGGGACGGTGCTTACCAATCTTCCCGAAAAATATTACGGTCTAGATGTCCTTATTGACCTTGATGGCGTGTGGTATCTCAAGGGTAAACCAGAAGCACCCGAGTCAATTCTTGGGAAAGTTGATGTGGTGTGGAACGGTCTTCACGGCGAGTACGGCGAGGACGGTGGTGTGCAGCACCTTCTTGAGGCACATCATATTCCATTTACCGGCTCAACGAGGCTCGCGTCGGCACTCACGTTTAGTAAGAGGTTGGCGAAGCAGATAGTAACCGATGCTGGCATAAAAACCCCGTACCATGGTGTGCTTCGTCGCGAAGAGATTTCTTCACTTGAAGCGCTTGCCGAGGAGCTGTATCGAACATTTCCACAGCCGTCCATTATAAAACCACTTGCAAGAGGTTCTTCTATCGGTATAACGGTAGCAACTACGAAAGACGAACTTCTACCTGGACTGCAAACAGCCTTCGCTCTTTCCGATACGGTACTTGTTGAAGAGTATATTGAAGGCAAAGAGGCGAGCCTTGGGGTTATAGAAGGCTACCGCGGGGAAAAATATTACGCGCTTGTTCCAACTGAAATCAGGCGTCACCCTGAACGACCATTTTTTGATTTTGAGACGAAGTACAAAGAAGCACCTGGGCATATCACTCCTGGTAATTTCAGTCCTGCCGAAAAAGCCGAACTGCAAAAGCTCGCGACCGCTGTCCACAAACTTCTCGGACTTCGCCATTATTCACGCTCGGAGTTTATCGTGCATCCCAAACGCGGTATTTTCTTTATTGAAGCCGACACACTTCCGGATTTCCACGAAGGCATTTCACCCTTCCTACTCTCACTCACGGCAGTCGGAGCCACGCTCCCACACCTCATTGACCATGTGCTGACGTTGGCACTGGAGCGAAAATAAGGTAAGCTCATAGCGAAGAAAAAGGGCAAATCGTCTCTCGATGCCTATAGCACCGGGAGACGACGCCCGAACATCTGCAAAGATGTTTTAGGGGCCTGTGGTCTAGTGGTACGACGCGTCATTCGCATTGACGAAACGGGAGTCCGATTCTCCCCAGGTCCAAAGAATAGAATACATTGGGCCCATAGCTCATCTGGTAGAGCGCCTCATTTGCAATGAGGAGGTAAGCGGTTCGAGTCCGCTTGGGTCCACAATTGAGTCTGCGAAATTGCGGACCCAAAGTAAGCAAACTGCTTTGCTTACGGCGGACGAGAAAGACTTTTCGTTACCGAGTGACCAATTTTTCTTACAGGTAGTCCTCTTAGAAAAATGGAAATACTCTTGTGGTGCGGCGAGGTCGAAAAGTACCCGCCACGGTAGGTGGAGAGTCCGCTTGGGTCCACCCTAGGGTGGTGTTTGTTTGAAAAAGTTAGAACCCATTTCGAGCAGAACCCTGACTGACATCCTCCGCGCGGACAAGTACAAAAACAAAAATCAGCCGAGGTTTTGCCAAGTCCTTTTCCCAGAAAATTGTTTCGCAAAACCGAGTCTATTTTGTTATTGTGATTGCGGAGAATACCCCGTCCGCCTTGCGGCGGGGATGAATCCGCAAATGCAAAGATGTGTTAGCGGAGGGAGCTCTTCTGCAACAAAGTTGCGACCAAGAAAATAAGGAGTGTACTCGCGACTGTATTTTCTGAAGTACTCCTGTGGTGCCCCGTTGCCTCGCCTAATACTCCGCCGAGGTCCTACGAGGGAACAGCTTGCTGCGGGGGATAGGACGAGGCCAAACTTTATTTGGAGGCATACCACACTTTTCAGCAGGATATGCTCTATGCTTCGCCCAGAGGCGCTTCAGCGCGTGGTATGCTTCATTCCTCAACTAGCTTCTTTTGGAAAAAAGTTCGAGCAAATGATATATTGACAGCACACTAGTGTGGTACAATTGAAGGACGTTATGTTTCCCTTTCCCACCATCGTCATCGAGAAGACCGTGCTTACCGTTTTGCTCGGTATCACGTTTGTTATCTTTGTGGTAATGACGCTTATTTTTCGCTATCACTGGAAGCGATTCGGACTCGAAGCACGGGCCGTTTCCCGCATGCGTACGTTGTATGGAGTCATAGGCGCCGCGATCCTTGCAAGCGCGATTGTTCTCTATTCGTTAACTATAGCTTCACTCTGATTTATGCCTCCACTTGAAGACAACGAGCAAATCCTTTATACCGCGCGCAAGCAGTGGTTTATCTTTGCGGGTGAATCGGTTGTTCTTGCGCTCCTTGCGGTACTTCCGTCAATTCTTCTTTTTGCTCCTTACCTTATTCCACGAGAGCTCTTGCTCACGATTACCGAAGCGCTTCATTTTCAGGGCGACTTTTTTCTTATCGTGCTTTTCCTCTGGTCACTCTTACTTCTCATTCTCTGGATCATTTTCACCCTCCTCTGGACCGACTACTATCTGGACGTGTGGTTCGTCACTAACTTTAGAATCATCGCGATTGAACAAATAGGGCTATTTAATAGAAAAATTTCAACCTTTAGGCTTGATATGATTCAAGACGCTACGGTGAAGGTCCCTGGAATTCTTGCTACGGTTATCGGCTTTGGAACGGTTGAAGTAAGTACCGCAAGTAATGGTTCATTTCGGATGAAGGGAGTAGCGAATCCGAATACGCTAAAGGAAAAAATAATGGAGGAACATCACCGTATCCAAGTGGAGAAACAGGAGGTCTCCATCAAGTCCCCGACGAAAGAACAAACCGAACGATTTTAGGTAAGTCCTCGTCATTTTCGTCCCACTTTGTTATAGTGGGCACGCTTTTAATTTCCGCAGTAATGCTTCTTTCAAACACAACTCAAACCTGGTCGGGTTTTGCTCCACTCTAGTTCCTCCTTTCCTACGGTGTCCCTCCGAAGCTTTATGCGAAGAGGGAAAGGAGGTGCCGAGTCTTCGAGGTGGAGGATTTAAATCCCTCGACTTCGTCTGCTCCCTTTAGAAAAGGGAGAATGCTGTCGTGCTTTCACTATTAACTTACAACTATGCACATACTACCAATAAAAACTCGAGTATTCCTTCCCCCACAGGACGATATTTTTCCGACACTAGAGAAAGTCTCAAGGCGTCTCCACGACGGAGATGTGCTTGTCGTGACGTCCAAAATTGTCGCTATCGGAGAGGGGAGATGTGTTCTAGCAAGCACGGCTGAAGCTAAAAAGAAATTAATTGAGCAAGAGTCAGACTTCCGTTCGTTTAACCAGTTTGAGGATTCGCTGTTCTCTATAAAGGGGAACACCATTATCGCATCCGCAGGAATTGACGATAGCAATGGCAACGGATATTGGATTTTATGGCCAAAGGATCCGATGCAGTCCGCAAAAAATATCTGGAGATTTTTGCGAAAGGAAACAGGTATAAAAAATCTAGGGGTCATTATTTCCGATAGCTACTGCACACCACTTCGCGCAGGAGTGATTGGGATTGCTATCGGCTTTCACGGTTTTCACCCGGTTGTAAATCATATTGGTGAAAAAGATATTTTTGGGAGGAAATTCAAGTTCTCAAAATCTAACATTGCGGATGGTATTACTGCATCTGCGGTGGCCGTAATGGGGGAGACAAGCGAGCAAATCCCAATGGCGATTGTCCGCGAAGCCCCACGCCTCGTGTTTACCACGCTCGATACACGCAAAGAACTATTGATAGATCCGAAGAAAGACATCTACTACCCGCTACTTAAACCCATTTATGACGGAAAACGCTAAAAAACTGACATTTGTTCTCGTTGTCGCGGTCAGCCTGGACGGAAAGATTACGAACGGCAAAAAGGAAGGGACCGAATGGACAAGCAAAGAGGACCAAAAGTTCTTTAAGAGTGAGCTTGACCGAGCCGATGTTGTCGTACTGGGTCGCAAGACCTTTGAAGCTATCCCACGCCCACTCACCCCGCGCAATCGCATCATTTTCTCCCAATCCCCCTTAGTAAAGGGGGTGTCTCCGTCTGCGGAGACGGGGGTTGTATACTTCAAGGGTTCCCAAACCAAATTGCTCACGCTCTTAAAAAAGATGAAATGGAACCGAGTGGTGGTTGCCGGCGGAGCCTCCATCTATGACTGGTTCCTTAAAAATAAACTTGTTGACGAAATATATCTGACGCTTGAGCCTGTCGTATTTGGCTCGGGAAAACCATTTCTTAAAAAAGGAAACTTTGGAGGAAACTGGACGCTTGTGTCGGTGAAAAAGCTTAACGAAAAAGGGACACTGTTACTTCATTACAAAAAATAGATTACACACCATGGAAACTACACTACGAAAACCCGAAGCGGATTTTAAGTTATTGACGCTTATTAGCGTATTCATCGGGGTGCTTGTGGGAATGAACCTGCTTGGCGGGAAGATCATCACCATTTTCGGCATCGGAGCTTCTGTCGCGGTGTTTATGGTGCCGATAAGCTTTGCCATTACCGACATTGCGACGGAACTCTACGGAAAGAGGTTTACACGACAGCTCACGCTCGCGGGCATGCTGACTCTGATACTTCTTTTTGTGTATTCGGCGATGTTCGTCTGGCTCGAGCCGAATGTGCGTTTCGCGAGTAATGACGCGTACGAAGTCGTTTTCGGGTCGTCACTGCGCATTATCGTGGCGAGTATTGTAGCTTTTTCCCTTGCCCAGCTTCAAGATATTTTTGTTTTTGAGAAAATAAGAAAAGCGACCAAGGGGGGGTATCTCTGGATTCGCACCAACGTCTCTACTTTTGCCTCCGAACTTGTGGATACGACCGTCTTTATGTTCATCGCGTTTTATCAGATGACCCCGAGGTTTGACGCACTCTTTGTTTTCAAAATGATTATTCCATACTTCCTGCTCAAAATCGCCTTTGCAGTACTGATTACACCCTTGGTGTATGGGGGAGTAAGGCTTTTGTCGGGTAAAAAGTAAATTACTTCGCTCGCCCAGAAGTACAGTTGAGAATATCGGCGCTTTTTGCTAAAGTACTGCTACTGGCTCGACGCAGAGCCTTTTCTTTACATGGAAAGCGAACCTAAAAATAAGCTCTGGTGGAAGCCGGCCGTAGCTGTATTTGGCCAGGTTTCGGGTTGGATTATTGTTCCACTCGTTCTCGCGCTTATTCTCGGTAAATACCTTGATGGACGCTTCGGAACAGAACCCTGGCTTTTCATAGGGCTTACCTGTGTCGGATTTCTCATCTCATCATTCGGAATTGTAAAGGTAGCGTTTGCACATATACGGGATAGTAAGAACGAAAATGGAAAACCAACTGAACCAAAATAATACCGAGAGCCATGTCGCCGTCACCGAAAGTGTGGCGAAGACCGAGGTGAAGCATGAGGTGACACTCTATGCCGAGAAGCTAACCGATTTCGGCTCCTTTCATATTACTAACGCGCTACTCACGAGCACCACTGCCGTTATCGTTATCGGCGTTATCGCGGTCGCTATTCGCCTCACGCTTCGTGAGGTTCCTCGAGGCATACAGAACTTTTTTGAAGTCTTGATGGAGGGGGCGCTGAATCTGTGCGACCAAGTGACGAATAGTCGAAAAATTTCCACAAAGGTATTTCCGCTCGCGCTCTCTGTCTTCCTTTTTATTCTCGTCAATAACTGGCTGGGGCTTCTTCCTATTGGTGGACTCGGACTCATTGAAACGGGGGAGCACGGCAAAGCATTTATTCCGTTTCTGAGGAGCGGGACAGCCGACATAAATACAACCATTGCTCTTGCTATAATGGCCGTAGTAAGCGCCAACCTCTTCGGCATTTTCTCAATAGGAATCTGGAAGACTTTCAACAAATATGTTAATCTCAAGGCGCTCGGGAGTGTCCTCACGAAGGTTCGAAAAGAACCGACGGTACTCGTGGTCGCCCCGGTCACGTTCTTTGTAGGGCTCCTGGAGCTTATAGGCGAATTTGCCAAGGTTGCGTCCCTCTCGTTTCGATTGTTCGGAAACGTATTCGCGGGAGAGGTACTTCTCATGGCGATGAGCAATATCCTGCCGTTTTTGCTTCCCATTCCGTTTTTATTCCTTGAAATTTTCGTGGGGCTTATCCAAGCGCTTATCTTCTCTATTTTGGTGCTGGTGTACTTCACCATCGCGGCGCAGGACCACGACGAGCATGCGGAGCATACTGAAAGCGAGGCGCACGCATAGTGTAAAGAGTTTGAACGTTTTCTTTTGGTATTTTTATTCGTAAAGATGCCAGAAGGGAAGGGTCAAGAATCAGTTATTAGTTAATAGTTAACAGGAAAAGATTATGGAAATCATTCCACTCGCCAAGGCAATCGCAATCGGAGTTGGTGCCATCGGCCCCGCTATCGGTATCGGTATGATTGGTGCAAAGGCTATGGAGGCTATCGGACGCAATCCCGAAGCTGCGGGAAAAATCTTGGTCCCGATGCTTATCGCGTCAGCGTTCGCCGAGGCTATCGCGATTTACGCCCTCGTTATCGCTTTCTCGCTCTAGTAGTTGATAGTTAAGAGATTTAAGGAATATCCTTGAATCTTTTATACTGTCTGTTAGACAGTTTCTTTTTCTCTTATTTCATATTCCATATTTCATAATCCATCTCTTTCATGCAGTCCATCATCAACACATTTCACATAGACTGGCACATCATCGTCGCGCAAGCCGTCAACTTTGCTATCGTCCTCGTGGTGCTCTATATCTTCGCCCTCAAACCCCTCAATAAATTGATGGCGGAGCGTTCAGAGAAAATAGCGAAAGGAATAACCGATGCGAAGTGCAACGCTGAAATCCTGGAAGCCGGAAAGGCAGAATATCAGTTAGCGCTATCCAAGGCTCGCGCGGAAGCGAATGTCATTTTTCAGACAGGCAAAAAGGAGGCTGAGACAAAGCGGGCCGAAATGCTTGAGTCTGCGAAGACCGAGGTGAAGGCTATGATAGATGCCGGTAAGAAAAGCCTTGAAGCAGAGAAGGTACGAATGGTGGAGGATGCAAAGAAGGAAGTCGTTGCGCTGATTGTGCTTGCAACAAAAAAAGTACTTGACGACAAAGCCGACGATTCCTCCGACGCAAAATCTGCCAAGGAGCTTGGCTCAATCGGTAACTAAACGCTAAACGCTTCCCCAAATGGCTAAAACTTCCACCAAAGACATAGCGAAGGCTCTCTACGAGTCCACTAAAGATAAAAGTGGGGTAGAACTTGAGCGTATTTTAGCCAGTGCGGTGGCGTTTCTGGCCAAAGGAAGGTTACTTTCAAAGACGCCGGAGATTTTGGCACAGTTTGAGAAAATTCGGAACAAGGACCTAGGGGTTGTCAGCGCTAAGGTAACCAGCAAAAGTCCTCTCACAAAAAATACGTTGGACGAGATTAAGAAAACCTTGAAAACTCGCTACCAGGCATCCGACATTACACTTAAAACCTTTGAAGATCCGTCACTTATCGGAGGTATTAAGATAGAAGCGAACGACGAACTCATAGATCTCTCACTCAAAAACAAATTATCCCAGTTGCAAGCTCATCTCCTAAACCACTATGTCTAACAACACCATCGTAGAAAACCTAAAAAAGCAGATTGAGAAATTCCAGTCCGACATTAAGGCGGAGAAGGTGGGACACGTCGTGGAAGTGTTTGACGGTATTGCAAAGATTTCCGGTCTTTCCGAAATCAAAGCCTCAGAAATGGTGGTCTTTCCTCATGGCGAGGTGGGTGTTGCCCTCAACCTTGAAGAAGATTCGGTAGGCGTCATCATTTTGGGTGACTTCGGACAGATTCGCGAAGGTGATGAGGTGAAAGCTACTGGGAAAATTCTTGAAGTTCCTGTTTCAGACGCGGTAATTGGTCGTGTGTTAAACGCGCTCGGTGAACCGATTGACGGCAAAGGGGCCATTAAGAGCGAGAAGACCTATCCGATTGAAAAAGTTGCTCCGGGTGTAGTAACCCGCCAAAGTGTGGACCAGCCCGTGCAGACCGGTATCAAAGCAATTGACGCCCTTATTCCGATTGGTCGCGGTCAACGCGAGCTTCTGATTGGCGACCGCCAGACCGGTAAGACCGCGATTGCGATTGACGCGATTTTAAACCAAAAAGGTCAGAACATGATTTGCGTCTACGTTTCTATCGGCCAAAAAGATTCCAAGCTACGAAAATTGCAAACACGACTTGAGGAGGGTGGGGCTATGGCATACACTATTATCGTTTCCGCAGGTTCTTCCGAAAGCTCGGCGCTCTCCTATATTGCTCCGTACACGGGTGTTTCTATTGCCGAATTCTTTATGGACCAAGGCAAGGATGTGCTCATCATTTACGATGATCTTTCCAAGCACGCTGTCGCCTATCGAGAAATTTCTCTTCTCCTTCGTCGTCCACCAGGACGCGAAGCTTACCCGGGTGATGTGTTCTATCTTCACTCACGCCTTTTGGAACGCGCTTGCCGACGAAACAAGGAGTACGGTGGAGGTTCTATCACCGCGCTCCCTATTATTGAAACCCAAGCCGGAGATATTTCCGCCTACATTCCTACAAACGTAATTTCAATTACGGACGGTCAAATCTTCCTCGAAACCGACCTCTTCTACAAAGGTATCCGCCCCGCGGTTAACGTCGGCAACTCCGTGTCTCGCGTAGGCTCTTCAGCGCAAATCAAAGCTATGAAAAAGGTGGCCGGGACACTCAAGCTCGAACTCGCGCAGTACCGAGAACTCGAAGCCTTCTCCCAATTCGGTTCTGACCTCGACGAAAGCACCAAGAAACAATTGGAACGCGGGAAACGCGCGGTAGAGGTCTTGAAACAGCCACAATACGCTCCGGTGAAAACCGAGCACCAAGTGGTTACCCTCTACGCTCTCGTGAAAGGCTTTATGGATGATGTGCCGGTAAACAAGATTAAGGAATTTGAAGCTGGCCTCATTGAGTATTCTGAAACCCACGCCAAGACTTTCTACAAAGACATCACCGAAACTAAAATGTGGTCCGAAGCCGGCGAAGCGGAGCTTAAGAAGGTAATTGGGGAGTTTAAAGCTTCATTTGGAAAATAAAAATGAATAAAAGACTTATTTTGGGAATCATTACGTTGATTTTGGTAGTAACAGGAACCTTGGTAGTTAAGGCAACGTTCTTTACTGCACCCAAAATTCAAAATTGTTGCACAGGTGATATGAAAGAAAAAGCAATAATTGCTGATTGGAAAACGTATACGAATGAAAAATACGGAGTTGAGTTCAAATATCCAAAAGATTTTACCGTAAACGTAATAAATGAAGTCGATAGTCTTTTTGAAGTAAGTATTGATACTCCCTATTACAATCCACCTTCAACACTCTATAATTTACATTTTCACGTGACGGCTCTTTCCGAAACGGATAATCTAGCATGTATATCTAAGCCTTATGGTAAAGAAAGTCAAAGTAAAATGACTTCTGAAGAAATGGTCCGTAATGGCGACACATTTCAAAATATCAAGCTAAAAGAGGTTTCTTCTTACAGTACTACCTCGAATGAGGAACGATATCATATATTGAAGAATAATTATTGCTATATGATTGTAAAAAGAATTTATTATCAAAATGAAGAGAAAAGCGGTTTTGATTATTCTACTTATCAATCTATATTGGACTCAATATTTTCAACTTTTAAATTCACAAAGTAACTTTCTTACTTTATAACTTTCAACTTTAATCTGACAACTATTTATGGCCGGTTCAAAAGAAATCAAACGCCGAATCAAATCGGTAAAAAGCACGAACCCGCCCAACTGCGTCATTCGGGCAAGGAAAATCACGAAGGCCATAAAATTTGTGGCGATATAGCGAAGAATCAGAAATACAGGATTTTCTGGAATCTTTTACAAGAAAATGCTATCATGCAAATATGAATACACTGACGAAACAAACGAGAATAAACATAAAAAACGCCTCTAAAGTTCTTGGGGTTGAGGAGGCCGATATTCTTGAGCGTGCCTCGGTGTTTTATCTTGATGCCATAGAAAAAGATATAGCACTGAAAAGGGAGTTTGACTTTTTGGATTATTTGAGCGATGAAGCATTGACAAAGAGTCAACTTTAGAACATGAAAAAGGGAGAGATTTGGGTGATTGATTCCGGGAATTCAAGCGGACATGAGCAGTCGGGCATACGACCGGCTGTTGTGTTTTCTGGTGTTGTGGCAGGACTGGTTATGGTGGTGCCACTCACCTCAAACAGCCGGGCTTTGCGCTTTGCACACACGGTTCAGCTCTCGCCAACCACCTCAAATGGTTTAACCGCATCCTCTAGTGCACTCATTTTTCAGCTACGGGCAATTGATGTGAAAAGATTAGAAAAGAAAATGGGCTCTCTGACCGCGGACGAACTAAAGTTGGTGAACAAGGAAATAAAGAAGATGTTGAGTGTCTAGGAAACACAAGCTTAAATCATAAATCTACCCAAATGGCTTGCTTAAAAGAAATCAAACGCCGAACCCTAGTAGCAGAAATGAGAATTTCGCTACGGGGCACGTCAAATCGGTCAAAAGCACAAAAGCAAAATGAAAAAAGATTTTGATAAATGGAATGAAAGGAAAAAACTGACAAACGCGGAACAACCGCGTTTGTATACTGTGCGTGAAATGTGGTGGTGCCGTCTTGGAGTCAATGTCGGTTCCGAGCAAGACGGGGGCGAGGAATCGTTTCTTCGGCCTGCCTTAATTATTCGAGGCTTTGGCCCGGATGCATGTTTGATTGTTCCCCTCACCACTTCTCTTCGCGTTCACGCGCTCCGTGTTACTGTCGGTACGGTCGACGGTCGTGAAGCCCGAGCCAATTTGTCGCAAATAAAAGTTATCGACACACGCCGTCTTGTGGAAAAAATAGGTTTTCTTGATAAGGCGCTATTCGCGGAATTAAGAAAGACCGCCAGAAAGTTATTCTGACGGTCTTCCAGACTTTCTCCCCCTTGCGGGGGTGAGGCCGAAGCCAACTGTGCATTAAAGATAGCAAACATGAAAAGTAAAGTCAAGAGTAAAAAGAAAAAGCCCCCGGTGCAGGCGTACCTGCACAAGGGTCTCTTTCATGGTTACTTAATCAGTATATCATAAAATTAAAACTCTAATTTTGTTGAAAAATAAGGACTTTTAGGATAGTATTTCAAAACTCTAATTCAAAATTCTTAATTCACTATTCCATTCCAATGGCCGGCAGCAAAGAAATCAAACGCCGAATCAAATCGGTAAAAAGCACGAAGAAGATCACGAAGGCTATGGAGCTCGTGGCGGCTTCAAAGATGAAGAGGGCAGTGGCCTCCACACTGGCTTCCCGTCTTTATGCCGAGTATTCGTGGGACATTTTGACTTCGCTTGCCAAAAATCTTGAGGAAATTTCTCACCCCTTATTTCAAGTCCGTGAAGGAAACAAAACTCTTCTCATCTTTATTACCTCAAACCGAGGCTTGTGTGGAGCGTACAATTCCCAAGTCACGAAAAAAGTCATTACGTTGCTTAAGAAACAGAGCGAAGCGAGCAGTGTGGACGTTATTACCATCGGCAAAAAAGGCGACGTTGCTATGCGCCGAGTCGGGAAAAACATTATTGCCACCTTTACCGAGCTTCCCGCTAACATTTCTCTTTCCGATGTCGCTCCTATTTCAAAACTGGTGCTTCAAGAATACACGGCGGGCAAGTACGATAAAGTCCTCGTGGCCTACACCGATTTCATTTCGGCCATAACGCAAAAGCCAAATATTAACCAAATCCTACCAATTTCTAAGACTGATTTGAAAGAACTTATTGCAGAGTTGGGTGAAGCCCATTCGACTCCTTCAGAAGTCGCTCAGGGTAAAGAAAGTAGGATTGACTACTTGATCGAAGGTAACCGCGATAAACTGTTAGGAAGCCTTGCAGAAAAGCTGACTCGAATGCAAATTTACCAGATGCTCCTCGAATCGAACGCTTCCGAACAATCCTCCCGAATGGTCGCCATGAAGAACGCCAGTGAAGCCGCAGGAGAAATGATAGATGACCTCACGCTGGTGTTTAACAAAGCAAGACAAGCAAGCATTACGCAGGAGATTAGCGAAATTAGTGCGGGAATGGCGAGTGTTAGCTAGTAGAAAGTAGCTCGTAGTTATACCATCTCCAATTAACCATTGCATACTTATTCCTGAATTTCGGCTACAAAACTTCGCTTCGTCCTCGCCGTATCCCGATACGGCTCGGACTCCATCTCGTTTTTCGCTCGAAATTCAGAAATAAGTTAATGTCCAAGCGTTAAT
>CALQZP010000024.1 GCA_943349725.1 Candidatus Nomurabacteria bacterium | reverse complement strand
GTACAGACTTTTCAAAAGTCAGTGATGAAGAAATCAGACAGGTCGAGAACCTGCTCAACAACAGGCCGCGCAAGAGATTTGGAGGTTTGACACCTTGTGAAGTATTATTAATGAAAACTGGCGTTGCGTTAAAATATTGAATCTAGCGTTCCGCTTGAGGTGGTCGCAAGTCTCCCCGCTCCGTTACCAAGAAGAAGTGCGTTTGCCTGAACAGAGGCCCACCCAGTTCCACCACGGTATGTGGCGAGTGTTGAAGACGCAGACCAGACACCGGCGTCAATGACGGCGATGCCGGAGAGTGCGGATGAATCAATCCCGATACCACCACTGCCCGCGTCAAGCGTACCGGCGAGGTCTTGAAGGTTCGCGACCGTGACTGCCCCACCCACGGAAATGTTGAGGCCGGTAGAGAGGTCGGTGATGTAGTCGGTGCCGATCTGGAACTGAGTGGTGGAGGCGTAAGAAAAGACTGCCGTGGAGCTGGCGAAGAGTGAGAACGGTGCGCCTCGGAGGAAGAGTGCGGTTGAGGTTGCGTTCGTGTTCACGCCGAAGTTTGTGGTGGGGCTAAACTCAAACGCAGTGTTCGCATCCGTTCCACAGGAGATGACACCGTTCGTGGATTTGAGATCACAGGCGGCGGCGTTAAGTCCCGAGACGACAAGGTTCGTGGTGGAGGCGGTACCTGAAACGGTGAGTCCTGTGGTGGAGGCGTACGGGAAGATGGAAGCAAGAGAGGAAGTAGAAGTGATGGTTCCTCCCACAAAAAGATTTGATGAAAAGTAGCCGTTTCCTTGCACAGAAAGGGTTTGCGCCGGTGTACTCGTTCCAATACCGACGAAATCACGTCCGTTGAAATAGATGGAAAAAGTGTCGGTGGTTGATGACCAACCTAAGCTGGCTGAAGATCCCGACGCGTCCAGTCCGCAGGAGATGATGCCATTGGTACTCTTGAGATCACAGCTTGCGGAGTTAAGTCCAGAAACAACAAGTGACGTGGAGGACGCGGTTCCTGAAACCGTGATGGCGGTAGTGGACGCGTAGGGGAAGATGGAGGCAATAGAAGAGGTAGCAAGAAATCGTGCGGCCGTGGGTGTTGAACTTGCGACGAGGTTTCCTGAAGCGCTAATGGACGCGAGCATACTGGTTCCGAGTCCTGAAAAGGTGATCGTCGAGGAGGTGGCGATAAGGTTACCTACCGAAAGAGTACCCGAAACAAGGGTGTCACCTTGCACCGAGAAAACAGCTCCAGGTGTGGTCGTTCCCACACCGACATTACCACCACTCGTCGCGAACCACGCTCCACCCGATGAGGTGATTCCTGTTGTTGACGCAAAGGTCGCGGAGAGCTTCAGACCGTCAAAAGTGAGGTCAGCATCATCGGTTAGTGTTCCTCCGGTAGTTGCGAATGAGATACGACCGGACGTGAGCGCAGAAACAACAAGGTTGGTCGTACTTGCGGTTCCGGAAACGGTAAGTCCTGTCGTGGAGGCGTAAGAAAGCGTTGTTAAACCGGACACATTTAGGGTGGAGTACAGAGTGGTAGCTCCCGTAGCCTGGAAGGTAGTTGAGGCGAATATACCTCCAGAAGCACTTACGTAAACAAGATTGGACCCAGAGCTATTTTGTACCTGGAAGAGATTTGCAATCTGACTCGCAATCGCTCGTAGGGAAAGAAGGGTTGACCCGGTTGAAGTGGCCTCAATCGTAACAACCGAATTGGCAATCGGAGTTGTAGTACCAAATGAAGACGGTGTCGTTGACCCAGACACAGCACCACTCAACCTGGCGAACGGAACAGAACTGATGCGCTGGCGGGGGGAAAGCGTTTGAAAGGTTGAATTGTCCGAAGAGACAGAGACTTCAAGATAGACGTCTCCGGCCGTGGCAAAATCATAATCAAGGACATGTGGATAACCCGAGGCCGTATCACCAATGTTTGCGGTAAAAACTCCCTGTCGAACGTTAAACGAGGACGCAGTCGGAGCCGAGGATGGCCACAAACGAGTACCCGAATCAACCGTCGCGTTGTTCCAGATAGAAAATTTAAAATAGTAGGTCGTTCCTGAACCTCCGAGAAGATTACCACTGGAATCGGCTAGACGCCCCTGATAACTGATGATCCCAGGAGGTGCGGCAGCAAAAACAGGAGAAGAAAAAGAAAGTGAATTAGAGATGTATGCGAGAAGTAAAAGCACTATCCCAGATTTTAGGAAAATTGAACGATGCAGGCTTTTTAATTTTGATAAAAAGGGCATTGCTTAGTATATGAAAACAACTCTCATGGAAAACGCACTCTCTCCAGAGATTCTTAGGCCTAATTATATCGCTTTTGATCAACAAATACGCCACTATTTCTGTGGATAGCGGGCTATTTTTCGCACGAATAAAGGCACAACGATTTTTCGCTGAAATGTCAACACAAAAATAAGTATTTTTTGTTTAAAAAACTGAGAAATAATTCAAAAAAGCAAACTATCCCCGCCAAAGACGCGACAAAAAGAAAATCACCCCATTTCGGGGTGATTTCTTTAAACGACTTTAACAGGAAGCGTTCGATAGATGCACCTCACACAAACTATTTGTTCCTTTCGGGTTTTGATGTATTTGTTACCGCAAACACACAGCAAAATCTCGGTACGAGTTCGCTTTTCCACCCATTTCCCCACAGGGTTCTGGAAGGTTTTCTTGGACGGGGTCATTATGCTGTTTTGTTTGTGGTTTATTTTCATATAACTCGACACAAATCTACGAATAGAAGACTCGAATGACACGAATAAAAAGACGAGGGCTTTATTTTATTCGTGTCATTCGCTCGGAAATTAGTGTCATTCGTGCCGTGTTAGTTATTCAACAAACGTCAGTGCCTTCCCCTTCTTGTCGCCACGGCCTGTTCGGCCGATACGATGCACATAATCTTCGTAGGTCGCAGGAAGGTCAAAGTTGATGACGTGAGAAACATCGCTGATATCAAGACCTCGGGCCGCAACATCGGTCGCAACAAGTATCTGGGTATGTCCGGCCTTGAAAAGCTTGAGCGCTTGCTGACGTTTGGAAAGATTTTTGTTTCCGTGAATTGACTCCGCTTTGAAGCCTCGTTCTATGAGAACCTTTGAAAGTTTCTCCACTCCGTGCTTCGTGCGCCCGAAAACGAGCACCTTGGTGAATCCACCCTCTTTGAGTAGGTCGTGTAGTACATCAATCTTGTTCTTTCCCCGAACCTTGACAATGTCCTGGTCTACGTTCTTTGCTGTATCTCCCGTCTTCACGGAAATACTAACCGGTTCTTTCAGAAAATCCTTTATTAGAGCCTCAATCTCGCGCGACATGGTTGCCGAGAAGAAAAGTGTGTGTCGTTCTTTTGACATTTTGGACATCATAAAACGCATATCGTTGATGAATCCCATATCAAGCATCCTGTCGGCCTCGTCAAGAACGACCGTCTTAAACTCGGTAAGATGTTGAAGATATTTCTGCTCCACAAGGTCTTTGAGACGCCCCGGTGTACCGATAATAAAGTTATGTTGATAGCGAAGATTTTTAATCTGGTTGCTCATACTCGCTCCACCGACACACACAACCGAGAATATCTTAAGTCCCTTGGTAAACCCCTTGAGCTCATCATCAATTTGAATGGCAAGCTCACGAGTCGGTACCATAATCAAAACGCCTTCGCGTGGATTTTTGAGCACTTTATTGATGAGTGGGATAAGAAAGGCCGCAGTCTTGCCGGTGCCTGTGTTTGCGATACCAACCACATCTCGTCCCTGAAGGACATGCGGAATAGCCCGATCCTGGATAGGTGTCGGGGTCACGTAACCCTTTGTAATGATACTTTGCTTGAGTCGCTCGTCTATTTGAAAATCGGCAAATCTGTGCTCGGGCACAAACTTTTCAATTACTTCAGTGATGACCGCTTTATTAACAAACTTTGAAATATCGCTAAACTCGCCAAACTTTCTACCTCCACCACCTCGCGAAGACGAGCGTTGTGGTCCTCGCGAAAAACTCCCTCTCGATGAGGAGCCTGCCCTTCCGTAGCCTTGTGCGGAGGAGGGGCTTCCTCCAAACGAGGGCTTGCTAAATCTTCGGTCTCCTCCAGAAGAAGGACGACTTGCACTTTGTGGGTGTCGTGGATACATAGTCTTTACTAACCTACCGGCCTTTAGAGTAAAACGTGGCCAGTTCTCTAGGTTTTTAAAGACATATATGCCTTACATTTGCCGAGAAATTATCTCCCAAACGAAACCTATGAGTTCAGTTATGGCAGGAGTATATACCAAAAGGTGCATTCTGTCAATAGTTTGTGGTAGGATAGGCAAATGTCAAAGGGAGAAACGACAATCTGGGATGTGGCTGTCATAGGTGGAGGCCCCGCCGGTATGATGACTGCGGGACGGGCGGCCGAGCTTGGCGCAAAGGTACTTTTGATTGAAAAGAACGATACGCTCGGAAAAAAGCTCCTCATTACGGGGGGAGGGCGCTGTAATGTCACCAACGCCGAGTTTGATGTGCGCGCCTTCCTTGCTAAGTTCAAAGGAAACGATAAGTTCCTTTTTTCCGCTTTCTCTAAATGGAGTGTTAAGGATACCTTTGACTTCTTTCATTTAAAAAAGATGGAAACAAAAGTAGAAGCCGAGAAACGCGCATTTCCCAAAAGTGAGAAAGCACAGTCGGTGTGGGACGTGCTTGTGGAGTACCTGCGAAAAGGCGGGGTCACCGTGCTTTCAAACTCCCCGGTTAAGGAAATCGTAACCGGAAATGGAGAGGTGACAAAAATCGTACTCGTTGACGGAGCCGAAATCCGCGCGCGTTCATATGTGGTCGCAACAGGTGGAAAGTCACGCCCCGAAACAGGCTCCACCGGCGATGGGTTTATGTGGCTCAAAAAGCTTGGACACACGGTGATAGAGCCTGACCCCGCGCTCGTGCCCATAGCGATAAAAGATGCCTGGGTAAAGCGTTTACAAGGAGTAACCCTCCCAAAGGTTAAACTTACGGTACTTCAAAACGGTGTTAAGCAGGAAGTGAAAAAAGGGAAAATTCTTTTTACCCACTTTGGGGTCAGTGGTCCCACCATTATCAATATGAGCAAAGATATCGGTGAACTTTTAAAGTACGGCGAAGTCGTCCTTTCCCTTGACCTGCTTCCCGACCTTGATTACGGAATGCTTAACACTAAACTGCAGGAGATATTTAAAACAGAGCACACAAAGAAGTTTAAAAATAGTTTGAAGTCTCTCCTGCCCTCCTCACTTTCACCTATCATTATTGAACTCTCAAAAATCAACCCCGATGCAAAATGCAATGCGATTAACCGTGAGGAGCGACTGCAGCTGGTAAAACTCTTGAAGGATATTCCGCTCAAAGTGAAAGGGCTCCTCGGAGCCGAAAAGGCAATCGTCACGAGTGGCGGTGTGGTACTTGATGAGGTTGATTTCAAGACAATGCAGTCCCGACTGTTTTCCAATCTTTACCTTGTCGGTGACATCCTCAACATTGACCGCCCTTCGGGTGGTTATAGCCTCCAGCTCTGCTGGACCACCGGTTTCGTCGCAGGAAGTGAACTCGGCAAAAAATCCTAAACAAAAAACCGCCCCGACGAAAGTCGGGGCGGTTTTAAAAATAAGTCTACTTTTTCGCAGTCATTTTTTTCTTTGGTGCGTACTCCTTCTTAATCTTTGCCCACGCAGAGCCGAGGGCGGAGGTAAACTCCTTTGCTTCTTTTGCCTCAAATTTTTTAAGCTTTTGATACTTTGCGGTAACTGCGGAAACAATCGCTTTGTAGTTCTTCTCATTGAAAGCAACGTCCTTGAGTTTTTTTGCTTCGGCAACAATCTCCTTCTCCGCCTTCACTGTCCATTCTTTCACGAGTGCACGATTCTTCTTTGCATTCTTGCTGTAGTACAAATAGTACGCTCCCGCTGCTGCTGTCGCTCCCGCCACAATACCCGCCACCACTCCCATTTTTCCTGATTTTTTCATGCTGTGTCTTTGATCAATTACGTAAACGGTTAAACTTCTTCTGACTTTGTTTCGCTTTTCCTTTTGCCGGGTGACTTCTTTCCGAACAGTCCTGACTGCTTCTTCAGAAATCCGAAAATGTGTCCCCACACAAAGCCCTCACGCTTGATGGTACCGCGAAGATCCGAAAGGTCTTTGGCAAGCACCTTACTTCCTTCATCCAGCCTCTCGGTAACCTCACGAATGTTACGAAGTATCCTAATGATGTAGTAGAGCGCGACCGCGATGCCAATAGTGACGAGCACTACGGAAATTGAGGTAATGAAGAAGAAAATATCAGCCTTTATAAGTGTTTCCATATTTTTTGGTGCTCTATCTTTTAATTCTCCCTTTCCTAAAGGGAGCATCCGCGAGGAGGAGGGATTTTAAAATCCTCCGCCTCGCAGACTCGGCGCCTCCTTTAAAAAAGGAGGAAAAAAGAAAGCTCCTCTATTGTATACTTTCTCACAACTTTCCGCTATCCTTGCCGATATGCAGAAAAAAGCCATTCAACCCATTCTCGGAACCATCTTCCAGAAAATCGCCCCAAAAATCGGAGCGCGTGTAGTGCTTGAACCGAAGTGGAAAATCGTCGGACAAGTTACATTCAAAAACGGTAAAAAATGCTACTTCCGCTACTCAAGCCTCGACCTCAACCCACTCGGCGCATCTGAAATCGCAAAGGACAAAGACTACGCGAACTTCTTTATGAAGAAGATGGGCTACCCCACCGTTCGCGGTGAGGCTTTTTACGCCGATGAGTGGGCGGACGCGATTGGCTCTACACGCAAGATTGATGAGGCATACCGCTTTGCGGAGAAGATTGGTTTTCCTGTCATCGTGAAGCCAAATAGCGGAAGTCAGGGAAGCAACGTATCGCTCGTACACTCCCAAAAGGAGTTCTACCGAGCACTTCGCGCTATTTTCAAACGCGACCGAATCGCACTCGTTCAGCAGAAAGTCTCCGGAAAGGATTACCGAATTGTCGTACTGGACAATAAGGTTATCTCTGCCTACAAACGCATTGCACTCAACGTCATAGGCGACGGACACTCCGCCATTCTTTCGCTTCTCCAAAAGAAACAACGCAATTTTGTCGCGTCAAGCCGAGATACCCAGTTGAAACTCTCTGACCCGCGTATTGGCGCAAAGCTTTCACAACAGGGGCTCACTTTGCGTTCGATTCCACAAAAAGGTGAGCAAGTATTCCTTTTGGACAATGCGAATCTTTCCACAGGTGGAGACGCCGTAGAGGTAAAGCGATTACATCCCGATTTTAAGAAACTTGCGATTACACTTACCCGCGATATGGGGCTTCGCCTTTGCGGAGTGGACCTCATGGTGGAGGGAACGCTAGAGGAAAAGCCAAAAAAGTTCTGGGTACTTGAGGTAAACTCCGCCCCCGGCCTTGACCACTACGCCCGCACCGGAAAGGCTCAAGAAAAAATCGTGGAAAATATGTATTTGCAGGTTCTCAAAAGTCTTGAACGCTCGATTTAGCAAAATTACCACGGCCGTGGTAATTTTGCTAAAGGCGAAAAGATGAGTTCAACAATGCAATACAACGCTTGCGGTAAAATCAAGCGTACAAAGAAAAACACCCGCTGTTAAGTCGTTTCATTCCTGAACCGATCAAAGCGCAGCTCTATTTTTCTAGGTCTAAGATTTCGTCGATGCGGATCTTCGCGACAAATTCCGGCACATGAGAAACAAGAATCATCGCGCCTTCGTATTTATTGAGTGCCTCGGCAATGATGGGCAAATGACGAAAGTTGATGTGGTTGGTCGGCTCATCAAGAATGAGTAGGCCTGGTTTTTCAAGCACGAGCCTTGCAAAAGCGACCAGTCCCTTCTGTCCTTCCGACAAACTTTTGATTCGGTTGTACATAAGGTCGCCGGTAATGAGAAACCCCGCGGCAACGGAGCGAAGATGCTCTTCAGTTTGTCTTTGCATAACCGCGTAGAGTGAGTCGCGTACCGTATCCTCAAAATTGAGTGTGGAAAAATCTTGGCGGTAGTAGCCAACCCTTACCCCATCTGCAATCTTTGCTCCGGAAGCTTTTCCGTTTGCGATAGCCTCAAGCAGTGTGGACTTCCCGATTCCGTTCGGACCGGATAGAAGCAAGTGATTATTTTTCTTAAGTGAAAGGTTTGTCTTTCGTACCACAGGCTTTATGGGTCCGTGATTCTTTCCATGTTGTAAAACGGTGTACGCACTAAGGTGCAAGATCTCTCCCACAAGTTCTGGTTGCGACGGTATGGTAAAATTCCTAATCGTTCTGTCCTCTTTTCTAATGTCCACTTTTTCTTCTTCAAGCGCTTCGGCTTTCTCCCGCATGCGCTTCGCGACGACACGCATTTGCCCACCTTTGTTTGCAAAGACGTTGGCTTGGTCTTTCTTTTCTTGAATGAGTTTAGCAAGTTGCGCGTTCTTTCGGTTTTCCTTTTCAAGTCGTACCGTAATTTGCTGAACCACATCAAGATAGTCACCGACATACTGCTCAATTTTGTGCGTGAAGATGTCCAAATACAGCACTCCGTGTGTAAATGAGTTCAAAAAGTCGGAGTCATGCGAGATGACAATGCAGGTTTTCGCATACTCCTTCAAAAACTTAGTGAGATGCTCAATCCCCGCCTTATCAAGATTGTTGGTCGGTTCATCAAGGAGTAGGAGGTCGGGCTTCTGGATAAGTGCAGAAGCAAGAAGCAGGCGCGCCTGCTGTCCCCCCGAAAATGATTTCACAATGCGGTCGTGCACCTTCTCGTGTCCCTTGAGGTTCACCACTTCAAGCACCTCATCAATCCGCGGATCAATGTCGTACACCTTCTTCGGGAAGCACTTTTCAAAAAACTCGCGTACCGTGAGCTCCATCTGGTCGCGAGGAATTACCTGCCGAGCGGTTGCAATGGTCACACCATTCGTAATGTTTACCTTTCCCGACTCCGGCTGAAGAGCGCTTGTGATAAGTTGAAAAATCGTGCTCTTTCCCGCGCCGTTCTGTCCCATAAGCGTTACCTTGATACCTCGACGCAACGAAAAATCCGCCTCGTGGAGGATGGGGTTATTCGGTCCGTACTCAAACGTAACCGCGTCAAAACTAAGTACGGTGTCGCTTTTGGCCATAAGTCCACAGAATAGCCTTTTTTCGCCAAAATTGAAAGCGCTTTTAATTCCTCCTTTTTTAAAGGAGGTGCCGAGTCTGCGAAGCGGAGGATTTATATGCCAACCAATAAAGGATAACCACGATAAATAGCGTTATTTGCGCGACAAGTATCGCATACGCAGGAGAAAATATATCCGCGATATATCCAATGCCGTACGCCGAAATGGCAAACAAAATGCTTCCCAGAAAAGAATTGAGTGAGCCCATGGTTGCTCGTTCTTTGTTGCTAAAGCGCTCCTGAATAAGCGTATCCTGCGCGACCATCCGAAGGCCGTGCGTATCGATAGAAAGAAGAAGTGGAGATAGTACTCCCGGAAACAAAACTGAAAGTAGTCCAACTGTGCGCATATAGAGTTCGCCACCGATAAGTAAACGAAAGGCATTGAACTGTTTAATAAGTTTGTGTGCAAACCAAAAGCCTAGCCCCGAACAAACATGGGAAAGTGCGCGGACGAGGCCAATCGCCCACGTTGGCCAAAGTGTCGCAAAAAACACCGGATAGAATTGGTACATCGTTTCCTCAATGGCATAGTCAATAATGGAGGCGAGACTAATCATGCGGAGCTGAAAGTTCTTTCTAAAACCGTTTAGTGCCTCTCCCAAATGGCGGAAGATGTTTGTGCTCTCTTCACCTGTATCTACCCTTACGTCTCGCATCTTAAGCGCGAGAAAGATGGTAATACATTGCGGAAGTACCGAAAGCCACATAACAATTGAAAGTGACGACTCGGCGATAAATCCTCCGATAACCGCGGATATTCCGAGCCCAACCTGGAACATCGCGCCAGTCTTACCTAGCCACTCGGAAAGTTCCGTTTCTTTTTGTCCCTCTTTTAGTGTATCGTACAAAAACGCATCATTATTTCCGCTAAAAAATGCTCGTGCAAGACCTTCAAACACTCCACCAACCGCAAGAATTTCAAACGAACCGCCTACGGCAAAAAAGATAAGGGAAAGTGTACTTGCGATTGCTCCGCACACGATGGTTTTCTTTCTTCCCATCAAATCAGAAAAAACACCTGTGGGTACTTCAAATAGTGCGGAAGCGATATGAGTCACCGAATATACTCCAAGTGCAAGTGCGTACGAATGAGTGACAAAAGCAAAATAAATAATCGCCACCGGCGCGTACGGCCGGAAGTCCAGAAAAAAGTTGAACCATTTAAGGAGTTTAATGTTTCGGTGCATACTATGTTTACTCGCTTATCCGATGCCCAAACCAAATACCGACGAATCCACCGAGCGCGCTAAAAATTAGCCCTGAAAATGAAAGCATACCCGTGCCCCAGAAACTCGGAATAAACCCGCCAATCGTTGACCCCACAAAAAGTCCTAGCCAGATAATCTTTCTGTCCATAGGTAAAATACTAAAGGGTTAGAGTTTTTTCATCAAGTTCACATCACGGTCGGCATAGCCACAGGAGCGATAGAATTCGTGAGCGTTTGTATTGGGTGCAAAGACTTCAACGTAAACGACATTACAACCGTTTGCACGGAAATGCTCCTCCATTTTCTGCATAAGGGCTTGCCCTACTCCCGCCCCGCGAAATTCTTCGTCAACATAGAGTTCCTGCACACGCCCATACTTATAGGGAACCATTCCCGCAATATCGTGCGGAGCCTGGAGGGGCACCATCCCCGCAACGCACCCAATAATTGTTCCATTCCTTTCAGCCAAATAGATACTACCGTTTTCCTCCTTCATTAGGCTAAGGAGCCACTTTGTATACTCATCGCCAAATTCTTCGGCACGACGAACCATCTTCAGTGGGTCAACACCCACAATATACTCCTGCAGTTTTTCCATGCAGTCCTTGAGCGCTTCTCGATCGCCTTCCTTATATTCTCTAATACTAAAATCCATACTCAAAGTATAGCAAAAAAGGCAGGAGTAGGTTCGAGGAACGCAAGTTCCTGTGGTCCTTATGGCTTAGCGTGGGAGATAGGAGCGTCACCAAAAATTATATCTTGGCAATTTTTATTTTCATATACGGCTGGCGGTGACCGCGGAGTTTGACGTAGTTGCTCTTTGCTTTGTATTTCACGACGTTGACCTTGGGGTACCTACTGATATCCACGATTTCTGCCTGTACTTTCGCGCCTGCGATATAGGGCGCGCCGATGGTCGTCTCGGTTCCGTTATCGGAAAGAAGCACCTTGTCAAAGGTAACCACATCTCCCTTTTTATAGTCGCCCGAAAGCTTCTCTATCTTGATAGAGTCCCCTTCCGCGACCTTATACTGTTTTCCGCCTGTTTCAATAACTACGAACATAGTGGTGGAAATATTACTAAAAATTGAAAAAAAAGCAAGCCTCGCTGGGAGTGACCTTGACAAGTGTGCCGTTTTCGTGCTAATTTGTCACAAACATTTGAACGGAATTTCTGGCTGAGTCGCCAAGAAATTCCTTCTTTGAAAACTGAAAATTGGTAAAAAAATGAAAAATCTTCTTGTAGTGTTGGCCGTGCTTGTGCATGGGTTATTCACCGCTTCAACCCTCGGAGCCTCCATCACGCTATCGTCAGCGGACATTAAGGATACTACGATTATTGCAGGAGTAAGGCAATACCGTTCTGGTCTTACCGTTCGTCTTGATGCCACGATGTCGGGTGAAGCTGTTCGGGCAATTACCCTACCGCTTATCCTGACGGTGGAGAATGGAGCAAAGGCCACCGACATCACCAACGTCAGGTTGTATGACGGCAACACAGCCGTTACAACAGGTTTCAATGCGCTAAATCCGATTGAGCCTGGAGCACAACTGATCGTCCTTGACGGAAGCGGACTTATCGTAGCGGAAGGGATTTATAAAACCCTAACGCTCCGATTTGACCTTCGCACAGCGGCTACTGGTACCTTCCAATGGTCGGTTCCAGCCAACTTGAGCGCAATGCAAGCAAGCGGGCTGACGACAGCAACTAAAGTCATTCCCGAACTTATGGGGAATGGAAAGGGGCCTTTGCTTATGGCCGTAGCCCATGGCGAGTATGCCATAGAGATGTCTAGTGCCTCTGAATGGAGATATCGGGTTCTGTCCGCGGGACGCCTAGACGTGCCCATTGGGACAATCACCTACATCGCAGACAATGTGGAGGACTTAGAAATCCGCCAGACGGCGTTCGCACTCATAAGCGACCAAGCGTATCCAGGTTCTACGTTTTGGAATCGGAGAGTTTCTCTCTTTGACGGAGACACACAGATAGGTGAGGCGTTATTCTTCCCCAACGCAACCGTTGAGCGAGCTGTCGCCCGCTACGTCACCCCGTTCAGAATACCGAAAGGAACATCACGAACGGTTGTCGCAAAGGCGGATTTGGAGTATCAGGACGTATTCAACTGGGAGCGTCATGGAATATTTGTGAATCTTGCCTATGACGGGACAAACGTCGGCATCAACGGAAATTACGCTGTTGGCTCAGATTCCGGAGCAAATATTTCCGGTCCCGCTGGTGGACTGATACCTCTCGGAGAAGGAATTCGTGTCTTCCGAAACGTTCCGGAGTTTGCCTTCATCAGGAGGGACACCACCGGAACTTCGGGGGACAGTGCGCTCACCTTTGATGTGGTGAATCCAGATTCGGTTAGTGATCTGGCGATCAAGAAGCTTAGCTTCAAGATCGTTACCGGTCCCACAATCACCGGTTCTGCCTTTCAGCTCCGCAACAACGGGGTTCTGGCAAACACTGTCCCGGCTACCAACAAAAATGGAGTTGTGGAAATCTTCTTTGATAGCAATACTGAAGCAAAGAGGATACCTGCCGGGGGGAGCGCTCATTTTGAGCTGATACTTGAATCGCGAGTGGTAGACCCAGTTGCATTCAGCAACCACGGTCTCTACCTCCAGGTTGAGTTCCTTCCCGACCTTGCAGTGTCGCCAAAAGTGGTCGGTACCGTCGCGGACATTGAGAATGGTCCAACTCATACAGACAACATCATCTGGACTCCGTTCACAAGAACGAGTCCCACTGCCTCGGCGTGGAGCGAAGAGATTCCAGACTGGACCAACGGGTATGGCTTAAAGGGTCTTCCTCCTATAGGTTCGCCGATTCAGGAAGTGCTTCATCTATCACATTTCCGGATTATAAAAGAAGGACTGGTTGAGCTTAGAGTCTCGGATGCAATAACGGGATATGACTACGAATTGGAGTCAACTGAAGATCTATCCAGTTGGAAAAGCATGGGAGCTAAGGTGCGAGCAATCGCTGATGAATTCAGCGTACAAATGCCAGTGGCGACCACTGCACGCCAATTCTTTCGCCTCAAGGTGGTACCCTAACACCCAGTGAAATTAGAATTCGGCGACTAAGTCGCAAAACCGCCAGTCTCTTTCGGGAGCTGGCGGTTCAATTTTTATACAAGAAGGATTATACATAAACTATAACTTATCTATAACGCCTGCTGAATTGCGCTCCGTGAAAATAATAAAGTATGTGTGACGAAGATGCATCGGGGATATTTGTTCCAATTCCCTTAAACTATCCACACACATCTTTTTCTTTTTTGTGTGCTATGCTACGCGGAGCAACAGCTCCCAAACGTAAAAATTTCAAAAAACAAGCATCATGGAAACAAAAGAAAACCTCCCGACATCGCTAGATTCAATATTTTAACGCAACGCCAGTTTTCATTAATAATACTTCACAAGGTGTCAAACCTCCAAATCTCTTGCGCGGCCTGTTGTTGAGCAGGTTCTCGACCTGTCTGATTTCTTCATCACTGACTTTTGAAAAGTCTGTACC
>CALQZP010000023.1 GCA_943349725.1 Candidatus Nomurabacteria bacterium | reverse complement strand
CCTGCGCCACTCCCTGCGGTGGTTTTGCTCCCAGCACTTGTCCGACTGCTCATAAACTTCTCGGGGTCCAAGGTACAGGTGTGCGCTTTTTGGGTAGCCGAGAGTGATTCATCGTCTACGTTCGATTTATCAATAGCGCAGTTTGAAACCGTCACTTCATTCGAAGCGCCACAGGAGTCCACTACAGAAAGCGTATGTTGGTATTCGGTGAAGTGACCGCCGAGCACAAGGTTCTCTTTGATTGAAGAAGCGGTAGTATCGGCGCGGAGGGATTTCTCTTTTCGCGGAGAGGTTACAAGTTCCATATGAGGGGCCTCGGTATGATTTCCAGCTCGAAGCGTGAGCGAGAACGGGGCCTTGCATTTGTCATTCGCACTCAAACTCCCCGAAACTTCCGCGTTCGAAGTCTTTCCATTCCAATTTTCGTCGTTCAGCACATAGTCGGGCGAAACACTCAGCGAAAGCGACATTTGGCAGTCGTCGGACACGCCACCCGACAGTGTTTCCGCGCCCAAAGATGGTGCCGGCGACGCAGACTTGCGAACAGGTGGAGCACACCCCGTCCCGGCTGAAAGTACGGCTTGCGTTTCAGCACCAACCTCTCCAGTAACGGGTAGACTGTGGGCCTTTTGAAATGCTTTAAGTGCCTCAACGGTATTCTTCGTGAAAGACGCTTCCAAAGGAGTGTCTGCGGAAAGAAATCCTTCCACAAACAAGAGCCCGTGCAATGCCTCAACATCGGCCGGGTCATTCTGTGGGTTTCCGAGCGCGAGGTCATGGTCAAAGGAGTTGCAGGTCTCCGAGTACCAACCTCTCTCGTCAGAAGAAGCCGGAATCGCTTCAGTACCCGGACTCGTCTTTGCCGTTGAGAAAGCGCTTATAAGCTTCTGCCACACCGTCACCTTTCGTTTTGGGGAAGACTCAATAGGATTTGAAGGATTGGGAGTTATGTCCGCGGCAGAAAGCAGGTGAGGCGAGAAAGCAAGCGCCACAAGCATCAGAAATACAATTCCTAACACTACACCTTTTTTGTTGTTAACGCGTGTATACATACGTTGCTTGTTACTTTCGAATCCACTCCTTTATTCGTACTTCAAGTGTTTCCAAATGTTCTCTGTTCTTGCCGTACCAAGGAAACATAAACGGATGGTGCGTAAAGAAATGTGAAAGACCCTGTCCGCGAGTCCAATCTATTGTATTCTTATCGGTAGCAACGCCGTCGCACACCGCTTGATTGATTGCCTTCGCAAACGGAAGGCTCTTTATGCCGGGTATTCTGCACAAACTACTATCATATGGGGGATCCAAAAATAGAAACTCCACGCGTTTTTCCTTGAATTCCTTTTGCAGGTTAAAGGCAACAATTGAACCTATCGAATGCCCGACAACCAGCACCTCGTAGCCATTTCGAAGTTGCGAGGTAATCTCTGTACGCAGTTTTTCAGTATTTTTCTGTACTCCTTTCAACCCCGAAATGACCGAAGAGTCAGGTGCGATTCTTTTCACCCAACTAAATAGCGGGTCTACGGAAGGTGCCCCTGCGCCCCCGATTGCGACTATCTTTTTCCTGATAACAATACTAATAGGAATACTTTTGGGTTGTGTAAACGTAAAATCATCCACTTCAATAAAGATAGGCCGGCCAGCGACGATCGTCGCCGTAAGATCCTTGGAAGGCTCGATAAGTAGCTTCATCGTAAAGACAGGATTACCAGCCGTGTACGGTTCAAACAAAGAAAAGTCTCCTGAACCAAGAGTCAGCTTCTTGCCACCCTCATCAATCGTTACTAAGGTTCCTACAAAATCAGTAGCTCGCAAAGCCTCAATAGTAAGCGGGCATGGAACTTTCAGAATAAGTTTAACCTCAATAACATCGGTGGGGGCAAAAGGCTTCTTTAACGTAACGGCATTCTTAGTACTCATCTCTTTGACATAGCCGGGGTCAAAGTCTACCGAGGTGAAGAGCACATCGTGAGTCTTTATGTCTTTATTTGGGTTTGGATCATTGGGATTATATTGCGTTTTGCTTCCCGCGCTTGTTTTGCTACTCTCAAAAGGCTTCACGCAAGTGTGGCGTTTCTTGGCGTCGGAGAGTGCAGTATCGCTTACGTTCGTACTGTCAATACTACAACTCGAAACCATGACGGCGCTCGAAGCACCGCAGGAATCGGCCACGGAAAAACGGTGGTCATACTGCTGAAAATGGCCGGAAAGCGCGAGGTCTTCTTTGAATGAGTGGGATTTGTCGTTAGTATCGAATGTTTTTGCAACCTTCGCTTGTTCCAGCTTTTCCGAAACTTGCGCAGGAATGCCCGCATAAAGATTGAGCGTGAAAGGCGCTTTACATTTTTCATTCGCGTTGAAAGTGCCTGACACCTTGGCGTTTGGTGCTGTCCTGCTATCCGCGTCATCGGGGAGAACTACGAAGTCGGGAGACGCGGTCATGGAAAGTGATATTTGGCAGTCATCGGTTGTGCCACCTCCCGCAGGTGGTGGCGGAGGTGGCGGTACAGGTACGACAGGTGCGGAAGCAGAAGACGGAGCCGCTTCGGGGCGATTGCCGGTGAAGAAGCCGGTTATACTTTGCCAGATGGTGGGTTTGGATATGACCGGTGTGGGTTTTGGAGCAACGGTCACCGGCTGTGTTGCACTTTCCGCTTCGTCCAAGGAAAGTTCTTTTTTTACCGGTATGGACACCGAATGATAGACCTTACCCTGTTCATCGAGAAGTTGCATGACCCAAGCACCGTCCTTCTCGACAAAGTTAAATCCTCCGACCGATTCCGCCGCGGTGTCCGAAAGCGCGGTTGCGGGAAAAAGCATGACGAGCGTTACCGCAATCAGCGAAAAGATATAGTATCTGCGTGTTCGGATTTGTACAGTTCGTATTGCCATACTTCGCAAACTAATCCCCAAAATACTGTGGCTTAGCTTTCTGTAGCGCGTCAAGCTTCTCCCCCGCTCCCGCGAGCTCTTTCGCATATTTTGCCCGGGCGGTTTGAAGCAGTTTCTTTTTTGCCACAAGTTGGTCCTTCATCATCGCAATGGCCGCTTTTTCGGGCAGACATTTCTGAAATGTATGAGATGCCGATATGGCGTCCACCGTAATGTTGTACACCTTTGCCTTTAGTCCGATGCCCAAAATCAAGTCGTATTTGCATTCTCCCGTGGTCTCGGTAAGCGTTACGGAGGGTGTGGTGGCAAGTAGTCCCCCCTTCGAACCAAAACTTGCCGGCGCGACAAGGGCGGCCGTAACCGGGTCAACTCCAATAAAGTCCTCCACTTTTTTCATCACCTCATCGGCAATTTCTGCCGTAAGCTTTTCTTTCTCCTTCTTTGAAAGCTTCGTATTCGCGTCAAGCGTGGCGAGCCTGCGGACCGCATCCGGCAATTCTCTCTTCAACCCTCTTTCCTGGTCCGCCGAAGATGCCAAATACATAATACCGCTATCGAACTTTTGTTTGAGGTCTCCGAGAGCATCGGGGTTGCCGAACATCTGCGCATCGGGAGCCTTGTAGCATTTCCCGGCAAACTCCGCGCCCTGATACTGATCGGTTTGCTCCGCTCCAATCGGGAGAAGATACGCAATCGCGCCCGGTAGGCTTTTCAAGCGGTCAATGGTGCCCGTAACAAACGCGATGTTTCTATCGAGAAGTGAAATACTCTTTTCAAACCCCGCCATCTTAAACTCAAGTACCTGCGCGGTCATCCGTGTGTTTGCTTTGGCCACGGTATCGGCAAGCCGTTTCGGGTAGTCGTACGCTTTGGCCCCTTCATCTTTCGGCAAACAAACTGAAGGATTGGCGAGAACAGTGCCCGCGGGTTCTTCATGTAGAACAAGGCCACTCTGGTAGACGGCGCGGACTATTTTCTTTGGCTCTTTTGTCTCCGCTTGTGCATGCGAAGACAACAGCAAGAAAACAACGGCGAATCCGAAAATCGCCAAGAAACATCTCGGTACTAAAACGGACTTCATGGGTTAAGTATAGCTCTTTATAGAAGACATACACAGGTGCGTTTGTGGACAAGATGAAATATGTAGGACTGATGTAGCTAAGATTTATTCCTCCTTTTCTAAAGGAGGTGCCGAGGTCTTCCGAGGTGGAGGATTTAAATCCCTCCTGCATAAGAATGCAGTGCTCCCTTTAGGAAAGGGAGAATCCAGAAAAGACGCGTAAGTCTTAAACAGACATGAAGAACCGCCGTATCATTTCTGAAACGGCGGTTTACAAAAGCCATGAAAAACGAACGAATCTTGTCCAAAGTGGAATCACCGACTTTTGGACGATATTCTCGTCCTTCTGAACGGCAATCCGTCCTTGCTCAAGCAAGTACCACGCATGCTTGATGACTTTGTCCGAAGACTTTGCGGGTTCCGCCGCAAACCGGTGAGGCTGGTCAAGTATGAGAAACTCACACCCAGTTTCCGCATAGTGCCCCATGACGGTCGGAGGCTTCTCATGGGAAACCCGCAGGACAACGAAGCTCGTTGTCTTCCCGAACTTGGTTACGTTGTCCACCTGAACAACATAACCTTCAAAGTTTCCTCTATAGCACGCCTTCCGAGGAAGACCTACCCAAAGAAAGGAAACTCCGAGAAGCACACCCAAAACGAGTAGCTTTTTCATTTTTCCTTTCTTTTTTTGTTTTAGTTGAAGAACACGGCCATTATTATGGCACGATTACGCTCAAAAAGCAACAGCGCTAGGGGTACAGTACACTGACATCTTCTTCCTTGATGTTATACTTTAAGCCTATGGAAGAAACAGAGCAAAGTAAACCTGTGCAACCAATGCGTCCACCCTTGTTGCCGGATCCATTGAATCCGTCAAGTCATATGCATCCAATCCTATTCGCTGGAGAATATCTAAAAAAGATTCTTCGGCTGGCGCGAGCAAACAAATGGTTTGTGCCTATTCTCGCGGCTCTTGCCTTCCTCGTAGGATATTGGTTGTTTGTCCGGATTGCCCACCTTGAGGGAGCAATCATCCAGTGGACGGGTTCTGACATCGGCACACTTGATGAAAGGAGCTTATTCCTCATGGCGTTCACTGAACAACTGGTTCTTGGCGCGACGGTTTTCATCTTTTTTGCGCTAAGCAGAACTTACCAACTGACGCTCTTTGTCTACGCCGGATTCTTGACCTATCACATCCACCTCATTACTCAAAGGATGTTACCGGGGCCTTTTCCTCTAGATTCGTCTCTCGATTCTTTTAGACTTTGGTACACATATTGCGAGCAACTCTCTTGACCCGCTTCTACGCATTTTGATGTTGTGGTTATTTCGTTGTTATAATGTGACAGATATAAATCAACCTGCGGATAAGTTGGTTGTGATTCATCCGGCCAAAATGATTCAGCCTCCACAGGTAAAACGGGAGTAAATGCAAAAAAGAGAAAGCACGATATGACAATAAAATGTGTTCGTCCTATCCTCGCAGCAAGCTGACGAGGTATTAGGCGAACACATTTTCTGAGAACCCCTCGGTTTTCAGCGCTCGCAAAGCCTCGCTGCTTTCCGCCACGGGGAAACTACCGTTTCCCCGACCCCCTTCCCTCATTCCCGTCACCCCGCAGCAAGCTGACGGGGTATCGGTGAATTAAACCAGCTCGTTTCATTGCGAACAGTGTACCACATTTCCTAACAAAATATGGTATAATGCACCCATGAAAGAAGTCGCCCAGCAAGCAGTAAAAAAACCAACTATCACCTTTCGTCAGGCGCTCTTTTGGGATGTGGACACAAAAACGATTGACCCCGAAAAACACGCCCGCTACATCATTGAGCGAATTCTTGATTTGGGGAACGATGAAGAGGTGCGATGGGTATCAGGATGTTATCCGAAACACCTTATTCAGGATATTGTAAAAAAATCGCGGGTATTGCAACGCAAATCAAAGGCCTTGTGGGAACCTGTTTTTGCGTAATTCATAATCATGGAACAATCAACTTTCCATTTTGAAGCGTTACCTTCAAGAACAAAGTCTGCACTTGAATCATTTTCAAAAATGCCCCTCTTTAACGAGGAAGGCTGGTATCTCGCGGGTGGAACCGCGCTTGCGCTTCAAGTCGGGCATCGGCAGTCAGTTGACCTTGACTTTTTCACTTCTAAAAAAGAATTTGATGACTTGAAACTTGAGCGAACGCTTCTCAATACGGAAAACTGGGACACCACTTCAAAGGATACGGGAACACTGTACGGGGAATATCTGGGCGCAAAGGCAAGTTTTATCGCCTATCCCTTTTTTGTATCGTCGGGAAAATACGCGCGGTTCGGAACTGTTAAGATTCTTTTGCCGGAGGACATCGCTGTTATGAAAATAATAGCTATAAGCCAACGATGCCGGAAGCGCGACTTTATCGATTTATATTGGTATGTACAAAATCGCGAACCACTTGAGGAAATTCTTAACCGAGTTCAAAGTCATTATCCCCGTAAAAACCTGAACATTCCGCATTTTCTCAAAAGTCTTAACTTCTTTGCTGAAGCTGAAAGTGACCCCATGCCAACTCTCCTTTTTGACGCGAGTTGGGAACAGGTAAAAAAATATTTCCGCACCGAAGTCCCGCGCATCACTAAAAAACTGCTTGACATAAAGTAAGTTGTAGCCACCATTTAGTATACATTTACATGTATACTGTACTAGTGCAATGAAGCAATCCCTGATACACATAGTTCGTATACTGTCGTTCATAGCGGTATTCGCAGGCTCTTTTATCTTGAGTTCAGATTTCAATCTCAATCCTAGCTTGTCGAATGCTTACAGTGCTGTAGGAATAAGCCCTGTGAGTAGCCTTGATTTTAGTTTTTTGCTGTTTTATCTTGCCGTCCCGATTTTCATTATTCTATTTACTCAACCGACAGAAAGACTTGAACCTATTGGAAATCCCGTAGATGGTTCTGAAGCAACCGCATTGGAGCAAAAGCCGTCAATCAAACACAATGTGATAACCGTTGTATGGGTGATGCTTCTCGGAGTCCTTTTAGGTTATATCTGGCAAAAAATTTTGCCATTCGGTGCTTTTGTGGCTGGTTAAAGAGCTAGTCAATCTACGCCATACTTAGTGATTAGTGATGCACATCTATTATGCGTTCTTCGATTTTCATAATTTCTCTATTTTTAGTAGTCAAGATTTTTCAACTGGCAAACAGTTTTGTTTTCGCCAGCCTATTCAGCAACGAACAAGGTTCTGTCATAATGGTCAGTTCGATTGTTATCATTGGGGCAGTAGTTGCATGTGGCCTGCTCTCTGCTACAAGATTCGTTTTGATTGTTGTAATTTTATCTTTGATAATAACCTCTCAAATAAGTCCTTCGTGGATAATTATTTTTCTTACTGCGATGTCCGTTCTTGGACTGATTGCTATGGAAGCCCAGGTACTGCAATCTCTAAATAACTTTAGGAACATCCCAAAATGGATTCCTTCCTTACTGGCAGTGCTTCCTGTTGTCATTTCTTATCAATTTCCCCAAGCACACCTTGTCGCGCCGGAACTTTTCTACCTTGTAAGCTCGATTCTTGCTCTAGTGATTTCATACGCGCCACGCTTATATGGCGGGGGCAGGTTTATTGTTTACAGTGACGCACCGCCTTTATGGCTTGGAATATCATTTATGGCCGGATCTGGACTCTTTTATTATTTAGTAGCTTATTCTGAAAATGCTGCTATGCCGACAGAAGAAGCTTTGCCTTTCGTTATGCTTTTTTATGTAGGCGGAGCTTTGGCACTATATATGTCCTTGGACAACCGCGTCCGGCGAGAGATTAAGGCCTGACACCTTGACCTCCGGATAAACTCTGCGACACACAGAAACTTATCCTAAAGGCCTCGTTCGGCTTCAATGAATACATCGAGCTCACCGTTTAAAACGGCATCGGGGTTGTTAACCTCAACATCCGTGCGGTGGTCTTTGACCATTTTGTAGGTGAAGCACAGATGCTATACTTTAAGCCTATGGAAGAAACAGAGCAAAGTAAACCTGTGCAACCAATGCGTCCACCCTTGTTGCCGGATCCATTGAATCCGTCAAGTCATATGCATCCAATCCTCTTCTCTGGAGAATATCTAAAAAAGATTCTTCGGCTGGCGCGAGCAAACAAATGGTTTGTGCCTATTCTCGCGGCTCTTGCTTTCTTCGTAGGATATTGGTTGTTTGTCCGGATTGCCCACCTTGAGGGAGCAATCATCCAGTGGACGGGTTCTGACATCGGCACACTTGATGAAAGGAGCTTATTCCTCATGGCGCTCATAGAGCAAGTAATCCTTGGCGCGACCGTTTTCATCTTTTTTGCGCTAAGCAGAACTTACCAACTGACGCTCTTTGTATACGCCGGATTCTTGACCTATCACATCCACCTCATTACTCAAAGGATGTTACCGGAAGATTCCCTCCAGATTCTTCTGACGCCTGTCTTCATCTACGCTTTCACCGGCTTCCTTGTTACGCTGGGACTCATGTTTAACAAAAAACTTGCGGTCTTTTTTCTTATTCTGAACACATTCCTCCTTGCACAACATAACGTACAAACACTGACCGGACATGACTTGAATATCAAGCAAATCTTCTATCCAGTAGCATCGGAGATGCCTTCATCGAGTGATGAGCTGGGGGGAACAACTATGTCCGTGGATGAAGAAACGGCAAAAAGCCCCGTTTTGTGGTGTCATAATTTTAAGGAAGGACTGCGCTATGGCAGTTCTGTGCAGGAAGTCTCCGCTCTCCAAGAAGCGCTTCGCCGTTTAGGATATACGATAACTGACACAGACGGAGCGTTCCGCGAATCAACGGAAAACGCTGTCAAGCAGTTTCAGTCAGAACAGCGTCTGCTTGAAACCGGCACACTGGAGTCCGATACGCGCGACGCGCTCAACAAGCGCTACAGTTGCGGAGCCGCTTCCAAGTATGGAGTAGCTTTGGGGTCGGAAGATGCTACGGTCTCATTCATAACAACCCCGTCTTCCCCGTTCTCCGGAATAGCGCGGGGGTACATTCTAGACTTTGACATCAGCAAACCGCCGCTTGCCGTAAAGTTTATGTCAAAGGATTATAAAGCCGGAGCGCCAAACGGAAGTGAATATCCGTCTCCCAATTATTCGTTTGCGACGAACTACTCCATTGGCGACAGAGCGGCGCTCCAGTACGCCGCATGCGACCCGTCCGCAATCGCCGATATGGCGGTATTACCAGGGAGAGAAGAACGGATAACACTTATCGCGTGTAAAGAAATACAGAACGGGTATATAGGGTATGTTGTGTATCGGCATTTTCAATCGCCGGAAATATCACTTTACGCGCTTGCCGCATTGTATATCGGTTCTACTTCCTTCCCGACCGTATACGCGAAGGCAACACTTGATGATGCGCCGCTGAACGAACAACTCTTGCCGGAAGAATATGTGCAAAATATAACAAACGCATTCAGTCAGTCCGATTCTCAAATCAAAGCCGGCGCCACGGCATTTGAGGCATTCGTGAATAGCGTGCGCGCGATACCGTAAGCTGTGTTCTGCACATCTGCTGAATTAAGATGTTTACAGATGTGCTTCCGCCGCAATGAACTCGTCAATCTCGCCGGCAAGCACCTTGTCCACCTGCGCGGTTTCGACGCCGGTGCGGTGGTCTTTGACCATTTTGTACGGATGGAGGACGTAGGAGCGAATCTGACTTCCCCACTCAATCGCAGTTGTTTTTGAAATTTGCATCCCTTTTTCCTTCGCGACACGTTCCGCTTCGCGTAGTTTGAAGAGTTTTCCCTTTACCATCGCAAGCCCTTTCTCTTTGTTCTGGGCTTGGTTGCGTTCACTCGTGACGTGTGCCGTAATACCGGTCGGAAGGTGCATGATACGTACCGCGGTTTCGCGTTTATTCACATTTTGCCCGCCAGGACCTCCCGCGCGAGCAGTCGTAATCTCAAGCTCGCTTTCGGGAATCTCAAAGTGTTTATCCATCGCGGGAAGTTTCGGGATAACCTCCACCATTGAAAAGCTGGTCTGGCGTTTCTTCTGCGCGTTGAACGGTGAGATGCGGACGAGACGGTGTACCCCGCTTTCATTCTTCAATGTCCCATAGGCTTCCTTCCCACCAACCTCAACCGTGATATTTCTGAAACCGCCTTGGTCATTTTGATTCTGGTTTATAATGCCGACCGTCCACCCCTTTCCCGCAAAAAACTTTCGGTACATTCCAAGAAGCATGCCCGTGAAATCTTCGGCATCATCGCCTCCCGCGCCTGAAAAAATCGTCACAATAGCATCCCCTCCGTCAAAGTTCTCGCCGTCGCCACCGCGTTTGAGCTCGTTGTATTCCCGCAGTATCTCCTGCGCCTTTTGCTTGTCAGCCCAAAAATCGCCGCTTGCCATCAGCGTTTCAATCTCTTCTATTCGATTCTCACGGTCGTCGGTCATAAGTAAAGTATACCAAATCCTAAATTCTCCCTTTCCTAAAGGGAGCACTGCATTCTTATGCAGGAGGGATTTAAAAATCCTCTGTCTCGAAGACTCGACCACCCTCCTTTAAGAAAGGAGGAATTAAGACTGCTGATCCTTTTTCTTCGCAAACCCAGAAAACGCCTGCATAATCTCAAGCGGAACCGTAAAGACAATGGTGTTGGACTGGTCAGAAGAAATATCGTTGATGGATTGCAGGGTACGAAGGTGGAGTGCTCCAGGAACTTCCGAAAGTGTACGCGCAGCCTCCGCCATATTCTTTGATGCAGCAAGCTCCCCTTCGGAGTTGATGATGACCGCTCGCTTTTCCCGTTCTGCTTCGGCTTGTTTAGCGATGGTACGCTCCATATTTTCGGGAAGTCGGATGTCCTTGAGCTCAACATTCAGCACCGAAAGGCCCCATGAGTCGGCGGTCTTCTCTACAATATCGCGAATGCGGTCGGCAATCTTGTCCCGTCCACCAAGGAGCTCATCAAGGGTTACTTCGCCCACAATATTTCTCATAGTCGTCTGGGCATACTGTGACATAGCATACATATAGTTCTCGATTTCAAGAATCGCTTTTTCAGCCGAAACCACTTTGTAATAGATGACCGCGTTCACGGTAACGGTAACGTTGTCGCGTGTAATCGCGTTCTGGTCGGGTACGTCTACCGCCTTGGTACGCATGTCCACCTTCTCATACCCTTGAATAATCGGCCAGACGAGGCGCCACCCCGGTTCCATGGTCTTGTAAAACTTTCCGAATAAAAACTTCAGCCCTCTCTCGTATTGGTTGACCTGCCGAATCGAGATGAGCACGATAACACCCGCGACAATGAGAATGATGTACCACATAGATTATAGGTTAGTAATAATTTCCGCCGGAGGCGGATCCGCCTTTGGCGGAAACTTATAAACTTGAAGCTTCTAACTTGAAACTATTCAGGGAGCCGCCTCCCAGGATCGAACTGGGGACACCCGCTTTACGAAAGCGGTACTCTACCAACTGAGTTAAGGCGGCTTAATGTTTTATCAGCAGACGACCTTCTTTAGCTCTTTTGCTTAATACTCGATTGCTTCTTCCGTTTCCCCTGTTCAATCCTGCATAGGTAGGCGTAAGTGAATCACAGTTCGGACAAAGTAATCGCAAGTTACTCTCAATATTATTCCTCCAATTACCGTCAGTATGGTCTGCGACCAACGGGACTAAACCACTTTTTGGATTCACCTTAGACCATCCACATACCTGACACTTGTCACCAAACTTTCTTCGCAAATACCGTTTTATGTAGGAGTTAACAGTACCAATACTTTGCAACCCTGTCACCTTTCCAGACTTCCAAGTCCTAATATAGGACTGAAATTGAAACTCAATCTGGCAAACATTGCTACAGTATTTATACCTGGCACGTTTCGGCTCCCTACCACACACGAGACACGGTTGACGAGGTTTCTTACGAGACATGCAACTAGTATAGGCAAAAATACGACCAGTGTCAAAACAGAAAGAGGACGCAAGTCAAATATCTGATTCTTGCTTTAATTGCGGAGTGTTTTTATGATACCGCTCGAACCTACTTTATCAAAAATTCGTAAGAATGTCCCACGCGCGGAGCGCGTGGTGACTCTGGCCTAAATCGTACGCTTCGATACGCCGCGCCGATACTGCCTCGCGGACTCGGCGGCAACCCCGAAGAAAACGCCTCTTGCATTTCTGGTTTTGCGGGGGGATGCATTTTGAAAAATTGAAAGGGCATTTTCTTCGGGGTTCTGCCCTCGATGACTCGGGCAGTCGGCGTGGCGAAATGCGGACTCGCGAGCAAACTTTTTTCTGCGCCGCTAATTTATTTTACTGAAGCTTGCCAACCTAAATCGGCAATACTGTAATGGTCTTAGATTGTTCATCACCAAAAACATTTTTACTTCCGTCCCAACTATACGCTTGTAATATAAGATTTACAGATTGCGGAGTCTTGAACGGGTTTAGAAGAATAAAAGAAAACTGTTTTAGTGAAGCCGATCCAGTTTGGGTAACATTGCACTGCTCGCCTTCTATACTTGGTGACGAAACTCCTTGACCACCAGAATCGATTAAATCAATCCTTTCTTCCACGCCTGCGATGGTTGTTGGCAGAGGACACTCTAATCTTATTTTGTAAATATCTACATTGTCTGCAGAAAAATTGGTTACAATGTGCGCGGCGGGCTTATTAGAATAAAGGGTAGTTGGTATAGATGTTTGATCTAAAGTAAAAGAGGTGATATGGGCACTAGCAGAAACTTTTGGCAAAACAGTTACAGTGATTGTTCTTGAATCCTGTTCCCCTCCAAGCCCAGTTAGAGTGGCGGAAACATCTTGTCTAACCGATGTATTGTTTATGAACTTTACCGAATAACTATTTGGTCCGTCGAGGTTAGGGAGAGATATGGAACCGTTACAATTATCTCCTTCTGGCGAAGGTGCATTAACACCGCTCGGACACTGGAGAGAAAGTTTATATGAAGTAATATTATTTCCACCATAACTAAAAGTTACACTGTTCTCAGAAATTACGCTTGGAGGGTTTGCGACAAAAGAAGCAATGCTAGCTGTTTGAGCAAGTGCAATATTTGCTGAAACAGTCAAGGAAAGAAAAGAGAATAACGTTGCAAAGTAAATTTTTTTCATATTTTAGAATTTGAAACTGGAAATGTCTAAGTACTCATTGTAATTCGACCCAGCGTTTACTGGTTTCTCAAAATGGATTGCTAACGCATAATTACCTGCATCCACCCAATAGAGAGGATTGCTATTTGATGTGAACTTGAAACCGCTTTTTGTACCAATTTTTGTCGCTGTTCCTTTTGACAACTCTGATTGAGCAAGGTGTGATTTCCCGTCATTGATGTAAATAATATTTACTTTGGCGTTACTATAATTCGGATTTTTAAACACGACAAAGTAAGTATTAGGCTCAATCTTGCCTTCCTCCACTTTTAATTGCGAAGGATATTTTACCTCAAATCCGTACTTCGTGTTTCGATAAGTTTTCCAAACGATATTTTGATTAGCAACTACATTTGTTGGCTGTGTGACCTCTGGTTTAATTGCTGAGGGTTGCTGATTTTGCTTCGGTGGCTGAATTGGCAATGGTTGAGCTGAGGCATTATCGTTTGGATTAGGATTCGTACTTTGGCTTGTTTCAAGGATAGGAGTGGGGCTGATTTGGTTTTGCTTTTTAGAAACAACATAATAACCACCGGCAACAATAATTGCCAATGCAATAAAAACAACCACTATGCTTACAAAGCCTCTATTACCTTTCATGCCTGTATGGTAGCAATAAAACGATATATTTCACAAGTGGCATCACAGTGCATAACTATAGATCTGGAAGCGGCGCAGAAAAAAGTTTGCTCGCGAGTCCGCATTTCGCCACGCCGACTGCCCGAGTCATCGAGGGCAGAACCCCGAAGAAAATGCCCTTTCAATTTTTCAAAATGCATCCCCCCGCAAAACCAGAA
>CALQZP010000022.1 GCA_943349725.1 Candidatus Nomurabacteria bacterium | reverse complement strand
TTTCACTCAAATTCTTACCTTGACTGTACTGCATCTCAATCTGGATCCGTTCATCCAAATTCAACCGTTTACTGCGCTTTATTTGTTTAATGTTTTTCATTTCGCTTAATATTACTACTAAGCGTTGCAACTCAACATTGAACTCGGGGGTAATGGAATTAGGGCGATTCGGTAAAGTCTTGAGCGAATACTACAATATCGTCAAGTCGCGGGTGGCAGACTTTATCATGCCTCGACCAATCCTAAGGGCGAGCTTCCTCCATTTTTTTGTCAGGCCAGGAGTATGGTTGGCAAGGAAGAAATTGAGCAGTGGGGGAAAGTTGTGGGGCGGAGTTGCGTTCACACTGGTTCTTTTTGGAACTGCATGGGTAACCTTGCTCTACTTTGTGGCTTCAGTTTTCAAGAAGGAAGCTTAAATTTCAAGTCTCTAGGTGCCCTGTCTTTTGGGGCACTTTTTAATGTTAAAGTTTGTCTATCTTCGCCGCCAAGATGAAATCATTTTCGGAGAGACCTTCTACCGCGTGTGTAAAGGTGGTGATTTCGGCATAACCCCAGCCGAATTTAATATCAGGGTGGTGACCTTCACTTTCCGCGAGTTCGCCAACCTTATTTACAAAGGCGAGCGCCTCGGTGAAGTTCTTGAAGGTAAACCTGCGCGAAATATCGTGGTTATCTTGGAGCGTCCACTTCGGCGTATGCGTCATAAACGCCTCGATGTCGGAGGGAATGAGTTTTCCTACGCCGAGTTCACAGGGTTTACATTTTTTATCGGTGAGGTCCATACAATACAGTATACCCCCACACCAACTTTTATATCAAAGTTGGTGTGGGGGTATACCAAAAAAATGAGCCAACGTATGGTGTACGTCGGCTCGTGATTAGGCGGAAGGATGAAGTGTGTCGATGAACACACCGTCCTTCAATTGTATATTTTCCGCATCGTGCCGTTGAGCAAAGTACCCAAGTTCTTTTCGGTCGGTCCTAAAGAAAAGGTGCTTGGGATGGAGGACACGATCCTTTTGGTAGGACTTGTCCTGATAGAATCCTTCGATAGGAAGGCTAAGAGACGAAGAGTAGGGAATGAGCTCCCAATTCAAGACAGGAGTACGTATGTCCCATTGACCCATCCGCATACCTATATGTTTCTTTGCAATCCATGTGCATTGTACGCATATGAAGAGTCCCCCCGCGTTGGGTTTCGGATGTCCTCCGGGAAGAGTTGGATAGTTGAAGGGCAGGAGTGAGAGGACCTCGGGCGGGATGGGTGTGGGTGTCTTTTCGTGTGGATTGTATACCCAAGGAAGATCTAAGCGCCCCTCTCTTGGTGGAGCTATTTGCCCTCGGTAAATGGTGCCGTCCCTTCCGGTGATTTGCACCTGTCCCTCTCCCCATTTGTCACCTTGTTTCCTGTACTCCTCTGGCGTCACTGTGTCACAGAACTTCAGAAGGCGCAGCACAAGATGTAGTGCTTCCTTTGGCAGTCGTGCTTTTACATAAAGTGGTATGAAGGGTATGGGTATCGGAATGTGTTTCATTGATGCCTCACTTTCTGCCTCGAGCTTAGCATTTTTGGGCCTTTTATACTATACTTTTTGCACTATGATAAATTACACGTTGTATATGTGGGTGGGGGTCTGGCTTTTTTTCTTGCCGTTTTTAGGTCTCCCGGGGAATTGGAAAGATAGGCTTCTGATACTTACCTCAATTGTTATTCTTGTCTGTGCATTTTTGGATTATCGCCGGGCGAAGAGAACCAGAGAGGTTGAAGGAGGCACAGGTGCCGTGTCTGAAGGGGTGGTTGATGACAAGACTTCTACCAGCGAGCCTACGCACTGATAGCCACGTACTATGCCTTTATTTTACCGTCAGAACACAAGAGCCTATATTGGTCCCTTTAGAAAGATTCCTTTTTTTGCGGTGCTCACGGTTGTTACGTTAGGTGTACTCTATTTTGGTTTGCCGTTTGTATTTAAGACGAGTTATGAGGCGCCTCTCTCTCTAAGTGGAGTGGAGGCAGTTCTCGCGGTGGAAGCGACTCCGGCAGTGGTGCACCTTCCGACCCCAAAAACGCAAAAAGTGATTTATATGACGAGCTGTGTGGCAGGTACGCCGTCCTTTAGAAATGATCTCGTCAAGCTCATAGAGGAGACCGAGCTTAACAGCGTGATCATTGACATCAAGGACTTCAGCGGAACGCTCTCGTTCTATCCGAAAAGCGAAGCACTCAAGGAATTTGTATCCGATCGGTGCAGAGCTCCCGATATGAAGGAGTTCATTGAGAAACTGCACGACAAGGGCATCTATGTTATCGGGCGCATCACCGTATTTCAGGACCCGTTCTTTGCGAAACGTCGGCCTGACCTTGCCGTGAAGAAGGCGAGTGATGGCACCACCTGGAAAGATTACAAAGGCATTAGTTTTACCGACCCCGGCTCAAAAGAAGTGTGGGACCACATAGTAGATATTTCAAAGGAGTCGTACGCCATCGGTTTTGATGAGCTCAACTTTGACTACATCCGCTTTCCTTCGGACGGTCCGATGAGCGACATCGCGTTTCCGTTGAGTGGAAACAGAAAGAAGGCGGACGTCATTGAAAGTTTTTTCAAGTATCTTTCGGAACAGCTTCACCCGCTCGGTATCGTGATGTCGGCAGACCTTTTTGGTATGACGACGACGAACACGGACGACCTCAACATCGGGCAGGTGTTGGAAAGAGCCGCGCCGTATTTTGATTTCATTGCCCCTATGGTCTATCCATCGCACTACCCGCCAAATTTTAACGGTTGGGCCGACCCGAATAAGTATGCATATGAGGTTATCAAGTTTTCAATGGACGCGGCGGTCAAGCGTTTCCTCGCCACCACAACGCCCGTTCAGCTTCTCGGCACTGAGCCGATTTCCACCACGACGAAACCGCTCTTGTATCGGAAGGGAGTGTGGAACACCGAGAAGCTTCGCCCGTGGCTTCAGGATTTTGACTATGGTGGTAACTATGATATTGCCGAAGTGAAAGCACAGATTCAGGCAACCTATGACGCGGGACTCACCAGCTGGATGTTGTGGGCTCCGAGCAATCGATATACTCGAGGTGCGCTGTTGCCAGAATAACACCACCACCCCGGCCTCCGGCCACCCCTCCTCAACCGAGGAGGGTAGGAAGTCCCTCCCCCTAGCCGGCGCAGTCTACGATTATTTCAGTACTCCCTTTAATCCGCCAGCTGGCGGAGGGAGAATAAAAAAGTCTGTGGACAAGAATTTACCTATGTGGTAACCTGTGAATCCAGTAGCGTCTATGTCTGGATTCTTTTCTGTACGTCAGCTCCAAATAGCTGGCACACGTAAAGTGTAGGAGGAATTCGGGGACGCTAAAGCTCCCGCGATGTCCAATGAATGGGCTTCGCAAAAAAAAGATGGTATGACAAAAGAAAAAGTAAAGTCCGAGGAAGGTCGTGAGACCGAGAAACTTTTCGCACGTCTCAAACCAGGGGAAAAGTTTTCTTTTGAAGATTGGGTCAAGATGGCCCCCTTTTTATCGGGAAGGCCTGGCCTGCGTTATTACGCCGACAGCCAGGGCAACGTTGAGTTGCAGGAGGTTTGATCGGGATCGTGACAGATCTTCGGATATCAGAGGGGGGGTGTGTTCACACCCCTCCTTTTTAATTGCTCAATATACTTTCAAAATTGAGGTATACTATCCGCATGCTCCATCCTCACGGTAAGCCCGACCCCATCACCTATTTCGGCCTCACCGATTCGCGCGGAAAGCACACGCCGTTCGGCATCAAACAAAAGGACCGTTCACGTCATATGTACGTGATTGGAAAGACCGGCATGGGAAAATCCACGCTCCTTGAAAACATGGCCATTCAGGATATTCAGAACGGTCACGGTGTCTGCTTTATAGACCCGCACGGCAAGACTGCCGACCTGCTCCTTGACTACGTTCCCGAAGATCGTGTAAAAGATGTGCTCTACTTCGCGCCGTTTGATATGGAATTTCCCGTCTCCTTCAACATCATGGAAGATGTGGGCGCGGACAAACGACACCTCGTCGTGAACGGCCTTATGGCTACCTTTGAAAAGATTTGGGTGGACGCGTGGAGCGCGCGTATGGCATACATTTTGCAAAACACTCTCCTCGCGCTTCTAGAGTACCCGGGGTCCACACTCCTCGGTGTGAACCGCATGCTTGTAGACAAAGAGTATCGGAAGCTCGTGGTGAACAATGTGACCGACCCGTCGGTAAAGTCGTTTTGGGTGGACGAGTTTGCAAAGTACACCGACCGTTATACGCAAGAGGCGACGCCAGCTATCCAAAACAAAGTCGGTCAATTTGCGTCCAATCCGCTTATCCGAAATATCATCGGGCAATCCAAATCCACCTTTGACCTGCGCACACTGATGGATGAGAACAAGATTATCATCGTCAACCTCTCAAAAGGGAAGGTGGGCGAGGGTAATGCGAACCTCCTCGGAAGTATGTTCATCACGAAGGTGTATCTTGCGGCGATGTCGCGCGCGGACGTCACCGAAACACAGCTCCAAAAACTTCCCAACTTCTATTTGTACGTTGATGAGTTCCAATCGTTCGCAAACAAAAGTTTTGCGGATATTCTTTCCGAGGCGCGCAAATACAAACTTAACCTCACCTTAGCGCATCAGTACATTGAGCAAATGGAGGAAGAGGTGAGCGCTGCGGTGTTCGGCAACGTCGGTACGATGGTCGTGTTTCGCGTCGGTGCGTTTGACGCGGAGTTTTTGGAAAAGGAGTTTATGCCCGCCATCACCGCCGAAGATTTGGTGAACCTCGGCATCTACCAAACGTATTTGAAACTGATGATTGATGGCGTCACCTCTCCGCCTTTCTCGGCGGTGACGATGCCTCCGATACAGAAAGGGGAGATGAACTACCACGACCAAGTGATTGAAGCGTCGCGTGCGCATTTTGCGCGTCCCCGCGCGCAGGTGGAGGAGGAAATACGCGTCTGGCACGAACCGATACTTCCTCCGCCAAAGGAGCGCAAGGAACCTTTGCCTGCACCCCGACCAGAGGCGCTTGCAGAGCCTCACCGTGAACGCACAGAATCTCCGCGACATCCACAGGGACGACCTCCGCTTCAGCGTGATGCGCACCGAGATGGGGATGCTCCGCGTCATACGGACTCACATCGCGAGACCGCTCACTTTGAGCCAAGACACGTCCCCGCACCCATCGTTGCGCCCGTTCGTCCAGCCCCCGCTTCGCATATGGAGGCGAGACCTGTTCACGTGCCAGCTTCTACGCCGACACCCACGCATCATTCCACGCCGGTATCACTTTCCAGTTTGAATTCGGGAGGGAAGAAACCGAACTCGGATGGCGCACACCTCTCGGAACTTCGGAAGGCTCTTTCCGAGGTGATCCAAACCGCACAGAAGTCCAGCTTTTCCGAGACGCCCGCTTCACCTACGCGAGAGATTCCACAGGCTCCCCCGAATGGAGCAGAGAGAGGACAGGAGAGAACTGGTAGGCAAGAGCCTGCACAAGCACCTACACAGCCCCGCGAAATCCCCGAAGATATACTTCGCAAACTCCTTATGGTAGAGCCTCCGGTAGCGGATGAAAGAAATTCAGAAAACACCCCACCACCCACTCCACCCCCACGCGCTTAAGAGTTAATGCTCTGACGTGAAACCGCATACGTATTTTGTCCTCACTTTTTTATTTGGAATCGGCGCGATGATTCTGGACACCGCGGTACTCTTTGCGGATGTCCAAAAGTTTGTATTTGTATCCGCAGTGCAGAAACTAGAGCCTACGAAGATTTCCGAGCAAATCACCCTGCAGGCGCAGGACACAAACGGAAACGAAAGCAAGGTTTCAAGTACTGCCTGCGTGGAACTTCGCACCAGCTCGTCACAAGGCCAATTTTCTTCAAGTGCGACAAGTTGGTCTCCTGTGTCGGTACTCACCATTGCAAAGAACTCCGCAAATCGTAATCTTTATTACAAAGACATGACCGCAGGAACCTACTTGCTGACCGCGAAGGTGGCGCTGAAGCCCGAATCGGAAAGTCGTTCGTGTAGTGCGTGGCCGGTTGCCGAGTGGCCCTCTGGTTTTAGCGCGACACAGAGTATTACCGTAGGGAGTGCGAGTACTCCGTCCACATCCGCGGACACTGCGTCTACTACGTCAAGCATTACGCCTACAGCAACGACGGCCGAAGAGGTTACTACGCTACCACCGCTCCCAACCCCGCCACCTTCTGGCGGTTCGGCAACATGGACCTACAAACCGCAAATCTTTGTGAGCTCACTCGTTCCCGCGCGCGGGGTTGCGGGGGCGCCCATCACTGTTGACGCCTTTGTGGTTGGGCTCAAGAAAGAGCCACTGCCGAGCGCTCGTTATGTGTGGAGCTTCGGCGATGGGGGTACGAGCGAAGGGAAGAAGTTGTCCCACGTCTATCACTATCCTGCTATCTATACGGTTCTAGTGGATGCCTCGTCGGGGGAGTGGAGCGCGATCGACCGGAAAGAAATCGTGATTGTCGCGCCGGAACTGATCATTTCAAATATCAGGGAAGGGTCAGATGGGTTTATTGAAATACGGAATAACGGGACGAGCGAAGTAGACCTTTCCCTTTGGCTCCTGCGAAGTGCCTCGGGTGCGTTTCTCATTCCTCAAGGTACGCTTATTGGAGCGAAGAAAAGCATTCCGTTTCCCGCAGAAATCACAAAGCTGAACGCAGATGGAGCGGGAGGTACTGCACTTTTGTATCCGAATGGAACTACAGTGGTAACCTACGCGGAGAAGTCAGTAGTTCCCGAAGCGGTGTCTGTACCGTTGCCCATGAAGAAAGAAATCCCGGTGTCCACCGTTCCCGTTGTTGAAGTGCCCTCGCCACAAAAAACTGTTTCCGCCCCGGCTTCGGAGAAGGCGATAAAAGAGACAAGGCCCGTCGATACATTTGCCTTAAGTACCCTGCCCACGCAGGCAGGAAATTTGCTCGGCGCGGTCGGAGCGACGGAAAAGGGAAGTAGTAGTTTTTGGTTTCTTGGCACGGCCGTGCTTGTCGCGTTGTCCATCCTTGGGTATGTTGCTATGCTTCGGCAGACGTCCTTGCTGAACCCCGCGGATGAGGTACGAAAAGAAGCGGAGACGTTTGACATTGTTGAATGACTCGACACGAATGTACTAATCCCGACTCGAATGACACGAATAAAATACAAAACGTTTATATTTTATTCGTGTCATTCGCTCTTTATTCGTGTAACTAGTGTCGTGTTATGAAGATTTTAATTTTCTCAACCGCCTACCTTCCGTTTGTCGGAGGTGCGGAACTTGCGATTAAGGAGATCACTGACCGGCTCTCTTATTCTCCCTTTGTAAAAGGGAGCACACGGCCTTCCGAGGCCGGGAGGGATTTTTCTTTTTCGCTCATCACGGCACGGTTCAAACGCGATGTTCCCGCGTTTGAGAGAATCGGGAATGTAGAGGTCCACCGCGTAGGATTTGGCACTCGTTTTGATAAGTGGCTCTTGCCGTGGTTGGGGTTCTGGAAGGCAAAACAGCTTGAAAAGACCGAACACTTTGATGTGCTTTGGTCTATGATGGCGAGCCAGGCGAGTATTTCGGCTACCTGGTTTAAGGAACTAAACCAAGACAAAAAGCTTGTGCTCACGCTTCAGGAAGGGGACGAGGAGGCTCACCTCAAACGCTATGTCTTCGGTAACGAATTTTTCTATCAGCTTTTTATCCACTCGTGGCATGTCGGAGTGTTCAAGCAGGCGAATGTGATTACCGCTATCAGTAACTACTTGGCGGAGAGGGCACGGAAGAATAGTTCGGCGGAGGTGGTGGTGATACCGAATGGAGTGAACGCCGAAACGTTTAGCGGAGAGCGTTTAGCGTTTAGTGAAGAAAAAAGACAAGAGTTCAGGGAAAGCCTTGGTTTTGAAAAGGGAGATAAGATTATCATCACCACCTCTCGATTAGTACAAAAAAACGGAGTAGAAGATATCATTGAGTCACTTCGATATTTACCCGACCACGTCAAACTTCTTATCTGCGGAACTGGTGAGTTAGAATCGGGTCTTAGACTAACCGCTAACCGCTACACGCTAACCGCTCGCGTGAAGTTCCAGGGGTTTGTCCCCCATCAAGAACTTCCGCGTTACCTTCACGCCGCTGACATCTTCTGCCGTCCCTCGCTCTCCGAGGGTATGGGTAGTTCGTTTATAGAGGCCATGGCGGCTGGAGTACCAGTCGTCGCAACTCCGGTCGGCGGCATCCCCGACTTTTTGACCTCCCCCTCTTTCAAGGAGGGAGATGAGAGAGGGAGTTTTGGGAAAGAAAAAATCACCGGTCTCTTTTGCGAAGTACAAAATCCCAAAAGCATTGCGGAAAAGGTAGAGCTTCTATTGTCGAGCGACGAACTCCGAAACCGTATCATCATAAACGCCTCAAAAATGGTTCGGGAGAAGTATGACTGGGACGGAATTGCGGAAAGAATGAAGGAAGTTTTTTGAGATATATGAATGTAACTGACACTGAAATCAAAGAAGCGCTCTTCAGGGATTTTGGCATGGAAGATGTTACCTTTGTTCCCTTAAGCGGATATTACGATAAGAATTTCAAGGTAACAACTCCGAAGGAGACATTTTTTCTAAAGGTATACGGTTTTGATGCATTACCGTTCGTCTTGTTTCAGTTGGATGTGATGGAGAGGTGTGTGCAGGCCGGATTTCCGGTTGCACGTCTCATCAAAACCAAGCGAGACGCATCTTATTTTGTAGTAGGCGATAAAAGTGCCTCGTTGCAGGAGTTTTTACCCGGCATACCGGTGGCAGAAGCTCCTCACGATGTAGAATTGATGGAAGAACTCGGCCAAGTCCTTGGCCGGATGCATCGGCTCATCTCAAGGCAAGAGTTCAAGGGGGAGAGCTGGAAGAAGTACCCTTGGGACCTTTCTCAATTTGAGCTTGTGAGTGGCGACTATACGCAAGTTCGAGATAGTTTTCCAAAACAAACGGTAGTACTTATCGATAACGTCTTTGCTGAATGGACTAAAAGTTCAGATATACTTTCCATGATGCGCAAAGGGGTAGTGCATAATGACTATCACGCTTGGAATATTCTCGTTTCGGGAAAGAAAGTGAGTGCCATCACGGATTTTGGAGACGCCATGTACTCATGGTATGCAGGAGATGTAGCCATCGCACTGGCGCATCTGTGTTTCGAAGAGCTTAACAGTACCGATGTATTTGTGGGACATTTTCTACGAGGGTATGAAAGAGAGTTTGTGCTGGACGATATGGAGAAATCAAATCTCCCCCTGCTTATTCAGATGCGGGCGGTAACGGCCATGGTGGAAATAGCCTTGGATTCACAAAAATTGGCGCACGGTATGTACACCGACATAGTACGACTTCAGACAGGTGTCCTTGAGTTTCTTGCTAAGAAGTCTTTAACCCACCTTTTTATAAAGTAAAAAAGCCGCCAACGCATGGTCGGCGGCTCCATGAAGAACAATCACTGGTTCAGGGCGTTTGAAGCAAACGCTCAGCGTACTGCAAGGACCCCTTGAGGTCGCTGTTCGGCGAAAGCTTCAGGAAGAAAACTGGCGGGAGGGAAGCTTTTCTCGTGTGCTCTTTTTGTATAGCATCCTCGTCCGCTTTATCCTGCGGCCATTTTTCGCGCGCATGGCGGATATGCTCGACCTCATGCCAAAGCACGAGATTCATCTGGTCGGACGCCATTGCGACGAATCTCTCCTTAGCCTCCGGCTTAGCCATGTCCACATCTTTGAAGTAAGGAAGATACACATGTCTGTACGTTGGTACTCCCATCGAAAGCAAGACGATCTGTACTTCGTAGTGCGGACCCGCAAAGTGTGCTCCTCTGGATATATCTCCCGGGAAGTGGTACACAAAACGAACTCTCTCACCTTGAAATACCCCCTCTTTCTTCAGAGTGTTTACCAGATTCGTGAAAGCCGACGGACTGATGAACACTTCAAAAGGACTGTTGCTGATGTCTGGCGGGGTGTTTTTATAGATTTCGATGCCGTCAAACGCTATCTTCTGCCTCGGCAACTCGTAGAGATTGACCGCATCCATTGGGAAGGGGATGACCTTGTCGCTTGGCACAGGGTGCTTGCTCTGACCAAGGGATGTGAGGGGACAAAGGGCGATTAGTGAGTAGACGGCGAGGGCGATAAGAGTGTTTTTCATAAGTTGTGCAAAGAATTTCGAGCTACACTGTATAACTAAAAGTAGTCTGTGTCAATTATGGGCAGATTTCACAAGCTGGGTTACACTACAATTACCATGCCAAAGAAGATGACAATAGAAGATCTTGCCGTTATTACCGCCAATGGATTCAGGGGTGTTGATGAACGTATCGATGGAGTTGAATCCGGGATGAATAAACGATTTGATCGTATAGAGAACCTGCTCTTGCAAGACCACCTCAACCGTATTGAACGACTTGAGGATACCGTGTTGCGACTCAAAGTTAAGGCAGGAATACGATAGAGTTGCAAAAAAGCATCTGTGAGTATAGTATATTTGTATGCATAAACAGAACATGATGAATGTTGTCCCGCCGACAACCGCCCTCTAATCGGGTTGGTCCTTTCTTTGTAACTTTACACTTAGAAAACCGCCCCGATTACGGGGTGGTTTTTTTGTTGCTTGCTTTGGTGTCGGTCTGCGATATCCCGCATCAAGTGCGGGAGTAAACATTCGCACATCGACTTCAGGACGAGTGTTCTGTAGCAGTTGTTCTTTTTTGGTTCTTTTACAACTAAATATATGTCTACTCAACAAATCATTGTTATCAAAGTCGGTACGGATGTGCTTAAAAACGTCCTCGCCTTCAGCATCATTGCACGACAAATCGCCGAGCTTAAGAAAATGGGCTACGGGGTCATTCTGGTTACTTCGGGTGGCGTTATTGCGGGAAGCGATTACGTCACCTTTCTTGGGGGAAATCCAAAGCAATACCACAAATGCATTCTCGCGAGTATCGGCGCTTCATCACTGCTTGAACACTGGGGGAAAGCACTGATGCTTGACCGTCTTGTTCCGGCACAATGTTACTTTACCTACGGGAACCTTCGTTTTAAGGGAGAAAAGGAAAGTATTCGTTCCCGCCTTCGCTTGCTCGCCTTTGACCAATTTGCCGTTCCGCTTGTGAATGAAAATGACATCGTGTCCGGTGTGGAGATTGAGAAGATGAAGAAAGGTCTCGGCGACAATGACCGGCTCGCGCGTATTGTTTCTTGTCTGGTGCAAGCAGGCCATGTTCTCTTTGCTACGGAAAAGGGCGCCGTTTATACCGACAATCCCGACAAAAACAAGAACGCAGAACGCGTTGCAAGAATTGATGCGAAGAAAGGATTTCGCTTGCCCGGACAGACCTCGGGTCCGTCAAAAAATGGAAGTGGTGGAATGCAGTCAAAAATCAATCAAGCGGCGATATGTGCTCGAAAGGGAATGCACTCCGGCATTATCGGACTACATGACCCCGTTCGCTTTATGAACGGAGAAGATGTGGGTACGCTGGTTTGTATGTAGCGTCTCGCTTTAGCAAAAGGGCTGTCCTAACGGATGGCCCTTCTTTTTTGTTATAGTTAGGGTATGAATCCCGTTAGAGATAACAAAGTTAAGTTCTGGTATATATATGTTATCTCTAATCCAAATGGACATTGGTATACTGGAAGTACAGGAGATTTACGGAAACGCTTAAGTCAACATGTGCAGGGGAAATCAACGTACACCAAGTATCGTGGGCCATGGAAGCTTATTTACTATGAGGCGTGTCTAGATGAGGAAGACGCACGGTCGAGAGAATTATTTCTTAAGTCAGGTATGGGGAAGCGCTATCTACGAAATAGACTTAAGCGTTTCCTATCTCTAACGGGATGAAAATCCTTATAGCTACAGGCATATATCCACCCGACATTGGCGGACCCGCGCAGTATGCAAAGGGTGTGGAGGAGGCGTGGAAGAAAGAAGGGCACGAAGTGAAGGTGCTCGCCTTTAGGTTTGAACGGAAACTCCCGACAGGTATACGGCATCTGTACTATTTTTTGCGCGTGCTATTTTCACTACCCGGGACTGACTTCGTATTTTCACCCGATACATTTAGCGCGGCGCTTCCCGCACTCCTTGCCTGCAAACTGTTTGGCAAGAAGCTCATCATTCGCACCGGAGGGGATTTTCTGTGGGAGCAGTATGTGGAGCGAACAGGGGATCTGGTACTGCTCAAAGATTTTTATGTCACGCGCGTTAATCGGTTCAATCGGAAAGAGAAAACTATTTTCTCGCTCCTTCGGCTTTTGTTTCACTACGTAGACGCCACTATCTTTAGCACCGCGTGGCAACGGGATATTTTTGAGAAGCCGTACACCCTTAATCTCACGAAGTGTTTCATTGTGGAGAATTACTACGGTGAAAAAGAGAAATCCCTCCTGCCGAAGACGGCAGTGCTCCCTTTACAAAGGGAGAATAAGATTTTTGTAGGTGGGACGAGGGAACTGAAGTGGAAAAATATACCACGTGTACAGGAAGCGTTTGCGAAGGTGGAGAAGAGGGGAGTGCCGGTTTCGCTAGAGCTCCAGACGGGAAGCCACGACAAGTTTTTGATGGATATAGAATCTAGCTATGCCGTTATCCTCGCCTCGCTTGGAGATATTTCTCCCAACACCATTCTTGACGCCATCCGTCTTGGTAAACCATTTATTCTTACTCGAGAGACAGGACTGTATGAAAAGCTCAAAGATATCGGTGTTTGGGTAAACCCCGAAGACACGAGCAACCTCGCGGAAAAGATTGAATGGCTTTCCGACGAGCGCAATTACGAAGCGCAGTGCGCGAAAGTCCGAGCTTTTACTTTCACGCATAGTTGGGAGGACATAGCGGGAGAAATCCTCACTATCTACCGCTCTCACTGAACGCCGAGAGCTGTTGAGGTTAGACCTCAACAGCACGGTACTAAAGACGGGATTGACAAGATAGTATATTTAGTGTATATATCACCTTACGTTGTTCATTGAAAAGGCTCCTCCGCCACAGCAGAAAACGGCCTCAAAAGCCCCTTTCTGTTGTGGCGGAACGATTTCGCTACACATCAAACAATCGTCTGCTTGTGGTGGCGATAACCGTCGCTTTAGGTGGATAAAACCAAAGGAAAAGTTATGGGCAAAATACTGCCTGTTACCAGTAATCAAGGAGATGCAGTCCGCGACATGGCCAACGAAAAAGGTGTTGGTCGTGTCAATTGGCAAAAGGCGCACGACAATGGTCAGTTCTCGCGGTTCTTGGACAGTCTCAAGACTGATGAGGCCGAACCTCCGCGATCGCTCACCCCGCAACACCTCTACGAGTTTCAGTTCGAGAAAGACGGAGCCGATGCCCCGACACTCGTGGCGCGGACGCGGGAAAAGTTCCTTGTCTCGGAGTACGCCGAGGCGATGGCGAACAACGTCAAAGAGTTCGTGGTTGGTCCGAAAGAAAAAGTAATCGTTCGGGTCTTTACCTGCGAGAGTTTGGGCGTTACGGGTTTGTCCGAAACCGACTTCTTCGGTCCGAAAGGGTTTGAGCGCGTCAAAAAGTTCGGCCTCGCGCCCTGCATCTCCGACGACGCTTTCGGCATTCGCGCCACGCATTCGGAGCAGAAGCTTGATGAGTGGATTTGGGTCGCTCATCCTCCCATTTCAGCGGACGGCTACCGTCGCATGTTCCATGTCGGGCTCCACTCTGACTTCGGCCGGTCTGTCTACGGCTACGGCCTCCGCTCGTCCTGCCAGCTCCCTGCCGGTCTCTTGGTGGCGTTGCGCGTCGCATAGTAGCCCTCAAAACTAAGTATCTTAGGACTTTTAATCCCTTTGAACTTAGTCCTTTGCCCCGTGTTTCCGAACGCGGGGCTTTTTCATGCTACAAAAGACGGTTGAAGCGAGTTATAGTTAGACTATGCGTATTTTGATGCTAAGCCTAG
>CALQZP010000021.1 GCA_943349725.1 Candidatus Nomurabacteria bacterium | reverse complement strand
TTCGGAGACGCGATGCTTATTGTCTAGCGATATCGCTCCAATTCCTCCAGAAAACTTTGCGTATCGTCCTTGCTCACGCGAAGTGAAGTTGACTGTTTCCATATTATTTCGAATTGGGTAAGGATCATCTGCGCAAACTCCGCGCTTTCAAGGATGAAACCAAAACTCTCTTTTCGCGAAGAAATAAAGGCGACCTTGTTTCCATAAATCCAGTAGCCCATTGAAAAACTGACCTCAAGGGGCGCAATTCGAATCTCCCGCTTGAACTCACTACCGACCCCTAGGTACGGGTGAGCCTTGATATCAACCGCTTCGCGTCTTGGCCAGATAGCACGCGTATAGAGATTATTCTTGATGCGTTCTTTGTTGTGATAGCGAAAGAAGTCGGGTCCGAGTACCTCAACCATCTTTTTAATCGGCCAAAATGCTTGCGTTTCTTTGTTACGGTAGAGTAACATGTCGTTTAGTATTTTCTTCAGCCCCTCAGTTCCCTCGAAGAGCTGCAGTTTTGGGTTGTTGAATCGAATCGTTTCCTTTTTCTGAAGCTCGGGCAAGAGCTTTTTATACGCGTCTTGGTTGGATACGAGTAACTCCTTCTGTTTCTCAAATAAAAGGTTAATCTTTTCTGGCTGTTCCGCCGAAAAGACTTTTATTCCATTTCGTTGGGACTCTTTCATCAAACCCTTTTCAGAAAGCTTTTTCAGGAGTCCGTATATTGAAGGGCGGGGAATACCAAGGCTTCTTGCGACAGCGCTTGCCGACACCTCTTTGCTATCAAGGAGATACAGATAAATTCTGCTTTCTTCGGGGCTTATGCCAAGCGATGCAAGAATAGTGTCCATGTTGTCGCAACAGTACAACAGTATGTACAAATGTGCAACAAAAATCAATTATTACAGCAGAAAGTTGTCCTGTTGTAGGACAAGAACAAAACCGCAAAAACAAAGACATATGACCACTACCACGCACGACCGTATAATGGCACCCCAATCATGGGTTGTCCTCCCACCAGGCAAAAAAGCTTTCTGCCGGTTTGCCACCGACGAGATTCCAAGCGGTTGCGAGCTCGCCATAAGTGCAGAGCTTCGTGATGCAAACCAAGGGTTTCGCTTCCCTTGGGGGAATCTCCCGACACCCGAAAAAGCAAGCAGGCTTTGGCGTGAGCACCGCATCGGTATCGGAGGTCTCTATCATAACCGTTGGTTTAAGACTTCTGATGGAAGATTGGGCGGAGCCCCTAATGTCCCGCTTTCACTCCCGGGGTCACTTCGCTCCTGTCTATTGCTTGACGGTGGTGGTGATGACGTCATGTGTGCTGAGAACGAAGGCTTTGCGATTGTGAAGCCTGTTAGTCAGGAGACAGGGCATATGTACCGCAAGGTTCAACTGCATGCAGCAGAACATGTCGGCGGTGATGGCGGCGCAATCATCGTGAGTCCGATTTTTGACGGCAGGGTGGTATATGTCGGATTCGTCGGCTACTGCCAGCTGTGTCCAAACCCTGAACTGATTTCAGTTCGACAACTTCGCGCATCCGTTCCTGATTACGATTTCGTGCTCATGGACGAGTGGAAGAATTGGAGAGTGTAAGTTCTTTTTGCTTCGAGTGTAGCGAGCGTGAGATTCTCATCTCACGCTTTTTCTTTGGTATACTAGTGGCATGATTTCACGCGCGCAAGCAAAAAAGAATTTGAAGGCAGATTTCATTGCCGTGGGGGTGAGTGTGCTTGTCTCTTGGTTTCTGATATCCTCCGGCATACTCACACACCTCCTCGCCGACACCGAGCTTGGAATGATCATTGAGAGTTTTGTGGCGGGACTTTTCTTCACCTCCGCTTTCACACTCGCACCCTCGGCTTTGTTTCTTGGAGAGCTCTCGCGTCATATTTCCCCGTTCACCATTGCATTTTTTGGGGCGCTTGGCGCTATGTGTGGTGACCTCATTCTGTTTTTGTTTATCCGCGACCGATTAACCGACGACATAAAGGCGATGTTTCCTAAGCGCGCGGTTCGCCACTTCTTAAACTCGTTCCATCTTGGCTTCTGGAAGTGGCTGTCTCCGGTTCTTGGCGCGCTCATCATCGCTTCTCCGCTTCCCGATGAATTCGGTCTCTCGCTCCTTGGCCTCTCGCGCACTCGCATCGCCGTGCTTCTTCCTGTGGCCTTCGTAATGAACTTTCTCGGTATCTTGTTGGTTGCCTCCGTGGCAAGTGTCCTGTAATCTTTTCTCATGTCCAGTTCAACCCACCTAGCGCAAAAAGCGATACTTATTCGTGAAGACGGAAAGATTCTCGCGCTTCGCCGTTCGGATACCGACCCCACGCGTCCGCTTACCTGGGACCTCCCTGGCGGGGAGGTGGAATTCGGAGAGAACCTACTGGACAGCATTAAACGAGAAATACGTGAGGAGGTGGGGCTTATTGTGGAGAACCTCACCCTTCTTGACTGCCTGGCGTGGGTCAACCCACGCGGAGAGTACTGGGTGGCGGTAGGATACTACGGTCGTATTCCGACAGACAGCGCGATTACCCTTAGCTTTGAGCACTCTGAGTTTGAGTGGATTTCAAAGGAGGAGTTTCTCACCCGCGAATCCACCGTTCGCATTAAGCGATTTCTGGAGAAGCTTCCCGGAGTAAACGCATAACAAGGTCTTCTCAAAAACTGTTGTATAGTCGTATGAAAAAGCATAAGGACAAAAAGCTGTTTGCCTTTGACCTGGACAAGACGCTGGCGGAAAGCAAACAGCCTATGGACGACGAAATGGCGGAACTTCTCTGTCGGTTTTTGGAGCGCGTGAACGTAGCGGTTATTTCCGGCGGGTCCTTCGCTCAATTTCAAAAACAGTTCGTTCCCAAACTTTCCAGCGGGAAACTGGAGTCCCTCTTCTTGTTTCCGACGTGTGGGTCTGCGTTTTATCGGTACGGTAAAGGCGGGTGGGAGAATGTCTACACGGAAGCGCTTTCGCCGGAAGACAAAAGCCGAATACTACTCGCGTTTGAGAAGATGTTTGCAGAGGTTGGCTTCACGCGTCCCGAAACGGTATATGGCGAACTCATTGAAGACCGTGATACGCAAATCACCTTCGGTGCCTACGGCTCCACCGCACCGCTTCACCTCAAGAGCGCGTGGGACCCAGACCGCGCGAAGCGTCTCAAAATGATTGAGGTACTCGCGAAGCTTATCCCTCAGTTTGAAATACGCACGGGGGGAACCACCTCCATTGATGTGACGCGAAAGGGAATAGATAAGGCGTACGGGATGAGGCAGATGGAAAAACATCTCAAGATTCCCCTGCACGAAATGGCGTTTGTCGGAGACGACCTTGGGCCGGGAGGGAACGATCATCCGGTGATTGCGACAGGAGTCGCGGTCATAGAGGTGACCGACCCGGAGCATACGAAGCGAGTTATTCGCGATATACTTGAAGCACAAGAACTATGACCCGAAAAATCACCAAAGCAATAATTCCCGTAGCGGGCCTCGGTACTCGCTTTTTGCCGGCGACCAAGGCCCAGCCGAAGGAGATGCTTCCGATCGTGGACAAACCCGCGATTCAATTTCTTGTGGAAGAGGCGGTCGCTTCCGGCATTACCGACATCATCTTCGTGACAGGGCGCGAGAAACGTACCATTGAAGACCACTTTGATGTCGCCCCCGGTTTGGAGAGAATGCTTGAGGAGAAAGGGAAGGTGGAGGCCGCAAAGCTCGTGCATGATATTTCAAACCTCGCCCGCTTCGCCTATATCCGTCAGAAATATCCAAAGGGTGACGGTGACGCGCTCCTTACAGCCTTGCACCTCTTTGAGAACGAACCGGTTGCGGTACTCTTTGGAGACGACCTTATCCTGGGCAAAACCCCCGCGCTTAGGCAACTTGTGGATGCCTACGAGAAATATGGAACTTCGGTGGTGGGGCTCGCAAAGGTGGCTCCCGAAGTCGTATCTTCAAAAGGTATCGTGAAGGCAGAGAGTGTCGGCGGAGGCGTGTTTAAAATACAAGAAATGGTAGAGAAACCGGCACTTAAGGACGCACCCTCAAATCTTGCGGTGGTGGGGAAGTATATTATCACTCCTGAAGTTATGAGCGCGCTCAAAGAAATCACACCAAAGAAAGACGAAGAGCTCCGGCTCGCGCACGCACTTGATGTCGTGGCTCGCAAGGGAGATGTGCACGGCGTGGAACTGGAAGGGGAGTGGCTGGATTGCGGTTCCAAAGTCGGTTTCCTCAAGGCAACGGTTCGGTTCGGGCTTCTGCACCCCGAAACCAAAGAGGAGTTTAATGTTTTCCTAAAAGGACTTACACTATAAGACAAAGATTACTCACTAATTGCACTCATATGGGTATGGAAATGCCATCGTTTGAACCGGTTCCCGAAGAGAAGAAAGTATCGGAACCAGAAAAGAAAAAGCCTGGATTTTTACAGAAAGGTAAAAACTTTATTGCCTTAGGAGCCGCACTTGCGGCACTTAGTTCCGAACCGGTATCACCCGAGGCCCAAGGAGCCGACAGGCCACAGTCTTCTCGGACGACCGAGCGGGTAACACATCGCGATAACCTGGGCATAAAGAGGACAACGGTAAAGACAGTAGGAGGACCGCTTACCTGGGCCAACCCCATAGATGTTTTAACAGCCGATGTGGGATACCGACCAAAGGTGGTGAGGAATACGACGGCTTTTTCTGTTGGAGTCGCGGGAAATAATGCGCGATTTAAAATAGAGGCACAGCGCCGACACTCATCGCAAGTTGTTAATCAAGGCTCTCAAAACCGAAGAATCAAAAACAAGTAACTCGTAGCGCATCATGAAAATTACTAAACTCGGACACTGCTGTTTGTTTGTTGAAATTAACGGAGTTCGGATTATGACCGACCCTGGGATGTTCTCTACGGCGCAGAATGAAGTTAAAAATATAGACATCATTCTCATCACGCACGAACACGGTGACCATCTGCACGTTGATTCTCTTAAGACGGTTCTAAAGAACAATCCCAAGGCTAAGGTGATTACGAATCGTGGAGTAGGGAAGATTCTTGAACAGGAAGGGATTTTGTACGAATTGCTTGAAGACGGACAAAACAAGACCATTTTGGGAGTGTTACTTGAAGGCTTTGGCGAAAAGCATGCCGAGATATATCAAGAATTTGGCCAGGTTATGAACACGGGCTACTTTATTGCGGAGCGGTTGTTTTATCCCGGGGACGCCCTCACCAACCCAGAGAAGCCGGTCGAGATCCTTGCACTTCCCGTTGCTGGCTCATGGGTGAAGGTATCCGAGGCGGTTGAGTACGCTAGACGGATTAAGCCCAAAGTCGCATTTCCGGTGCATGACGCAATCATATCCTATCGGAAGCCATATTACGGTGCTCATGAGCACTTTCTGCCACTCGAAGGTATCTCATTCGTCGTTATCGCCGAAGGCGAGACAAAAGAGTTTTAGTTGAGAGAGCACTTCATCAACAGCCCCACTTTACCCTAGTAAAGTGGGGCTGTTGACACGGAAACGTCCATTTGCTACTCTTTACCCAAGTAAAGAGTAGCTCTAAGAGTACTCTCTATCATATATGGTAAATAAACCAAGAAAACACAATAAGCGGGAGCTCATGGGTGGCGACACTGAGGCGCTCGTGAGCGCGTTTCTCGCTATGCGTGATAGTAGGGAAATGAGGGCACTTTTGCGCGATCTTCTCACCGAGTCCGAGCTTGTGGAGTTCGCCAAGCGGTTTCGCGCGGCGCGTTCCATCGCTAAAAGCATTCATTATGACGTTATTGAGGAGGAAACCGGCCTTAGCTCACGAACCATCGCTCGAGTAAAGAAGTGGTACAAGCACGGGAAGGGAGGCTATCAGCTCGCCATTAGGCGCCGAAAAAAGTAGAAGTGGTTTCTTAATTCTCCCTTTCCTAAAGGGAGCACACGCCGTCTTCGGCGGGAGGGATTAATAAAATCCTCTCTATAAGAAAAAAATGAAAAACACACAATCACAATTTTATACTGTCCATCATCACGGATCCGAAACTCAAGAGTCGGTCTGTGTTTAGCGCATTTATTTTTTAAATATTTCGTACACACAAACGGGCTCTTGAAAAGGAGTCCGTTTTCGTTACCGCTTTGCGGATGAGCGAAAAAATTGTTCTTTGTACGATGGTACATTGACAACTGAATACCAAACAGAAAAAGAAGAAAGGAAGAGTGTGCCTGACGGAAGAATGGGTGACTGTGTCTATTGCCCCAATTGCCATAACTGGCAAGGTGCGGAAATCGTGACGTGGTCACCCGGCGGATACGAGAAGACTCCCGACGGAAGAGACGTGTGGGTCTCTCGGGTCAAATGTAAATGCACCATCTGCAACCACAGGTGGGTCAAAATACGTGGGTGGTAACAGGAAGGAATGATATGGAAAGAAATACAAGAAATCAGAAATCACGGAAATCAACCGGACTAAATGTCGCCCTGCCGAATGGAGGTTTGCAGGATGGGACGACACGGCTGTTTGGAGAAGCAAACTTCAAACTCTATGAGGACCCGCGGAAACACGAGGTACGGATCGGTGACTCTCTTGTTGAGAGGGTGACATTCATGCGACCGCAACATATCCCCGATCTGGTCGCCCGAGGTTTCTACGATGTGGGAATTTGCGGACTGGATTGTCAATATGAAAGCAGTTCAGATTGTTATGTCATTGCGGAACTCCCGTATGGTCGAGGCACTTCCTCAGGAAAGGCTAAGGTGGTCCTCGTTGCGTCAAAATCGAATCCTGCAAAAAGCATTGAAGACGTGGAAGAAGATGCGGTCATCTTGAGCGAGTATCCGCACTTAACGGCAGGGTGGTATGGGAATCAATCTCTCACTCCTCCTGCCATTCGCTTCTCCTACGGTGGCACCGAAGCGCATATTCCCCGCGACTACAAGTACGGGGTATGTCTTACCGATACGGGGGCGAGCCTCAAGGCAAATAAACTTAAGGTTATCCACACTTTGATGGAGACCTACACCTGCTTGATCGTGAATCCGGACATCTGGGCTACAACGGTAGGATCACCCAGAGAGCATCCAAAGGAAGAGCTGGTCAGGGCACTTAAGCAACTTCTGCTCGGGACACTCGCCGCCCGGGAGCAAGTGTTCCTGGTGATGAATGTATCGAAGGGGAACAGAGATGCTCTTTTGCAGCACCTCCCATCCCTCAAGAATCCTACGGTGACGCCGCTTGCAGATGGAAATTACTTCTCCGTCGGCACCGTGGTGTACAAGGGGGAACTTAATGCGCTCCTGCCCGCACTCTTTGCGAGCGGTGCGCAGGATCTTGTTGAAATGCCCATCTCGAAGGTCATCAGGAGTTGGAGATAAAGAAAGGAAAACTATATATGCAACCAACTGTTCGAGTCCCTAATTTTGAGAAACGAGGAGGGCTTGTCCCCGTCATCGTGCAAGAGGAAGGCACCGGCACGGTGCTCATACTTGCCTATACCCGAAAGGAAGAATTCCTTGAGACGGTGGCGAGTGGTGAGGTTGTCTTGTGGTCAACGTCGCGGGGTGAACGCTGGAAAAAAGGCGAAACCAAAAGTGGTAATGTACTTCGGCTTCAGAAACCGCCACGGCTTGATTGTGACGGCGATGCGCTTCTCTATGTCGTCACCCAGACAAAACCCGAGAGTGGCGCGTGTCACACCGGAAAAGAAACCTGTTTCTATCGTTCGGTCATTGGGTCAATCTTTGAAAAAGATGACCACACAACCCTTGAAATCGTTGAAGTGAGCGATCGCTTAGGGTCGTAAGCAGAAAATCCCACTAAGTAGCCCCGTGTCGTAAGACGCGGGGCTTTTTTGTTGCAAATTGTGGCAAAGACCAATAGCTACTCTTTACCCAAGTAAAGAGTAGCTATTGGAGGGAGGAGGAAGTGAGGGAGGAGAGAGAAAATCCTCCGCCGAAGACGGCACCTCCGTTTAAAATCCCTCCCCGCATAAGAATGCGGTACTCCCTTTAGAAAAGGGAGAACTAAAAAGAAGCTATTTTGCGGAGGGGATGAGGACCGTGTCGCCGGAAGAGAGGCCGGAGAGGATTTCTACGGTGCCGGAGCCGTTCCGAACACCGAGAGTGACCGGTGACTTTTGTGCGGGTCCTTTTTCGTTTATTTTCATAACTGACGAGGCACCGTCTTCGGTGATGATGGCGCGGGAGGGGAGGGTGAGTGCGTTCTCTTTGAGTGTGCGTTTAATGGTTACGTTTGCGGTCATACCTGAACGAATATTCGCGGTGGTGTCATCAACCGTGAAGGTGGTCTTGTAGGTGGACACGCCATCTATTTCGGTTGAGGAGGGCTCTATGGAAGCGACACGCGCGGTGAAGGCAAGCCCGCTCCCGTAGGCGTCCAGGGTTACGTCGGCTTTGTCGCCGTCTACAATTTTTGTAATATCGGATTCGGATACTTTTGCCTCAATGACAAACCCACCGGTACCGAGAAAGTCCATAATAGCTTTTCCGCTGGAAACCGTTTCGCCTATCTCTGCACTTTTTGAAGCAATCTTTCCGTTAAAGGGCGCGCGAATTCGCGTTTTTTCAAGAGAGGCCCCTGTACTCCGAAGCTTTGCCCTCGCTTGCAGAATTTCTTGTTCGGCTTCCCGCACGGTTTCAGCTGTGGCGGGGGCCTTTGCAAGTTCAAGCGCCCGTGAGGTGCGGTCAAATTCGGCCGAGGTGTCGCGAAGGGAGCTCGTTTGGGTTTGTATGGAGGTGATGGCTGTCGCGAGTGCGCTTCGCGCGGAGGTCACGCGTGTGCGATAGTCGAGGAGAGTTGCCGAATCAAGAGTACTGGTCTCACGGAGGGTGAGACCCAAGGTGATGAACATATCCTGTATGGCGCGCAAATCTTGCAGTGCGGTTTCAAGTGAAGAAGCTCCTTGTTTTTCGGCTCCGAGAAGTTGTTGCAGGTCCTTTATCTTGGTACCCGCGGTTAAACGTTTTTGCTCGGCATCAATGGAAGTTTGTGCGCCGGTTGCATAGGTAAGACGTGGTGTCTGACCATCGTCACTCGTGAAAAATGGGTCAGCATAACGGTTGAGTGCTTCTTCGCCGGCGCTGTAGGCATCGGCAAGAGTCGCACTCGTTTTGCTTTGTGCGTTTTGGAACGCCACTTCGGCCTTCCTTGTCTCTGCTTCCTTAAGACGGAGTTCCTCGCCCCGCGTACCCTCCTTTATTTTTGCGAGCTTCGTCTCCTCAATTGCGACCTGTGCCTTCTGTTCCTCAACGCTCGCTTGCTCGGATTCGTTTTGGAGTGAGGCAATAATCATCCCCGCTTGCACCGCGGTTCCCACAGGGTAGGGCAGGGAGATAATGGTACCGGCGCGGTCAAACGAAAGCGATACTTTTTGAGTCGCTTTGATGGTGCCGGTGATGCGGACTTCCTCGGTGAGGTTTTGCGTTACCACTACAGCTGTTTCCGCCTTACCTTGCGTACCTCCTAGCGTGACGAAATAGAGCGCGAAAAGCGCGATAAGGACCGACAGGCTGATGTATACTGAACGACGTTTTAGTAAGGTTTTCATGGGCTCGTACTCTAGCATACCCAGGATTTTCAGAAAAGTATGACCGGTAAGGATATTTTTTGCCGAGGCGGAGCCCGTTCATCGCAAAGTACCCGGTCACGAGAACCGCTAGGTAAGAAAACCACATAGGAATGGTCCATCCGTTAATAATTCCTTCCCAACCCTGCACTATCCGTGCAAGGTGGAAGAGCATAATAACGAGAAAGATAGCTCCCGAAGCGCGCGTAAAAGTGTCTTGTTTCATAAAATGAATGGAGAATGAATAATAGCTGAAGTATACCACTCTGGACAGATGGTAGCGAAACGTTTTTGTTCTTGCTTTTTTTATGGGCGGTATTACAATGCGAATAGATTTTCTCAAAATCTTTTTATTATTTTTTCTATGGCAGATGCGCTGATAGTGTGTCAGAAATCTTCCACACAAACTTGTTGAAATGGAGACCGGAAGGCTCCTATAAAACAAGTGATACGCAGTATGGAACCAGATACACAGGGAAGCGGGGCGGGAATGGCGAAAACAATTACATGGCTTGTGGTACTTCTCCTCATTGTGGGAGGATTTGTGGCGTATGGCGGAAAGGCGGGAACAAAAAAAGTAGAGGAAAAAACTCCGATTAAGATTGGTGTACTGCTCCCACTTACGGGAGATGCCGCTTCGTATGCCGAAGGTGCACGCAATATCTACAAGATTGCGGTGGATGAAATCAACGCGATGGGCGGTATCAAGGGACAACCTCTTGAACTCATTATCGAAGATGCGAAGTGTAACGGCAAAGACGCGACCAGCGCAGCGCAGAAACTCGTGAGTGTAGACAAGGTTCAGCTCATCTTGGGCGGGTTCTGCAGTGGCGAATCCATTGCAGCGACTCCGATAGCGACAGAAGCGAAGGTTGCACTCTTCTCTCCTGGCTCAAGTAGCCCAGACCTTACCGGTATCAGCCCGTATTTCTTCAGAAACTATCCGTCCGACGCTTCTCAAGGCCGAGTACTTGCGGATGTACTTTACACCGACAAGGGTTTCAAAAAGGTTGCGCTCATTCAGGAGCAGACCGACTATGCACTCGGCGTCTATAAGGCATTTTCCGCTCGATTTGAAGAGCTCGGAGGTACAATTGTTAAAGAGGAAGTAACCACCGCAAGTTCGGACTTCCGTTCACAGCTCACCAAGCTCAAGGCATCAAAGTCAGATGCGTTCTTTATTGATACGCAAACACCTGCGATGTCCGAGCGTATCTTCAAGCAGGTGCAGGACCTCAAGTGGAAGCCGATGATTGTTATCAATGACGCAACGGGAGGTGATGTGACACTCATCGCGACGTACAAGGACCTTCTTGAGGGAGGTATTACCGCAGAGTTTAGTAGCGACCCAAACAACGCGAAGTTTGCGAAACTCCTCGTTGACTACAAGACGCAGTTTGGGGCCGATATGCCGTATCAAGCGTACGGACAGACCGAATATGACGCCGTCTATCTGATTAAGGACGCGATTGAAGCGGTAGGGTACAATGGCGAGAAAATCGCTGCGTGGTCACGAATCGTAAAGGATTGGGAGGGAGCCTCGGGTAAAATCACGATTGGCGAAAACGGCGACCGCATTGGCGGACACACCGTTGAGGTGATTAAGGCGGGGAAGAAAGAGGTGTACGTGAAATAGTAAGTAGTACGTAGAAAGTAGAAAGTAGAAAAGAGAAGAAGAAAAGAAAACCAGCCTCGGCGAAGCCGAGGCTGGTTTGCGTTTGGGGCTGTATAAAAAAAGAGCCCCGAGCGTGCATGACACACTCGGGTCTCGTGAATTTGTGCGGGAGATTACTTTCTCTCCCGTTGTTCCATCCGCACCGCGCTGGCACGCCGATAGTCCGCGCGCGTCTTGAGCACGCTGAAGACTTCGGTGGAGAGGAGAAACTTTTCTCCTTTCTTTTCCGCGGCGAAGTAGTTTTCCTCGTCCGAACCGAGGAAAACCGGCTGGTCCACGGTGGGAGCTTCTCCCGCCCACTTGTTTCCGTCAACAACCCGGTACTTACCGGACTCGTCAACGAACAGGTAGTCCGCAAAAACCTCCCCGTCCCAAAGCTTTTCAGCTTTCGCCACGAATTTCATCGGGGCAACCTCCACAACCATCCCTCCACCGATGGAGTGGTACTGGTTCCGGATTTTTCCGATGAAACTTAACAGAAACCTTTCAGTCCCATCCGGAAGATCGATGGGGGGAAACTCTTGACCCGGAGTCCATTCAAAGTTCCTTTCTTTCCCAATTTCCGAGAGTTGGAAGGCCCCCAGGTTTGTGCTTCCACCGCTGTAGTGGGCGATAAGCCGAACCTGACTTTCTCCAGACGTCCAGCCTGCCATAAGCGTGTCGCTCTCTGGCCCCGCCGAGTAGGAGGACACCACATTTGTAGCGGAGCCAACCCTCAGAAAGGAGAGTGCGACCGGCTTGACCAACGGCTTTTCGGTCTGTGCCCAGGCGGTGGGGGAGGTGAAAGAAGTGACAACTAACGCCAAGAAAACCAACAGATAATTTTTCATAAAAAAGGACTTTCCGTTTGAATTTGCCTCCGTTGATGCATAGCCAAAACTCGTTCGGACAAGCACTTCTGGATAGAAAAGTGGGGTTTCAAGGCCCTCTTTTCTAGCGTAGGAAAGCGATTTGCTTCCTATCATAGCACTGCGGGAATTGTAGCACGAAATACCCCTATTTGTCAACTTATTCCTAGGGCGGGAAACCCTTATTTGTAGCTCTCTTTCATGCTATAGTTTTCCTATATTTTCTGTCATCCTCGCGGATGCGGGGATCCAGAAACTTAAGACTGGATTCCCGTCTTCACGGGAATGACACCAAACATGGATATTTTTCCTCAATTAGTCGCCAACAGCATCGTTTCCGGCGCCATCTACGCGGTGCTGGTGCTTGGCTTTAACCTGATTTTTAGCACGGCAAAGTTTATCGATATTGGCTATGGCGTGATGGTGGTGGTCGGGGGATACGCGGGTTTCTATTTTATGAAAATGCTCGGGCTCTCCCTGTGGGTGGGAGTACCGCTTGCCGTTCTACTTTCGGGGGTGCTTAGCCTCGCTGTCTACAAAGTGGTGTACGCTCCGCTTCGCGCGAGGAAGGCGTCAAGCAGTGTCCTCCTCATCGCCTCGCTCGGCGTGCTCACCTTTATTCAGGCAATCGTCGCTATTCTTTTCACCAGCCAGTTTCAGACACTTGCGAATTTACTTCCGGGAAATCCTACGCTTGAATTTTTTGGCGGAACGATGACGGCAATCCAGCTCGTCACGCTTGCTATTGCGGTTGTTCTTTCACTCGCGCTTTTTCTGCTTTTGCGTTTTTCTATGTTCGGCAAAGCGCTCATCGCGGTGAGCGATGACGAAGAAGTGGCGAAGATGGTGGGCATCAACACCGAGAAGAATATCGGTTTCGTATTTTTTATTGCGGGATGTATCGGCGGGCTCGCGGGACTCCTTATCGGATTTGATACCGGCATTGAACCTACGATGGGACTCCTCTGGCTCCTTAGCGTCATCTCCGCGTCTATCGTCGGCGGTATCGGCAATCTCTACGGCGGTATCGCGGGTGCGTTCCTTGTCGCGTTCATAGAAAACTTCGGCATCTGGAAGGTGTCGGGGGAGTGGAGGCTCGCGATCGCGTTCACCGTCCTCCTCTTGTTCCTCATTTGGAAACCTAAAGGACTATTCCCGCGATAAACACTATGGAATATCTCATTCATCTTGCCATTCTCTCCAGTATCTTCGTGATATTGTCGCTCTCGCTTAATCTCGTGCTCGGGTACACGGGGCTTATCTCGCTCGCGCATGCATCCTTCTTCGGCATTGGTGCGTACACGGTAGCTATTCTCACGACGGGTTTCCATTTCAATTTCTTCCTCGCGCTTCTCATAGGAATGCTGATCTCGGCGGTAGTAAGTCTTGGTATCGGGGTGGTGCTCTCAAAGTTTCGGGGCGACTTTGTGGCTATCGGTTCCGTCGGCTTTTGTATCATTGTGTGGAGTATCTTTCTCAACGCCGAGGTGCTTACGCGTGGTCCCCTTGGTATTCCGGGGATTCCGAGGCCGGAGTTTTTTGGGTTTACTTTTTCCACCAACTACTCGTTTCTCCTTCTCACACTTCTTTTCGCATTTTTGGTGTATCTTGTCGTGAGATATGTGGCGCACTCTTCGTTCGGAAGGGTACTCAAAGGTATTCGTGAGGATGAGGACGCGCTTCAAGTGTTTGGCTACCGCGCGCTTCACTACAAACTTGCGGTGTTTGTACTCGGCGCGGTGCTTGCCTCGGTGGCGGGTGCGCTATTCGCTTCGTATATCAAGTTTATTGACCCTTCTACCTTTACGCTGAACGACTCCATCTTTTTCCTCTCTGCGGTTATTCTTGGCGGGCTGGCGTCAAACAAAGGTGCGGTCATCGGAGCCGTAGTGCTGATCCTGCTTCCCGAGGCGCTCCGCTTTGTGGGCTTCCCGCCGGATATCGCCGCGCAAACTCGCCAGGCAATTTATGGACTGATGCTTGTCGTGCTGATGCTCTACCGCCCGCAGGGACTGTCGGGAGAATATAAATTGTAAAGGAACAAAACACAGTATCCAAAAACCCAAACAAACTTTTCAAAACAGAATTTCCAAAGGCCAAACGAAAGAATAAATTTGTTTTTGTGTTTTGAGTAGTTTGTGCCTTTGTTTGGATTTTTTGAGGAGTTTGTGTTTTGTACAGTTTCCCGTGTTGACGGGAAGATAATCTTTAGGTAAACTTGCTGTATGAATACTATCATTGGACTCAAAGAATTAAGAGGAAATACTGAACACTACATCAATGCCGTAAACAAAGGCC
>CALQZP010000020.1 GCA_943349725.1 Candidatus Nomurabacteria bacterium | reverse complement strand
AAGTAACTTCAACTTTTCTTACTCCTAGTTTACCTAAATTGGAATCAAACACGATTCTTTCCTTTACTTTATCATTCTCGTCTTTTAATGTTCTGTACTTATTTCCAACAAGAATTTTTGAAGAACTATGCCCTCCGTAATCGCGAGTTTCGTGAATTATAATCGGCAATGCGGGAGAATATAGTTTACGATTCAAATCACGCCACAATTCTAAAGTCACATCGCTAGCTGAATATTTACCCAAGTCATAGCTATACATTTTTATATACACCCCACTATTCATTTTCTCGTTATCGGGCAAAATCCCCAACTCTTCACCGGGAAACGAAAAGATTCTTTTGTTACTATCAACAAAATACTCAAACCATGTAGTTTTCTCATCGGTAGACACCTCTGAATATGGTCGCTTTCTAATCAGGGTAAATCCCCACTCATCCTTCTGTTCATCCTTAAGTAATCTAGGATCTTTTCTTGAAAGCACTAGCTGGAATTTATCCCCACCACAAAATAATAATGCTCCAGTTGCCCCTTGATTAAATTTACCTTGAAAAAAATGGATTTTATTTTTATTACTTTTGTCACGCGGTAACGAAAGAAGTGTGCTAGAAAACTGGGATGGGTGCTGTCCTTCTCCAAAATCAACTACGGAGATATTGGGGGTTTTAATTGATCCACTAGCAATTATTCTCACGTTTCCGGCCAATTTTCTTCTTTCTTTATCGTCAATCTTTGAAATATCTCCGCCAGGAATATTAAAGAAGGTCTCTACCGCCTCTTTCATCGTTTTAGGTGCTAAATTACTTTCAGGATCAATTCCCCTTAGTCTGCACTCCTTAATAAGCAGATGGTCAATTGAATTAATTGGTTTCTCAACTAAAGCATTAATCGGATCTTCCTGTTGATTGCCTGCTGTAGTTATGTTGGTTCTATCACCCCCAAGCGGTTCCCAAGTATTACCTTGGAATAGAGGGTCACTTTTAAGAATTTCCTGCACTTTATCTGCAGAATCAGCTTCTAACAATTTTAAAAGGGTCTGTTTATAGTTACTCATATGTTTACAGTTTGAATTCCTTATTTTTCGAAACTTGAAACTTTGCTCTTGTGACCTTAAGTAGCCTGTCAATTTCGGAAAAGATTTTGTTAATTTCTGCCTCGCTATACTCGTACGCTCCCCGATTGGCACAATTCCCTAGAACTCGTATTCTATCAAGCACTATATTGGTTCTTTTGGTTGCTAGTCTCTTAAACCTATCCGCCCTTTGCTCATTTGTTTCGCCCATAAGATTATATGACGTTTATTGAGTAAATACTGCTACAAATGCAATAGTATCAAACTATTGGTATTAATGCAAGTTTACTACTGTGGATAGCAAAATAGCCCCATTAGGGGCTATTAATTCAATACAGTATATCGTGACGAGAAAAAGGGTGGGAGAATTCCTCCTGCTAGGCCTTGAACTTAGTCGCGATGCGTTTCTCGCGCTGTGCGCGGGCAAGCGCGAGGGTGATGAGCGTATCAATGAGTTTCGGATACGGAATACCGGAGGCTTCCCAGAGCTTGGGGTACATACTGATTTTAGTGAAGCCGGGAATGGTGTTTATCTCATTTACCAGCACGCGACCGTCTTTGGTAACAAAGCAATCCACCCGGGCTAGACCCTCGCACTCAAGTATCTTGAAAACGGAAACGGCGGTTTCCTGTACTTTTTTTGCTATCTTTGCAGGGAGCTTGGCCGGAATCTCAGAGATCGCTCCCTGCTCATCAATATATTTCGCTTCGTACGAGTAAAACTCATGAGTTGGTTTTATTTCCCCCGGTACCGAGGCGATAGGATTTTCATTCCCGAGCACCGCGCACTCTATTTCGCGTCCGTCTATCCCCTCTTCAATAAGAATCTTGTTATCGTATTTAAACGCATCGGCGACTGCGGACTTAAAATCGGCTTCAGTCTTAACTTTACTCACCCCCACAGAGGACCCCGCGTTTGCCGGCTTCACGAAAAGTGGAAGGCCGAGCTCCTTCTTTATTTTGGAAAAAGAAAATCCTTCTTTCGTTTCATGCAAGACAATAAATCGTGCGACAGGAATCCCCGCGTCACGGAGAAGCCTCTTCTGCACGTCCTTGTCCATACCAATTGCGGAACCGAGGACTCCTGGCCCCACAAACGGAATATCCATCAACTTCAAAAGCCCCTGCATCGTTCCGTCTTCTCCGAGTGGCCCATGGAGGACCGGAAAAACCACATCCAATACCTGATTCTCTTCCTCACCCTGAAGCGTCATAAGTTGCTTCTCTTCCCCGGGAACGAGCACCATCCCCTCTGCCACTTTTTTGTTGAGTGCGATGAGTTTCGGATTCTCGCTATTCAAAAGATAGTCCGCTCCCGAACTGCGGTGCCACTTCCCTTCCTTATCAATGCCGATTAAGATCGGCTCGTATTTTTCTTTATCCAGCGCGGAAATTACATTCTTCGCGGACTGCAAAGACACTTCATGCTCGGTAGATTTCCCGCCAAATATAATTCCGACTCTGATTTTTTGTTTTCTCCCCATAATTTGAAACTCACTATAACAAAAAGTATTAATCTAGCCACTCCCGCTCTTGCCTGACCAGCAGTTCCGAAGCTCGCTCGGGGTTACGCATAAGCGCCTTAACAATCCGCTCCATACGAGCCGACTGCGATCCTTTTACCAAAACTACATCTCCCCCCGAAATATCACGCGCCAGCACATCGGCCGCCTCTCTACTCGTCTTGAAGGCACGAACACGTTCAGGGGTCATACCCGCCGAAAGCGCTCCGCTTTTGATTTCTTCCGCCAGGTTCCCCACAACCACAAGCTTCGCACACGACTTTGCGACAAGCGCGCCAATCTTTCGATGTTCTTCCGGTCCGAAAGCACCAAGTTCCGCCATGTCGCCGAGTACCGCTATCTTTCTCCCTGTTACCTCAAGCGCGGCAAGCGAAATAAGAGCCCCTTGCACAGCAACGGGAGATGCGTTGTATGAATCATCGATAATGAGGGAGTTATTCGTACCGGTGATGATTCGCATCCGTCCCGGAGGTGAAGCAAAGCTCTTAAACGTCTCCGCTACACGATTCAAGTCAAGTTTGAGAGCGCTCGCAACGCTGAATGCCGCGAGAACCGGCTGTATAAGATGCGCTCCGAGTACACCTTTCAATAAAACTGGAAAAGAATGTGAACCGACCGATACAATAAACTGTACGCTTGAAGGGAATTGGAATGTTTTTACCTTTTCGTAGACAGGCGAATATCCAGAACCGCGAACGTCCGACGTCTCATTGGCGCCATAAAGCACCGTGTGGTGGTCGGGAAACTGTTGCTTAAGAGCAAGTACTTTCTCGTCATCACCCCCAAGAACAAGCGTCCCGTCTTTTCTTACCGCACGAGCAAGCTCTGTTTTCTCCGCAATGAGCGCTTCTACCGTAGGAAAAAACTCAACGTGCACAGGAACCTCCGCAAATCGCGTGATTATAGCGATATCGGGAGCGAGCATGCCGGCAAACTTCTTGATATCTCCCGGCTCCCCTGCCCCAACCTCCAACACCAACCAACTAAGGTTTTTTTCAGGAAGAACCATACGCGTTGCGCCAACCAAGAGATTCCAAAGCCATAAAATTGGGTTATTGACGGAGTTGTTGAGACCCAAAATAGTCAGCGGTACGCCAAAATCACTGTTATAGCTTTTTTCGTTCCTCCGCACAGAAAAGAAAGGCCTAAGTGCGCAAAAAACAGCATCCTTGGTGGAAGTTTTACCAACACTCCCTGTAATAGCAATGATGCGGGGGCGGTGGCGTGAAAACGAAAGCTTCGCCTCAAGCATTAGTATTATCAACACACATTTCTTTAGAAAAGATTTCATACGCGTAAAGACTCTCCTATCATTGAAATAGCTCTCTAAGAAAACAAATTCGGGGCGCCGAGATTTGAACTCGGACCGCATGCTCCCAAAGCATGAATGCTACCGTTACACTACGCCCCGTTCAGTAAGAGGATACTAGCATACTCCGAGATAATTTTCTAAAGGACATTTAACCTTAGTGGATGTCTCTTAGAAAATTACAGGGTTATGTCTTCCAAAAACTCTACCTTCGCCTTCTTTCTCTCACGATCAATGAGAACAGTTACCACATCAAACTGCCAATTTGTTTCAGATGAAACATGTTTCTCGCCAAGATAGGTTTGAATGATACGGGCCAAACGCTTGATTTTCTCTGCATTCACATGGTCTTCCGGCCTAAATCTATCCTTCTTGATCTTTGAGCGTACATACAACAAAGAGGCTCTCCAGCCATTGTAAGCAGACGTTTCAGATGAAACACCATTTCGTAAGCCTTTCTCTGTTTCATCTGAAACAAATCTGTGCGACATCGCCTTCACCTCTACGAAATGAATCTTCTGTTTCTTCTCTGCCACTATATCTAGCTCTCCCCATGGACGCCGATAGTTCCGGTCAATGACCACAAACCCTCGTTTCATAAGAAACTTTACTGCAAGTTCCTCCCCAAGGGATCCTACTTTTTGAGTGATGCCCATAGATATGTTTCAGATGAAACAAACCAAACTATATGGTAAAAATCATTTTCTTAGTTTCTAACATCCTATCTACACCAACTTGTTTCACATGAAACAATAAGGGACCATAAAAGACCTGTCTTTTTGATAATAACGTTATTATTAGCCGTATATCGTACATTTCACGTGTACCCTGTCCTTGTCCTTTATACACATATCCCCTATCTTATCCACAGTTTTGACCTTGTCTTTGGTGGATAGAGAGATATTCAGGCAACCCTAAAAGGGAATTATGCACGACAACTTCGTTCTGTGGTGCGGGTACCGGGAACCCCAGTAGTAGAGCCTCGGAAGGCTCACTACGGGGCACCGTCGATCCTTACAGGATCAGTACCCTGTTTGGCTTTTGTATTCGCCTACGGCTCTACAAAAGGCTCAAACAGGCTTCGATTCCGGCCGAAAGTGCTCCCAGCACTTTCTATCCGCAGCCCAATCACTTCGTTCTGTGGTGCGGGTACCGGGAATCGAACCCGAATCTCATCCTTGGCAAGGACGTGTTCTACCACTAAACCATACCCGCATTCCCTCGGAGACACGCGTCGGCGGGAAGTAGTCCGCCTAGCCAGCCTACGAGTTCACGTTTGCCATTATAATTGAAACTTGGTCTTTTTACAAAATTGGTGCGCCCACCAGGATTCGAACCTGGAACGTCTGCTTCGAAGGCAGATATGATATCCGTTTCACTATGAGCGCTTATGCCGAAATCATACGCTAAATTAGGCGAATTTCAAAAGAAATACTACAATATTGCTGTGAAAAACCTAAAAACGGCACCAAATTTTAGCATTCCGAATGAGGTGAGTGTTATTGCAAAAACCTTGGAAAACAAGGGTTTTGAGGCATACCTTATTGGTGGCTGTGTACGCGACCTTTTGATTGGAAGAAAACCAAAGGACTGGGACGTTACGACCAACGCAAAGCCCGAGGAGATTATGGGCTTATTCTCCAATACGTTTTATGAAAACGAGTACGGTACGGTCGGTGTAGTAACCGAGGAAGCTACCGATGAGACGCTCAAGGTGGTGGAAATCACCCCGTATCGCTTAGAAGGGAACTATTCAGACAAACGCCGACCCGATTCAGTTACCTGGAGCTCCAAGCTTGAGGACGACCTTAAGCGCCGAGACTTTACCATCAATGCAATCGCTCTGAAGTCGTCCGGTGAACTTACGGACCTTTTTGAGGGTCAAATAGACCTCAAAAAGAAAACTGTGCGTACAGTAGGGGAGCCGGAGGCACGATTTAACGAGGATGCCCTCCGAATGCTTCGAGCGGTGCGGATAGCTGTGGAACTGGACTTTACCATTGATTCCGCGACACAGAGTGCTATCGCCTCAAGTGCACAGCACTTAAAGGAAATAGCTCCCGAAAGAATTCGTGAAGAGTTTATTCGCATTCTTATGTCGGAAAGACCGCATATTGGCCTTATTCTCTGCCAGAAGCTCGGTTTACTTACCCATATGGTCCCTGAACTTGAGGAAGGAATCGGGGTGGCGCAGAATAAAGCTCACTCATTTGATGTCTTTGAGCATATACTGCGTACCGTAGAACACTCCGCAAAGAAAGGTTTCCCTCTTGAGACCCGTCTTTCGGCCCTATTCCACGACATTGGGAAGCCTGCAACAAGGCGCTTCTCGGAAGAAAAGAAGGACTGGACCTTCTACGGTCATGACATGGTAGGAGCAAAAATGGCCACAAAAATCATGGCGCGCCTCGCATTTCCCAAGAAAATGATTGAAAATGTTGCTACCCTTGTTCGTTGGCATATGTTCTTTTCCGACACCGAACAGATTACTCTTTCGGCGGTGCGGAGAATTGTGAGCCGGGTAGGGAAGGACCATATCTGGGACCTTATGGATGTTCGTACGTGTGACCGAATAGGTACTGGAAGGCCCAAAGAGAGCCCGTATCGACTTAGAAAATACCATTCCATGGTAGATGAGGTGATGCGTGACCCGCTTTCGGTAGGAATGCTCAAGATCAACGGGGGTAGAATTATTGAAATTGGAAAAATCACCCCGGGACCGAGGATTGGACATATTCTGCATGCGCTTCTTGAAGAAGTATTGGACGACCCGACCAGAAATACCGAAGAATACCTGGAAAAAAGGGCTTTGGACCTTATCGCTCTTCCTGAAAAAGAGCTAGAAACAAAAGGGAAACAGGCAAAGGAGACAAAGGAAAAGGAGGAAGAGAAAACCTTGCAGGAGATACGAAAAAAGCATTGGGTGTCATAAGAGAGCTTATAGCTGTTAGCTTCTAGCTTTTAGGTAAGAAGATAAAACAAAAGAAAAGCCGCCCAGTAGGGCGGTTTTCTCAGTTATTTGAAAGAAAACTTAACCCAAAGGGCGGCTTATACCGAAGTCTGAAGGAATCAGACTGGTAAAAGGACCTAAGTTCGATAATGGTCGAACCGGTCAAATAGAATCGGATAGAAAAAATGTAAAGAGTCAGCCCGGGAAAATAATTCCCGAAGGAAAGTTTGTGGAAATCTTTCCCAGAATCTAACTATAGTGACTTTTTCTTCCGAATAAGAGAGAGTTGAATCCTCTTTCAAAGAACCACAAGCAGTGAGTAGCCTATTCAGAAGACTTAGCCTAAAGATATTCTTAAGGACAAGAGATTTGAATGGGTCTCGCTACTCTATATTCAGGACAATGCAATCTAGCATTCCCCCGACTAGTGTGTAGTATACTCCTAGTTAAAGGACAGCGTAAAGGACACATCTGTGGATAACTTCCTGTGGTGGTGTGTCCTTAACAAAAAATGTGTGCTCTGCCTTAGATTAGGCTTAGAATCTACTTTCACTACGAATTAGTATACTTCCTGGCTATAGGGTGAGTGTCTAGGTGTTAATCGATGTTTAAAGCCCGACGAAAGAAGCTCTCGTTATTTCTCCATCCACTGAACTTGCGTTTTAAGTACTTTAATGCTAGATTTATGGCCACATATGTTGACCAAAGTTAAGAAACAAAAGGTTATCAAGACGGTAGCCATTCATGACAAAGACACCGGTTCTCCGGAGGTCCAGATTGCTGTGCTTTCAAAACGCATAGACGAGCTCTCAAAGCACCTGAAAGAACACCAGAAGGATACCCACTCACGCCGTGGACTCCTTTCTATGGTTGCAGACAGACAAACCCATCTCCGTTATCTCCAAAAGAAGAATACAAGACGCTACAATGCGATTTTGAAGAAGATGGATTTGAAGAAGTAATGGCTTGGCTGATATTTTATGAGCGAAGCTCTATAAAATATCATTGCCAAACATTATCCAGCACTATTTTTTTAAGTTTTTATAAATTTTTATATTTCGGGAGCGTAGCAGCATTTTAAGCACCCCCACCACTATAACCCTTTGGAAATAGTGCTGGCTGGCGATTTCTATAGTCGCTTCGCTCCTTACAAATCAGCCATGGCAGTTATTAAACATGTAGAACAGCGCGTCGGTGTTTTTATTGATACGCAAAATCTTTATCACAGCGCGAAGAATCTCTATCACGCAAATGTAAACTTCGGCCAGGTCCTCAAAGACGTGGTGGGGAATCGTATTCTTGTCCGCGCTATTGCGTACCTCATTACGACCGAAGGCGGGGAAGAGAAAGGATTTTTTGAGGCCCTTGAGAAAGTCGGTATTGAAACCAAGTCAAAACCGCTCCAAATCTTCGGGAGTGGAGCAAAAAAGGCCGATTGGGATGTCGGCATTGCGATTGACGCGGTAAAGCTCGCCCACAAGCTTGATGTGGTGGTCATTGTTGCCGGCGATGGTGATTTCGTACCCCTTGTGGAATACCTCAAAATGCAGGGATGCCAGGTGGAAGTTGCGGCATTCGGTAAATCTACTTCAGGCAAGCTTCTTGAGGTGTGCGATGACTTTTTGGACCTTGATGCGAACCCAAGAAAGTATCTGTTGGGTAGCAGGCGGTAAAACCAGTTTTTAGCTGATAGCTTCTAGCTGTTAGAAAAGAAAAACCTAACTTTGTGATACCATTGAGATATGGCAAAGACACAGCGACAACTTACAGCCGTCTACCAAAAGAGAGGTAGGGGCTATATCGGCTGGATTGAGGAAATCCCTGGCGCAAACACACAGGGAGCTACTTTTGCTGAAGTAAAGGAAAATCTGAAGGAAGCTGTCGGCCTTGTTATTGAACATGTACTGTAAAAATGAAATTAACACCTACAACAAAAAATGTTTCTATTCCGCAAGCAACTTTACAGAAAATGATAGGGGCAATGACTGCTATAGAAGAGGCGAAAGAACATATTGAGGATTTTTTAATGCTTTCAAACAAAAAGATAGTAGCTGAACTCAACCGGGCAAAATTGGACCAAGTCAAAGGGAGAGTCCAAAGTTGGCAGGTACTCAAAACACGCTATGGGGTATCGTCTCATTCCCACCGCAACGTTTGAACGATCCCTTGCGCGTCTCGACAGGCCAATTGCGAGGCGCGTTACAGCGAAATTGACCGAGCTTGAGGAAACAACTCACGGTATCTTTCAGCTTTCCTTTACACCGAAAGGGTTGCAGGGATTGTGCAAGTTCAAAGTGGGGGAATGGCGCGTGTTTCTTTGGCTCAATGATACCCGAAAGGAAATTACTTTGTATGCGGTCTGGCATCGCAAGGAGGCGTACAAAAACCTAGTAAACTAAAGAAAAAGACGAAGGGTGTGAGTCCTTCGCCGAGGTTGTTTCTGCTTTTTTAGTCTTCGTGCTCATACCAGATTATGATGTACAACACAACATCATCGCCCGACTAGGTAATATGTTTGATGGAAATAGAAGGATTGTTTGCTAAAAAAGCATCTACTTCTTTTTCCAATCTTGCTAAAGAACTAGCCCCGCCAGAAAGATTCTGGTAAAAAAACTTGGTGCTCATTGTTAAAATACTCTTGGCCGCACATGACGGAGTTTCGCAAAAGCTAACCAAACCATATAGTAAAAGTGCAGACCTGTCAAATATAAAAACGGGCGGGTTTCTGCTACACTGGCCTCAATTATCAGTAACGGTTGGTCTCTGGAAACAGAGATTTGAACATTGGTTCAGGTCTTCTTTCTAGAGGTCAACTAAAACGAAGCACTTTTACGAAATAGGGGACTGGATTCCCGCCTCCGCGGGAATGACAGACGAGGGGGAGTTTCGTATTTTCGTAAAGGTTCGTAGTTCGTATTGTATGAAGAAACAAGAATACTCAATAGAGCTCGGAGGGAAGAAGCTCATCGCCGAATTCACCGACCTCGCCGAGCAGGCGAACGGCTCGGTGATTATGAAGTACGGCGACACCACCGCACTCGTGACCGCGACGATGTCAAAAGGGGAGAAGGATATGGATTTCTTTCCACTCACGGTTGATTACGAAGAACGCTTTTACGCTGCGGGAGAAATCTTGGGTTCTCGCTTTATTCGCCGAGAGGGAAGACCGACCGACGAGGCGGTGCTTTCGGGACGCATTGTGGACCGCACTATCCGTCCGCTTTTTGACCAGCGAATGCGCCGTGATGTGCAGGTGGTTATTACCATTCTCTCCATCGCCGAAGACGACCCGGATATTCTCGCTGTCATTGGCGCATCTCTCGCGCTTGGGGTTTCGGACATTCCGTGGAATGGTCCGGTGTCTGCGGTGCGTATCGGAAAACTCAAAAACGCAAACCAGCTCATCATTAATCCTATCTACACCAACCGTCAGGAAAATCCCGAGTTTGAGATGGACGTTGTCGCATGCGGAAAGGACGGACTCATCAACATGATTGAGGTTGGGGGCAAGGAAGTGCAAGAAGGTGTCATTGTGTCTGCACTTGAAGAAGCCTCAAAAGAAATTGAGAAGCTTCAGACATGGCAGAAAACCATCGTTGCCGAGATTGGAAAAAAGAAACAAGCGGTTAAGATTCCCGAGACTCCGGCACCTCTCCGAGAACTTTTCGTTGCAAAAATCGCACCTCGTATGAAAGAGTATGTCTTTGGTCAGGCCGGTAATGCGCGTATCTATGAGCTGAAGGGAGAATGGATGACCGCCTCAAAAGAGGCGTTCCCAACCGAAAAATCCGCACTCTCCGACAACATTTTTGAGGAGGAGGTAAACGCGCTCATTCACAATGAGGCGATTGATAACAACAAACGTCCCGACGGGCGTGGTATGGATGACGTACGAACCCTCTTCGCAAAAGCGGGAGGTGTTTCCACCATTCTGCACGGAAGCGGTATCTTCTACCGCGGACAGACGCACGTACTTTCGGTACTCACCTTGGGTGGTCCTGGAGACGCGCAGATTGTGGACAATATGGAAATCCACGAATCAAAGAAGCGATTTCTCCACCACTACAACTTTCCTCCCTACTCAACCGGTGAGACAGGACGCATCGGCTCCACCAATCGCCGTATGATTGGTCATGGCGCGCTTGCGGAAAAGGCACTCCTTCCGGTTATCCCCGCGATGGACAAGTTTCCTTATACCATTCGACTTGTGTCCGAGGCTCTTGCTTCAAACGGTTCAACCTCAATGGGTAGCGTGTGTGGCTCCACACTCGCGCTGATGGACGGAGGTGTTCCAATTAGCGCACCTGTCGCCGGTATCGCGTCGGGCTTAATGATGCGGAGCGCAAAAGAATACAAAGTGCTTACCGATATTCAGGGACCCGAAGATCACCATGGCGACATGGACTTTAAGGTTGCCGGAACCAAAGCGGGTGTCACGGCCGTACAGATGGATGTCAAAGTAGACGGCGTGCCAATTCCGATTCTCGCGGAAGCGTTTGAAAAAGCAAAACAAGCTCGCTATAAAATTCTTGAGGTTATCACAAAAGAAATCTCCGCTCCGCGGCCTGATATTTCTCCGCGCGCACCAAAAATCATTATCGTTAAAGTGAAGAAGGACCAAATCGGCCTGGTCATCGGCGGGGGAGGCAAAACCATCAACGGCATCAAAGAGAAGACCGGCGTTGACGCGATTGACATTGAAGAGGACGGCACGATTTTCATTTCCGGCAAAGAGGGAAGCGCGAACAAAGCCGCAACCATGATTGAGGCGCTCACCCATGAATACACGCGCGGTGAACGAGCCGAGGGAACGGTAGTAAAGATTGCCGAGTTTGGAGCCTTTGTCGCGATAGGTGAGGGGGGTTCTGAAGGACTGGTACACGTTTCCGAAATCGCAACGTTCCGCATTGATAAAGTAGAGTCGGTTCTCCACGTAGGCGATAAAGTACCGGTTGTCGTGAAAGAAATTGACGAGCGAGGACGCATAAAGCTCTCCATTAAGGACGCGGACCCCAACTTCATTAAGCCCAAGACGGCCTAGTGCAGTAAATTCTAAAACCGAAATCGAAATCCTAAACAAAGACCAAAAAATCAAAACCCAAGCCCATACCGCCCTGCCGTTTGTTTAGAGTTTAGTTTTTAGGATTTAGATTTTTCTTTTAGTGGTGCCCAAAAGTGCGTTATACTTACCGCATGCCTCCTCAACCGAATTTACAATCAAAGCCTGAAGCTTCTCCTCAAGACGAACTCAAACGTATTCGTACCTACGAGAGCGACGTGCAGGAGATTATGCAACGGGGACAGGTCTCCAAAGCTACCATTGCGATTGCCGCGAACGAGAAACAGGTTGAACGCGAGGAGGAACAAGAAGCCACTCCTCCGCCCACTCCCGCCACACCAACAAAGGTGTTCAACATGTCAAACAGCATTCCGCTCGCTCTAACACATTGGAATGTACGGTTAATTCTTCTCCTCTCCGTTGCAGTACTGGCGGTTATCAGCATTGGCGTGGGTGCGTTTTTCTATATACGAAGTCCCAAAGCTCCCGTCGTTCAAGAACCAAAAACTACCGTACCAAAGACGAACACCATTGCACTTCAAGGTGGAGAAAAGCGCGCGGGAGCGATAACCGCCATTCAAAGGGAAATGAAAAACATTTCAGTGCCCCAGAACCAATTGCAGACGTTCTCCTTTACTTTAGGAGGCGTTCCCATCACGACACCTTCACTATTTGAGACCGTAGAGGCTTCGGCCCCGACCCCACTCGTCCGCGCACTTGGGACCACGCCGACACTCGGCTTGCATGGCTTTCAAGGAGGTCAGCCATTCCTTCTTTTCACTGTGCTTTCCTACGACCATGCGTTTGCGGGGATGCTTGCCTGGGAAGAAACGATGCTCGAGGATTTCGGTCCACTCTTTGACGTTTTACCTCGTACGATATTGGAGAACGTGGGAAGCACCACTTCAAAAGCCCTTGGGAATCGGATTGCTTTTAAAGACGTCATCATCCGCAATAAAGATGCACGCGCTGCGTTTGACCCTGAAGGTACCATCATCTTCCTCTACTCATTTATTGATAAGCAAACCCTTGTCCTGACAACAAAAGAAGAGACACTGCGCGTTCTGCAAAGCAAGGCAGGTGGAGGACGCGTAAAATAGCTTATTAGCTTTCTAGCTATTTAGCTCACTAGAAAAGATTAGTACCAGAAAGCTAGTAAGCTAAAAAGCTAAGTGCTATGATGTTTGTATGATTCTAGACACCGACAACTTCACACAAAAACTGCTTGAGGAGAAAGCACTCGTAGAAAAAGAACTTGCAACCGTTGCACGGCGCAATCCAGAGAACAAAAACGACTGGGAGCCCACTCCCAACATCGACGAGCGCCCTGTGGAGCGCGATGAGGTCGCGGAGAAACTTGAATCCTTTGAGGAAAATATCGCGATTGCGAGACGTCTTGAGGCACAACTTGCCGAAGTGAACACCGCGCTTGATGCAATAAAAAGCGGCTCCTACGGGAAATGCTCCGTCTGCGGAAATGAAATAGAGTCGGCTCGTCTTGATGCAAATCCTTCGGCAACCACGTGTAAGGCACACATGAAGTAACACGACACTAATGACACGAATAAAACACCCTTCCTATCTTATTAGTGTCATTCGAATCTTTTATTTGTAAATTAGTGTCGAGTATGTCTTTCGCGACAGTTACCAGCGCACAAGTCCATCTCCTAAAAACAGCGCTGGTTCGTGTTGAAGTAGACCTTTCAAAAGGTATCAATGCGTTTTCAATCGTTGGTCTCCCCGATAAAGCCGTGGGGGAGGCAAAGGACCGCATCTCGGCGGCGATTAAAAACACCGGCTTTAAATCTCCAAAGCAGAAGAACTACAAGATTATCATCTCACTCGCTCCTGCCGATATCAAAAAAGAAGGTACTTCTTTTGACCTTCCGATGGCTATCGGGTATCTCATCGCTTCAAAAGCGTTGCCAGCCGACGTGAAAGACAAACTTTTCATCGGAGAGCTTTCTCTTGATGGGGAAGTGCGTGCCGTTGATGGCGTCCTTCCGATTGTTCGCGAAGCAAAACGCGCAGGCTTCAAAGAGATCTATGTTCCCGCGGGAAATGCCGTGGAGGCTGCTCTTATAGACGGCATAACGGTTTTTGGAGTTAAGAATCTGTTTGAACTGGTCGCGCACCTTACGGAAAAAGATATTTTGCCTGACGAAGACCGTCCGTTTATTCAAAAACGGAAGATGAAACCGACACCACAGACGCCGTTTAAAGCGGGGGCGCGTGAGTATCAGGTGGATTTCGCGGACGTAAAAGGACAGCGCACCGCGAAGCGAGGCCTTATGATTGCGGCAGCTGGCGGACACAATATTGCAATGTGGGGACCGCCCGGAACCGGAAAAACCCTTCTCGCAAAAGCCTTTATTTCAATTCTTCCGCCACTCGCTATTGAAGAAGCGCTGGAGGTTACCGGCATTCATTCGGTTGCCGGAGTGCTCCAAGAACCTTTAATTACCTATCCACCTTTTCGCGCACCGCATCACACCGCTTCGTATATCGCGCTTGTTGGTGGTGGTTCTATCCCAAAACCAGGCGAGATAACCCTTGCACACCGAGGGGTTCTTTTCCTTGACGAGTTTCCCGAGTTTGAACGCCGAGTGATAGATGCGCTCCGTCAACCGCTTGAAGACCACATTGTAAATGTTTCAAGGGTCAAAGGGTCGGCGCAATTCCCCGCACACTTTACGCTGATTACCGCCATGAACCCTTGTCCGTGCGGAAATAATGGGGTGAAGGGAAAAATCTGTTCGTGTGCAGGGCACCAGATAGATAGGTACAAGCGAAAAATCTCCGGACCAATTGTTGACCGCATTGATTTGTGGACCGAAGTCTCCGTTGTCGAGCACGAAAAGCTCACCGAGGGGCGAGGGAACGAGGAGACGAGTGAGGAGGTGCGTAAAAAAGTGGCGACGGCGCGCGGGATTGCGGAAAAACGATACCAGAAGCTAAAACTCCCGTTCAAAACAAACAGTGATGTTGGCCCTCGCGATATTGCCGTTGCGATTCCGCTTTCTGATGACGTGAAGAAGACACTCAACCTCGCAGCCAAAAAGCACGACCTTTCCGCTCGTTCATACCACCGACTTATCAAACTCGCCCGCACCGTCGCCGACCTTGAGGGTCACGATGAGGTGACCGAGAGCGACCTTATGGAAGCGCTCCAGTATCGGCCGAAACAGTTACAGAATCAGTAAGGGGTACTTAGTAGACAGACCATAG
>CALQZP010000019.1 GCA_943349725.1 Candidatus Nomurabacteria bacterium | reverse complement strand
CATCTCCAATTAACGCTTGGACATTAACTTATTTCTGGATTTCGAGCGAAAAACGAGATGGAGTCCGAGCCGTATCGGGATACGGCGAGGACGAAGCGAAGTTTTGTAGCCGAAATTCAGGAATAAGTATGCGATGGTTAATTGGAGATGGTATAAGTAGCTCGTAGTTAGTAGTATGGAACTAGAGAAACAAATCGAGGCTATACTGTTTTGGAAAGGGGAGGGAATGACCCTTCCGGAGCTTTGTCGTGCGCTTAAGCTACCCTCAAACGAGGTAAAAAAAGGGCTTGGGGTACTAAAGGAAAGCCTCAAAGGGCGCGGGGTCACCCTTATTCAAAATGAGGATGAAATTACGTTCGCGACAGTACCCGAAACACATGTACTGATTGAAAATCTTAAAAAAGAGGAGCTTTCGCGCGACCTCGGAAAAGCGGCTCTTGAAACGCTTTCCATTGTGCTCTACAAAGGGAAGGTAAACCGTCGTGACATAGACTACATTCGTGGAGTCAACTCCACGGCGATACTCCGAAGCCTGCTTATTCGTGGACTTATTTTGCGCAAACAAAGCGAGCTGGACGAGCGGGTTTTCTTGTATCACCCCACCACTGAGCTTCTCTCACTTTTAGGCATAGCACGTATTGAGGAACTGCCTGAATACGCAGTGGTGCGGAGCGAATTTGAAGTTGTAACGCCCGAAGGTGAGAAAAAAGTAGTGTCGCTTGATGCCGATGATGAACTCAGTGATTCAGAAATTGACCATGTATAATCGACTGTACAAACTACAGGCTTTTGTTCGGCCTGAATATTTTTTCTGGACAGCCATGCTGGGACTTTTTTCCCTCTTTCTTTTTCCCACTGGAACACTTCCGGAGCCTGCCCACCTTAAAGCTGCGGTCGTTGTAGCGAAGGAAGAGGCCAAGGAAAATCCCTACGAAAAGCTTGCACTAGAGGCGAAAGCGGTATACGTCTACGACGTTAAGAATAAAAAAATGTTGTTCGAAAAGAATGCAGACGAAATACTTCCACTCGCCTCAATTACCAAAGTGATGACCGCTCTTACCGCCCTCTCGCTTGTCCCCGAAACAACCGATATCACGATAAGTTCCGAGTCGCTGAAGGCAGAAGGGGATAGTGGGCTCACGGGAGGGGAGCGATGGGTTCTACGCGACTTGCTTGCGTTTACATTGATTAAATCTTCAAACGATGGCGCGGTGGCTGTGTCGTCAACTATTGGCGGATTTCTCGCTACCAGCACCGAAAGTTTTGACGCCCACAGGAACCGCTTTGTTGGAGAAATGAACCGTTTTGCCGTGACTCTTGGCCTCCGTTCAACCTCGTTTCAAAGCGAGAGTGGACTTGATATAAATGCGGAAACCGCCGGCGCGTTTAGTACCGCGAAGGAAACCGCAAAGATGTTTGCTTACGCGACCCAGGAATTCCCTGCTTTGCTTGGACGAACGAAGTGGAGTGAGCTTTTGATAGGTGAAGAGCAGGGCGAAAAGAGGAAAACTAAAAATACCAACACCGAAACCGAGCGCCTTCCCTTGCTTATCGCGTCAAAAACGGGATACACTGACCTTGCGGGAGGGAATCTTGTCGTGGCGTTTGACGCAAGTTTTGACCAGCCCGTCGTTGTCTCGGTTCTCGGCTCCACTATGAGCGGACGGTTTACCGACGTGGAACAGCTTGTCTGGGCCACACTTCAATACCTAGCAGATAGCAAGTAGCTCGTAGTCGGTAGAAAGAAACCAATCACCAAATTTCTTCTACCTCCTACCTTCTACCTTCTATGAACTATCTTTATGCTTCTTGACCTTATAAAAATCTTCATTCCTGCCCTACTTTCTTTTGCTATCGGCATTGGCATTACTCCTGTGCTGACGCACTACCTGTATGCACACAAGATGTGGAAGAAAAAAGCCGGAAAAATTGGCCTTGATGGCGCCGAAACACCGCTTTTCAACAAACTGCATGAAACTCGCGAGACCGGCACACCTCGTCTTGGGGGCGTGCTTATCTGGGTTTCGGCCACGATTGCGATTCTTGGCGTGTACCTACTCGGTCTTTTGTTTGAGTCATCTTTTTTTTCAAAGCTAGACTTCTTGAGCCGAGACCAAACTTGGATCCCACTTTCCGCCCTTCTTATCGGCGCCGTTATCGGGCTTATAGACGACCTCTTTGAGATACGTGGGGGAGGAAGCTACAAAGCAGGCGGGCTGTCGCTTCGCAAACGTTTGTTTATTGTGGGGACTGTCGGACTTCTCGCCAGTTTTTGGTTCTACTACAAGCTGGATGTACTCACTATCGGTGTACCATTTTATGGAGAACTGTTTATTGGTTGGCTTATCATTCCACTCTTCACACTTATTACAATTGCGGTGTATTCGGGGGGAATTATAGACGGCATTGATGGCCTGGCGGGAGGTATCTTCGCGATTATGTTTGGCGCCTACGGCGCCATCGCTTTTTTTCAAAATCAAATTAACCTATCTGCGTTTTGTGCCACACTTCTCGGGGGTATTCTGGCGTTTCTATGGTTCAACATTCCTCCCGCGAGATTCTATATGTCGGAAACGGGGAGTATGGCGCTCACGCTTACGCTTTCGATTGTGGCGTTTATGACCGACTCGCTTGGCGGTGGCGAAGGACTGCTCGTACTTCTCCTTGTTGCCTTTCCGCTTCTTATTACAAGCCTTTCAGCGGTTATCCAAATGTTTTCCAAGCGCTTTTTGCATAGAAAAGTTTTCCTTATCGCCCCGCTTCACCATCACTTCGAAGCGCTTGGTTGGCCATCCTATAAGGTGACCATGCGTTACTGGATATTATCGGTTATCTTCGCGCTTCTCGGACTTATTCTTGCCCTGGCCAGTTAATGTGCGGGTACTATTTGTATCCAGCACCTTTTATATTCAATGCGTCACTTTCTACTTTTGGAAAAGATTAAATCTCGTCTTCAAACCCCACAGAAGGTTGACTCGTGGCTGTTTTTCATACTTGTCGGCCTCGTCGCTGGAGGCTTCTTGATTTTTATTTCCGCATCCATTGGTCTTCTTGCGCGCGACGGGGCAGACTTTGGTAGCATCGCCACCATGCGTCTTTTCGCTACCGTTCTTGGTCTTAGTGTTGCCTACGCTATCTCACATCTGCACTACAAAAACCTGCGACGTTATGCGCTCGCTCTGCTTCTCTCGTCTATAGTGCTTACCGCACTCGTCTTTATTCCCGGTATTGGTCTTGAGCACGGCGGAGCACGGCGCTGGATTGATTTGTTCGGTATTTCCTTTCAGCCGGCAGAATTTCTCAAGATTGCTTTTGTTATCTATCTAGCCGCCTTTTTTGGAGCCGTAAAAGAGAAGGTTCAGACTATTTCGTTCGGGCTCCTCCCACTCCTTGCGCTTCTCGGCATTTCTGGGTTTCTTCTTTTACTCCAACCTGACACCGACACCTTTGTCGTTCTTTTTTTCGCGCTTATCGCTATCTTTATTGGCGCGGGGGGAAAAGTAAAACACATTGTTATTTTGGGACTCATTGCCATTATGGGACTCGGAGCGCTTATCGCTTCTAAGCCGTATCTAAAAGCCCGAGTGATGACCTACCTTTCTCCCCAGGAGGCCGATTCAAAAGGTGCAGGTTGGCAGATTGAACAGTCTCTCATTGCCATTGGTTCTGGCGGATTTACGGGAAAAGGGTTTGGGCAAAGCGTGCAAAAATTCTCATACCTGCCGGAACCAATTGGTGACTCTATTTTCGCCGTCGCCTCTGAAGAGTTTGGCTTTGTTGGTAGCGTTCTGCTCATTGGTCTCTTTTTGGCTTTCTTACTTCGAGGACTTCGCATTGCGGCCCGTGCTCCCGACTCGTTTAGTGGACTCCTCTCTGTTGGTATTGTTATACTCATAGGAGCTTCGGCCTTCATGAATATCGCCTCTATGGTCGCGATCATCCCGCTTTCGGGTCTCCCGCTCGCCTTCGTGAGTCATGGAGGTACGGCACTCGTTATTACACTGTTTGAAGCGGGGATTCTGTTAAACATATCTCGGTATCAGAAAACATAGCATACCAACATGCGAACAATACTAACGATACTAACCCTACAAAATTCATACTAATCCATGCGAAGGGAGTTTGTATATTGGTAGAAGGTTTGTAATAGTTCGTATCATTCGCAACATTCGTATTTTTGTATATTTAGTTATGAAAATTCTTTTCACCGGTGGGGGGTCAGGCGGACACTTCTATCCCATTATTGCCATCGCGCAGGAGGTAATTTTGCGTGCAAAGGAAGAGCGCCTTATTTCACCCCAGCTTTACTTTATGGCGCCAGAACCTTACGACGAAACTCTTCTTTTTGAAAATGGAATCACGTTTATAGAGGTAAAAACGGGAAAGCTTCGCCGTTATGCTTCACTGAAAAATGTCTTGGACATCGTGAAGACCGCATTCGCGGTACTCAAGGCTACCTATATTATGTTTCGTATCTATCCGGACGTCGTAATGGGGAAGGGAGGCTTTGGTAGTTTTCCCGCCCTCTTCGCCGCGCGTTTTTGGAAAATACCAACCATCATTCACGAGTCCGATACCGTCCCCGGACGAGCCAATATGTGGGCTGGCAAATTTGCCAGTAGAATTGCCGTTTCGTTTCCACAGGCGGCCTCCTCCTTTCCTGAGGCCAGAGTAGCCTTGACGGGGAATCCCGTTCGGAGAGAAGTCCTTTCACCACTATCTCCCTCGCGACCTGAATTTAGGTTGGAAGAGCACACCAAAGTCATCTTCGTTACCGGCGGTTCCCTTGGAGCGGTAACCCTCAACGAAGCACTTCTTCAGATTCTTCCTACACTGCTGACTGACTACGAGGTTATTCACCAAACAGGGAAGGAGAATTTTTCCGACATAACGGGAAGGGCTAAAGTTATACTTCAGGAACATCCGCACAAGGGACGCTACCACCCCTTCGGCTATCTTTCGAGCCAGGAAATAGCAAAAGCAGGAAGACTCTCCAGTCTTATCATTTCGAGGGCAGGTTCAACTATTTTTGAAATCGCTATCTGGGGAAAGCCCTCAATTCTTATCCCCATAACCGATTCAAACGGCAACCATCAGCGTGAAAATGCCTACGCCTACGCGGAAACGGGCGCTTGCGACATACTTGAGGAGAGCAACCTCACCACAACGCTACTCTTAAACCAGATAAAGAAGATTTTGGGCGATGAACATCGAGCACAGCAGATGTCAGAACGTGCGCTCAAGTTTGCAAAGACCGATGCAGCCGAAGTCATTGCAAATGAAATCTTGGAAATCGCTCTGAAGCACGAAAAGTAGGGAGTGAATTAAGCAGAATGAAGAATTATGGATAAAAAAAGCTGGACAGTAATGTCCAGCCTTTTCTTAAACAGTTATTGTGACAGATGTTCTCAAAGCTGTCGCCATGATTTAACTACGGTAACTTTTCCTTCCGTAACGAGATGTTGAAATGGTTTATCCTCCGGAGCCCAAGGGCAAAAAAGGAAAAGATGAGGAACAATACCCACCAGATACGAGAGTACCTCAAGGCGGTCATCAATGAAGTGAGTAATGCCGAGTTTTTTGCAAATGCGAGCTTTCTCATTACGTTCGCCACAGAAGTGCACTCGTTTCGGGGGAACAACCGCATCAAAGCCATACCGCTTTAACCACTGACGGGCTTTCGGTTCAATCACCCCATCCATATCTATTGTAATTGCGGAGAATACCCCGAGGCTTTGCCTCGGGGATGAATCCACAAAGACAAAGACGCATTGGTGGAGCCAATTCTTCTACAACAAAGTTGCGACCAAGAAAATAAGGAGTGTACTCGCGACTGTATTTTCTGAAGTACTCCTGTGGTGCCCTGACGCCTCGCCTAATACCCCGCCGAGGTCTTACGAGGGAACAGCTTGCTGCGGGGGATAGGACGAGGCCAAACTTTATTTTTGAAACAATGTAAATGACGGGAAACTTACTCTTTTTGAGAAAACGGAGAGTTTCAAGTGCTCCACGGAACGGTGGTGCTTTGGTAGATCGAGCAGGATCGGGGACGGGTCCTCCACTGCTACCTGTCTGACAGTCATAATTGCTAAGCACACGGCCAAAGTCGGTACCAAGTATTTTTTTCATTAAAATATCTGCGATGAGGTGTAACTAAACGAGTTGATTTAGATTTTTAAGATAATATGATTTTGTAGTCTTGTCAACATCAGGAGCTTTTTCTTTTCGTGGTATACTTTCAAAATGCTCACGGATACTGACTTTAAGCGAATACAGAAAATGTTACTTACCCTTGCAACGAGGGACGATATTTCTCGAATTGAAGAGCGCCTTTCGCATCTGGAAAAGTCACTTCACACTCTTTCTGTTTCGGTTGATAGGTTCGTAAAGGTAGTAACGGATTTACAGCAAGAGCACGCTGCTATAAACATGCAACTGACTCGGCACGAAGAATGGATTAAAGAAATTGCTCGCAAAGCGGGAGTTTCTCTAAGATTTTAATCCTGCTATGAAAGTTATTACTCGATTTCCGCCGTCACCGACAGGGAAGCTCCAGCTGGGGAATGCCCGGACGGCACTCTTCAACTACCTGTTTGCAAAACATCACGGGGGGTCTTTTTTGTTTCGTCTTGAGGACACTGACAGAGAGCGCTCAAAGAAGGAATTTGAGGCAGATATTGTAGAGAGCTTGTCATGGCTGGGGCTCAAGCACGATACCAAAGAGGTCTGGCGACAATCCGAACGCGGAGATATTTATAAAGCGAAGCTCAAGGACCTCGTAGACCGCAATCTTGCATACATTTCAAAGGAAAGTGAGCTTCCCACCGAGGCGAAGGCGGATTTTGCGTCGCCCAAAAAACGCGAGGGCGAGAAGCGCGACGAAGTGATTCGTTTTAGAAATCCAAACAAGGTAATTACCTTTGCCGACCTTATCCGAGGAGAAATAAAATTTGATACTACCGAGCTTGGCGATTTTGTCATTGCAAAATCAATGGAAGAACCTATCTATCACCTTGCGGTAGTGATTGATGACGCTGAGATGGATATTACACACATCATTCGCGGGGAGGACGGCATTTCAAATACCCCGCGCCAAATCCTTATCCAAGAAGCGTTCGGATTTCAAAGGCCACAGTACGCGCACGTACCGCTTATCCTCGCACCCGACCGCACCAAGCTTTCCAAGCGTCGCGGTGCAATACCGGTTAGCGAATACCGCGCACAAGGATTTCTTCCCGAGGCCGTGGTAAATTACCTCGCCCTCCTCGGCTGGAATCCGGGCACCGACAAGGAACTTTTCTCACTGGACGAACTTATTCAAAGCTTTGACCTCACTAAAGTGCAAAAAGGAGGCGCGGTTTTTGGTGAAGAAAAAATGCGCTGGGTCAATAAGGAATACCTCAAAAGGGAAGGGGCGCCGTCGCTTATCCCCCATATACCAAGTACACTTAGCGCAGGCAAAACATCTACACAGGTATCGGCTATCGCCGAGATGCTGTTTGAGCGGATAAGCGTATTTAGTGATATACAAAAAGACAGCGAGTCCGGTGAGCTCGACTACCTTTTGAAGGAGCCCGAATATCCGAAGGAACTTCTGCAATGGAAAAAAGCGACGGAAGAACCCAAGAGTCACCTAGAAAAAACGCTTTCCATTCTCGCGAATGTTTCTCCAGAAAACTTCACTAAATCCGATATCAAGGATGCACTTATGCCCTATGCCGAACTTAAGGGGAAGGGAAACGTACTCTGGCCAATGCGCGTCGCACTTTCGGGAAAGGAACAGTCCCCCGACCCGTTTACCCTCGGGGCCTGCCTTGGAAAAGAAGTGACGCTCGTGCGCCTAACACACGCGCTCGCCATGGTATAATTGACGTTCTGATGTCATCCTCGCGAAAGTCAGGAACCAGATCTTCCATGCTACGCCCTAAACTGCTTATTCTGGGACTGCTGGGGTGCCTGCTACTTGCGCCTTTTTTTGTAGTGCGCGGCGATACGATTTCGGACATTCGAGACAAAATATCCGAACGAAATAGCGCGATTGCCGACCTGGAAAAAGAAATTGCCGACTTTCAGAAACAAATTGAGACGACTGGAAATGAGGCAAAGACCCTACAGACCACCATCAGAGGTATTAACCTTGAACAAAAAAAACTTTCCGCGGAAATAAAGCTCACGGCAAACAAAATTACCGCGGTAAATCTTCGTCTTGAGGAGTTATCCGATGCCATTGATAAAAAGGAGGGTAAAATCGTAGAAAGCCGAGGCACACTTGCCCGAACCATCCGAAATATGGCTGATAGCGAGCGACGGACTCTCGTTGAGGCGCTACTTTCAGGATCCAGTCTATCAAAAGTATGGGGCGCGGTAGATGACCTTGAGCGCTTTCAGAGAGGGGTTCGAAGTGACCTGCAGACAACGAAGGGACTCAAAGCGGAGCTTGAGGACACCGAGGCCGAAACAAAAATAAATCGCCAAAAATTAGTCTCCCTTAAAGTCGCACTTGCCGACCAAAACACCTTGCTCGCACAAAATAAAAGAGCAAAAAATGATATTCTCGCCATCACGAAAAATAAAGAGATAGAGTATCGAAAAATCCTTTCGCAGAAAGTAGCAAAACGAAACGCCTTTGAACAAGAGCTCCTGCAGTTCGAGTCGGACCTCAAGTTTGCCATTGACCCATCACGGCTTCCAGGCGCCCGTTCAGGCGTACTTAGCTGGCCACTTGATGCGGTAAAAATAACCCAGGACTTCGGCGATACCGCCTTTTCAAAAAGTGGAGCCTACGCAGGCAAGGGACACAACGGTATAGACTTCCGTGCGCCAAACGGAACACCCATCAAATCCTCGCTCGCCGGTGTGGTAAAGGGAACCGGCAATACCGACGCGGTCTGTCCGGGTGCCTCTTATGGCAAATGGGTTCTCATTGAACACGAGAACGGGCTTTCCACTCTCTACGCCCATTTTTCCCTTATCAAAGTATCGGAGGGGCAAACGGTAGAAACTCGCGAAATTATCGGCTACAGTGGCGAGACGGGCTACGCGACCGGCCCCCACCTCCACTTTACCGTTTACGCCACTCAAGGCGTCAAAGTGATGAAACGCAAAAGTGCGGTCTGTGGTGGCACCTACACGATGCCCATCGCCGACCTCAAGGCCTATTTGGACCCAATGAAATATTTATAAAAGTGGATGTTCTTTTTTTCGTGTGTGATATCATTGTGGGTACTTATCGCTAATTCATGCCTATGTATCAAAAACTAAAAGGGGATAGGGGATTTATAAAAATGATACTCGTTATTGTTATCGCCCTTATCGTGCTCGGCTTCTTCGGCTACAATCTGCGCGACATTGTTAGTAAGCCTGTCGTGCACGACAACCTTGTATATGTCTGGGGAATTGTTGTTTACCTTTGGAATACTTTTATTGTCGCACCGTTCGTCTGGCTCGGGGATAAACTACAATCAATTCTTCCAGCAAAGTAGGAGGGGGGATACCTCAATGGGTGTGGATAAGCGCCCATTGCTTAGGTACAGTATACTTCGTATAATGTAGGTTAATCCACGTATACGGGCTTTAAAAAGGACATACTATGAATAAACCGCTTCCCCAACATTTAAATGATTTTTTAGAGTACTGCGAAGTAGAAAAAGGATTGTCTATAAACACCGTGAAAAACTATTCACGATTTGTGCAAAAATTTTTCGCTTGGCTCAAGGAACAGAAATTGGAAAAACTTTGTCCAGAGGAGCTTACCGAGAATCACGTCTCAAAGTATCGCATTTGGCTTTCTAGGCGCCCTAATATCGTCCGCCGAGCCTCACCGACCCTGCATGCCTCTACCCAGATACGTTACCTTATCGCACTTAGGTCGTTTTTGTCTTATTTCCATGAAAAGAATATTCCGACACTTCCTACCGAGAAGATTAAGCTTCCGAAGGACCGCAAGGACCGACTGGTTAAGTTCCTTGGTATAGAACAGCTACGCCGATTTTTTGATGGTCCAAATACCGAGCTACTGTCCGGACTTCGGGACCGAGCCATTCTTGAAGCTCTTTTTAGTACAGGACTTCGCGTGGCTGAACTTATAGCACTTAACACGAAACAATTGTCAGGTGCCCTAAATAAGGACGATTTTGAGCTAGGAGTCGTTGGTAAAGGTGGATACCCGAGGGTCGTTTATTTTTCAGACCGTGCGCTTCAGTGGCTTAAAAAATACATTCAGAAGCGCGACGATGATGACGAGGCTCTTTTTATAAACTTTAAAGGCCCTAAAAAGGACTCTAGGCGTATTTCCGTGCGCGGAGTTGAGCTCATTGTTGAAAAGTACTCAAAGATGGCTGGAATACCCTTTTTGGCAACTCCTCATACACTTCGGCACTCTTTTGCAACTGACCTTATGAGCAAGGGTGTGGACTTGCGTATCGTTCAAGAGTTTTTGGGTCACAGAAATATCGCAACGACGCAAATTTATACGCATGTCACGTCAAAGCACCTACGGGACATTCATAAAAAATTCCATGGAGGAGAAGGACTATAATAAAAACGGGCTTCCATGGCATATTGTTGAAAAAGCCATTGCAAGTGAGCACGCATGGATAAAGAAGGTACTTGATTTTGGGCATGGATTTAAGGAACGCGAAACAGCCTCAAATGAAATCGGCATTGAAGACTTCCAAATGCTTCGTCAATTGTCCATAGACATTGTTAAGGGAAATATCAAAGCAAAGGAGATCACTTCGACGGCGCCAAATGGTCTATGGCAAGATAATGAGCAGGAGTCCAAGACATATCCTGAACGACATGGAGGTGAGTGGCATAGGGATATGATGGGGAGAATAAAGGAGCATTTTATAAATAAGGGATTTGAGGTCGTAAACGAGCCATTTTTAAACTTCGGCCGAGCCGACTTGGGAGTCTATAAAAAGGGTTATCAAAATCTTTATGTTGAGGTCGGAACAACTTCCCTGTTTAAACTTTGGCGAAACCTTTCCTCAATGCCCGACTCAATCTTTATTTTTGTTCCGAGTGAGCTAGGAGCAATTCAGCTTATAACTAGAAACGTCAATGACAAAACTACCTGATTTAGTTCCACATCTCAATGAGTTTCTTATCTCACTTCAAGCAAAGAATTACTCATCCAAAACGGTTTTCAACTACGAGCGAGACTTGTCAGTTTTCAGAGATTTCTTAGTTGTGCATTCGTATACACTAGATACGATTTCGAATCAGACAATTGGGGATTTCTCAAGATATCTAGTCTCAAATGACCGAAAAACAGCTGGTGGCAAGGCAACGACCGAAAAGCTGTCCGTTGGGTCGGTCAACCGGGCCCTTTCGAGCCTGCGAAGCTACTTCAAGTACCTCGTGGACATGGACTATAAGGTCCCAGTGTCGCCCAGCGCGATTAAGCTTCTTAAAATGCCACGTACGCACGGCCGGGTGGCGGAACTTGACTCACTGGTCGCCCTCATTGAATCTCCGCTAAAATATGAGAAGGATAAGCGCATTGCACTTCGTAATCGCGTGATGCTTGAGGTACTGTTCGCGACGGGTATGCGTATTTCCGAGCTACTGTCGCTTAACCGCGACCAGATAAACAGTACGGGCAAGATTTTTATTCGTGGCAAGGGTCGCAAGGAACGATTTGTCTACCTTACCGACCGTGCAAAAGCCTTGGTGAACGACTATTTGTTGACCAGAGATGACGACAACCCAGCGCTCTTTATTCCCTACAGCGGACGAAACAGCGGTAAAGCGAAGGTTCGCATCTCGCCCAACTATCTGCAGATGAAAATAAAACGTTATAAGGAGCTTCTGGGTATTATTGTCCCCACCTCCGCCCACTCGTTTCGCCACGGCTTTGCTACCTACCTCGCAGAAAAAGGCGCAAACCCCGCCGCCATCCAGATACTCCTTGGTCACGAGTCGCTTCAGACAACCACCCGATATGTGCACGCTTCGGATAAGTATGCTGAAAGCACCCATAAGGAATTCCATCCACTCTCGCAGGTGAAGAAATAGAACGAAAAATCCCCGAGCTTCGCTCGGGGATTTTCACTAGACTTTGATTAATTAGTGGCTAGTCGAATCTCTGTCGCCTTAGCGATAGTATCGGATTTCTGCCAACATTTAGATGAGGAGTACCAAGGTCTTGTGCCCTCCTTTTGATACAGCCACTTCGCATATGCTAGGTTTCCATCAAGAGTGTGAAGGTCTATTTCAAGAGCTTTCGCCGTATCCTCGTGATAAAACTCGTTGACCTGCATGACTCCAAGGTCGTCAGGGGTTAGTTCCCCCCGAAGCACCTTTCCATTTCTTCCGAGGTGCCGGAACCGTGACTCACACTTGGCGATTTCCGCCATAATGGGTGTTTCTTTGAAATACTCCCGTACATACTCCTCAAGCGTCACCGGTCTATCGGCGAGTGACCGCTTTAGAGGAATTGGATTGCTTTGACCAATATGGCCGGTGGGAGCACCACCAACGCCTCCGTAGAACGTTCCGACTAGGAGTAGAACACTTGTTGTAAGTTCAATCATAGTTTTTTCTGTCTTAAAAGTTACTTTTCCGCCTATTTGTCTCCGAGGTTATCTCGGACCGTTCATATAGGCTCTTTTTAGTGTGTGAGGTAACGTTATGTCCCCTCAACGTTGCTAAAAATAAAAACCAGACACTTGTCTGATTGGTTTACGTATACTATCACGATTGAGCCGGACTGTCAATCATTTCACACACTTTTAAAGGTCAGTCAATGCAAAAATACGGCCTAGAGAGGCCGTATTTTGTGGACAAGGTAACTAGACCTGCTCTAGCCTACGAAAGCAATGGGGACCGGAAATCCTGCATATTCTTCGAAAAGTGGCTTTCCTAGGGTAAATCGGGAGAGTGCCTCGGCCTCGAGCTTTGCATCCTCAAGAGCATTGTGGCTTTTTCTTGTAATGGATAGCCCCACATGCTCCAAAATAGCTTCAAGATTGAGCGCGGAGTGGTTCTTAATCAGTGGAACCGGCTTCCCTGCTTTCAGGAACTCATAGTAGGCAACCGAGTGGAGGTCTATCGTTCGTTGCGCGAGAGGCCAGTCAAGCTTATATCGATGGGCGGTTTCTTTGAGAAAATCACGGTCAAAAGAGGGATTTTGTCCGCAGAGCGTCCATTCCTTACAGGTCTTCATCCATACTAAAAAAGCTTCAACCACTTCCCTATCGGTTACTTTTTTGGCGTCAGTACAGGCTTCACGTGTGAATCCATTTACCTTGAGTGCTCCCTCTTCTATGTGCGCTCCGTCAAAAACTCTACACTCCATGTAGAACTGATTGAGAGGAGCATCAAAGTCCACGGCTCCAACGGAAAGCAGAGAGCACACCCTGGTATCTACGCCCGAACTTTCAACATCAACGATAATCATGGAATAGTAAGTAGCTAGTAGAAAGTAGTAAGTAGTGAAGAAATGGTAACAGGAAAAGAGTTAAAAGCAAAACAAAAACGCTCCGATGGGTATCGGAGCGTTTTTTCGGGATTTCGTTCGTATTGTTCCCTGTTCGTAGCTGTTCGTATTATTCTCTAGAGGCTACTCACATCCGCATCAAGCGTCTTGAAGTCAGCATCAAGCTCGCCAACATCTACCGCGCCGATATCCTCGGCGATGCTGTCCGTAGTATCAACTTCAGCCGTATTTTCTACGGCATTCGGTACTACTACGGGTGGCTTCCCATAGTACATTACCCCCCACACAACCGCGCCAGTAAGAATAATCAAAAGTAAAAGTTTTTTCATAATGGTTACTCGTTAGTTTGTCGCCGGTGCGGTTGCTTCCACGGGTGTGGGAGCGGGCGTTCCGGATGACGTCGTTTCTAATGTATTGATGCTTGGGATACCCGCGAGTGCGGTGGCAACCGCCCTAACCGCCTCTTGCGCGCTCTTTACTGAAGCTTGAACGGCGGTAAGATCGGCGCGAAGTAACTTCTGTGCCTTTTCAGCCGCGGTTCTAAGTGCTCCTTCGGTAGTCACTTCTATTGGGTAGGTCTTTGTCGCCTGCGTCGCTACCTTCTCCTGTGCTCCCGCAATCGCTACCTCTGCAACGGAAATGGCCGTACGAACGGCGCCGACATCCTTCCCGGCAACTTCTGCCTTATCTGCTCGGGAAACAATCTTCTGGACTACGTCCTGAAGTCGTTTTACCGCATTGGTCAAATTTTCAACTTGCTTCCCATTGATACGGGCAAGTTCGTCACTTGCGCGTTGTACCGTCTGCTTCTTCTGCTCGTCCTTAATCGTCTCAAGCTTTTTTTGTAGCTCGGCTCGCTTGGTCGTAATCTGCGCGTCTGTAGTTACCCTGGTCTCTTCAAGTTTCTTTCGAAACTCTTCCTGCTTGAGGGTAACTGCCTCTTTCATCTCATCTCTCTTTACCTCAAGAGTCTTCTGGACCTCCATTCGTTTTGCGTCAAGCGCAGCCTTGACCTCCTCCTTGGTCTTTGTCGTATCGGCCATAATCGCCTTTACGTCAGCCTCGGCCTTCTCGCGAACTTCCTTTACCGATTTTTGAGCCTCCATCCGAGTGTTTTGCATCTCCTTTACGGCGTCCTGTCGAACTTCTTTCATTTCAGTCTTTACTTCCTGCCGCGCGTCCTTGATACCGGTCATAGCGTCCTTTCGGATTTCCTTGACCTCGGCACGCGCATTCTGTTGCGCCTCCTTCTTTTCCAGCATTACGTCTTTCCGAATAGCGTTCACTTCTGCACGACCACCTTCACGAATAACCTTCACTTCAGTCACGGTCGCCTTCTTCACCTGATTCTTTGCTGCGTTAATCGCATCTTCTCTCATCGTGTTAACGTCTCGAACTTCGCCGTTTATTTCTTTTGTGGCTTCCTGAACTTCTTTTCGAAGCATAGGAGCGTTCTCTCGAACCTCCTTAATGTTCATAATCGCTTCGGGACGCATTTCTGGCGGTATTGCGGGAACTCCACCCGTTTGTGCAAACGCTATCGTCGCAGTAAAAAGAAATGACATCACCGACAACGTCGCGACAACTTTTGAACTGGATACATTTTTCGACATACTAAAAAAATTAACTGACAATAAAGTTTGGCCTCGTCCTAATCCCCGCAGCAAGCTGTTCCCTCGCGGACTCGGTGGAGTATTAGGCGAGGCACAAGGGCAAACTTTGTTGCAGAAGAGTTGGCTCCGCCAACACACTTCGCTTTTGCGGATTCATCCCCGCCGCA
>CALQZP010000018.1 GCA_943349725.1 Candidatus Nomurabacteria bacterium | reverse complement strand
ACTGCGTAATCGAATTAAGCCATATTCTTGCGGTGCTGTACTCATTGACTAGTCTTTACCATGTAGCTAGAATACCTATCACAGTAAAGCAAAAGAAATTATTAGTTCAGATAAAAAATATATGGAAAATACAGGAAGCAAGATGAAAGACGTTTCAATAGTGGTACTGGTACTCGCGGTACTCGTAATGGGAGGCTATCTCATCTCGGGACGAACCAGTAAAACTGAAACAAAGGAGGCTATGGTGGCGGATACTAAAGTTGCAAGCGCAGCTACGGTAAACGGAACCGTTATTCCGAAGGACCTATTTGACACGCAACTCGCCGCCGCAATTACATCATACAAAGCCCAAGGCGTAGACGTCGCGGACGCGACGAAGCTCGCGGGAATTAAGACGGAGGTCTTGGACAATCTTACGAACAACGAGCTCGTGAACCAAGGGGTAGTCGCTGCCGGAATAAAGGCGAGCCCCGAGGAAGTAGAGAAGCAGTTTCAGGCAATCATCACACAGGCAGGTGGTGCTGATAAATTTAAGGAAGAGCTCGTGAAGAGCAACCTCACCGAGGAGAAACTTCGAGAAAACATCGCGAAGCAAATTGCGACGCAGACCTACCTTCTCCAGAACATTGACACCAAATCAATTATCGTGACCGATGCCGAAATCGCTGCTTTCTACGCGGAGTACAGCAAACAGCAAACTACTGCTGGGGTAAAGACGATACCAACACTCAAGGACCTCTCCGCTCAAATCAAACAGCAAATTACCGTGAACAAACAGCAGGCGATGGTTAAGACGTTTGTTGACTCCCTTCGCGCGAAGGCAAAAATTGAGACCACTATCTAGTGACCTCCTGAACCACGAAAGAATCACGAAAAACACTCCGACTACTGTCGGAGTGTTTTTTTGTGATAGCTGTGATGGACAGGTTCAAAACTGCGAATTGGACAAGCATTAAGAGCGGACTTCAATTTATTGGATTATTAAATCTTTTTTCTACCTATGTTCTTTCCCGATAGCAACTATGTTGAAAATGTTGTTAACCAGATAACCAAACACTCTTCCAGCACTCGAGTAGTCTATTTCTAGTAAGTCAGTGTCTTCTGGAACATCGGCAAACAGAGCTGAGTAGTTCCCTGAATCGTTGACAGCCTTACAAGCAATCCCCGAACTATGCTGATGCATTAGGTGTTTAGTAAGGGTAGTAGAAACTTTCTTTAATTCCTTTGTAAGTTTTTTTGCTTCTGTTTTATCAATACTCCCAATTCTACATTGGGTACTGTTATAAACCTCAAAACTAAATACCACTCTCTTATTCTCGTAGTCTTTTATGGCATCTGAGACAGCGACAATCGGAGAAATCTTGGTCGGTTCAGTTTTTAGGTCTGCTACATCACTAGGAAGTTTTTGATTTGAGTTTTCCTGCATAAAACTTCTTTGCTGTAGTCATACTGATTATTTTGTTTGATGGTTCAGAGGGCGATAATTCTTTTCGTGCCTCTTGCCACGGAAGCTCTGAATGACTAAGTGCCTCAAGGTATTGTGCTTCGTGCTTGCCATAAACAGACCAGATACTATCAAGCAGGTCAGATTGTTTTTTCGAAAAACTAAAAGAGGAACTAGACGTATCTAATTTGATTGGGTTAAACTCAAACTCTCTAAACTTTCTATAAACTATAGGGATTGCCGGTCCGTGAACCCAAGCCTCAATCCTCTCAGAAAATAGTTTCTCCTCATTTAGAACTAAAGACCAAACTTGTGCGTAATAAAGAAGTTTTTGCAACTTCTTGTTGGTAATGGGCTTCTTCTCTTTGTTTGCCCTATCTATAAAGTATTCTGCAACGGACAAAGCACCAATTTTCTTAGTAGATGAACTCATACCTATAGTGTACATTTTTTAACCTTTTTAATCAAAGTGAGTTGGAAAGGTTGTCAGCTACCCTTTCTGGGTCTCCATGGCCGTCAAACCGTGACCTTTAAACCAATGTAATGTAGAGAAGATCGGTAGTCGCGCATTGGCCCGAGTGAGTATGTAATAACAATAGCCTCCACTGTTTGTGTGGCGAGCTCTTCCCTTACGTTCAGCATGTCGTGATGCTTAGAAAGGGTGCCTGATACCCTTTTCCTTCACGATGATACCTACCGATAACTCTTTATTGTGATTGCGGAGAATACCCCGTCCGCCTTGCGGCGGGGATGAATCCGCAAAGGCAAAAGTGCGTTGGCGGAGCCAACTCTGCTACAACAAAGTTTGCCCTGGTGCCTCGCCTAATACCCCGCCGAAGTCTTACGAGGGAACAGCTTGCTGCGGGGGATAGGGACGAGGCCAAACTTTATTTACTTGGTCGTCTAATTACAAAATCTATTTCAGGATTATTTGATTTTAAGTTTGAGATAACTTTTTCCACTACATAGGAAGTATCCATGAAATTTTCAAATTCTTCTGGCATTCTTTCGTCATGAAGGTGCGTTTTCATTCCTCCGGGGTATATGGAGTAAATTTTTACATCATTATCTTTATTTTCATTTCGCAGAGCATCTATGTATCCTCTAAGAGCCCACTTACTCGCTGCGTATAATTTTGCGTTTTTGGAACGAGTAGCATCAAGTGCCGCACTTGAAAGAATATTTATTATTACTCCTCCGTTTTTTTTCATAACAGACAACGCAGTGCGAGAACCAAAAACACTTCCAAAAAAAATTGATATCGAACATTTCACGTGCTTTTTCCATATCAATATTTTCATTTGCGGGAAACACCTTAAACACACCAGCACTGTTTATCCATATATCAAGTCGCCCAAATTTTTTAATAACAAAATCTCGAACTTTTTGTAATTGTTCTTCTTTTCTAGCATCAGCAACAAAAGAAATGACATCAATATCTCTAGCGGTTTGTTCTAGTGTTTCTTTTGTTTTGCTAACAATAACAACTTGAGCATTTTCTTGCTTAAATGCTTTGGCTAAAGCCTTACCAAATCCTTGACTTGCGCCGGTTATTACAATTACTTTATCTCCAAAATTCATAATTCTATCTTACCATTTTGCCTCACAGGGCTCAAATAGCCAGCTCGGCGGTGCCCATGTCGGCTTTATAAGTTGTGAGTACCAGTTGTAGGTGGACATAAACCTATTCTACCATTTTCCTAACAAAACAGCTCCCGCTCGTTTGTGCATCCACCTCCCACAGCCAGCACAAAAACGCACCCCAGGCGGGGTGCGTTTTTGTAGGCAATTTCTTGTTCCTCTGACCTGCAAAGCTGGGAGACTTGGACTCGAACCAAGATAGCATCCTTCAGAGGGATGCGTCCTACCATTAGACGATCTCCCAGCTTTATTGGCCAGTTTTGCAAAGGACAAGAATCTGACAAACACGTTACTCTGCAACAGTGTTAGTAAAATACCCTAAAATAGCCTTTTATTCAACCTTTCTTGCATTTCAGGACGGAAGGAATAGTATAATGGAAGAACCCCCTCACGGGACAACGAAAAACTCAACCAAAGGAAAAATCATGCAACGTTATGCATTGATTTCAGTTTCAGACAAAGCGGGCATTACCAAATTCGCGAAAGCCCTTGTGGACTTTGGACTCACGCTCATCTCAACCGGCGGAACCGCAAAGGCGCTTGAAGCCGCAGGTATCCCCTACACACCCATTGAGCGATTCACGGGCTTCCCTGAAATGTTTGACGGACGCCTGAAGACGCTCCACCCGAAAGTTCACGGCGGAATCCTCCAGATTCGGGGAAACCAAACGCACGAGGCGAGCGCGAGCGAGCACGGCGTTGCGCCGATAGATTTCGTTGTGGTGAACTTCTACCCGTTTAAGAAAACGTTGCAAAAACCCAACGTCACACACCCGGAGGTAATTGAGAACATTGATATCGGCGGGCCGGGAATGGCGCGAAGTGCCGCGAAAAATTACGCGTCGGTCACCGTCATCGTGAACCCCGCGGACTACGATGGAGTTCTGGAGTGCATGCGAAAAAATGGAGGGGAAACAACCTTGGAACTGCGAGAAGGTCTCGCGGGAAATGTTTTTCGGGCCACCGCTGACTACGACAAAGCCATCGCGGACTACTTCGATTCCCTGTCCAATGCCCAACCTTCCGTCGGGAAAATTCTTCCCAAAAGAGAAGCCGCTCGGGTATCCATTCCTCCCCCGAGCAACCTCCATTAAGAGCGCTGACAAACAGCGAAACCCTCTATCGGCACACGGCTTCCCGCTGTGTGCCTTTTTCTTTGCAATCTTGCGTAAACACCCTATACTTCTCACACCGCAGAGTTAAAAGCGACACCGCATGGCGTTAAACCCTGCGGGTCGCCCCAGCCCTACGCAGGAGCGGGTGTCCCCCATTCGTGTGCGCTATTCGTTAAGCGTATCTACCATGATTAAAGGCGTTATATTTGATATTGACGGCGTGCTTCTGGACTCGTTTGAGGCGGGGCTTCACTTCTTTGGAGATGTACTCGTGAAGATGGGTCACTCGAAACCGACGAGAGCGCAATACAAAACAGTGTTCCATCTCCCCCTTGAACAAGCCCTGAAAAGCCTCGCAAAATCGGAACTTACCGAAGAGCTGGAACGGCTTCACGAAATCGTGGACAACGTGTCCTACCGGACAGAACTGCTCTCGGAGCCTCTGCACATGAGGGAAACGCTGGATATACTTTCCACGCAGTACAAACTTGCTATCGTCACCAGCAGAAACAAACAAGGTCTGCATAGGCGTTACTTCCCCTCCGCTCACACCGAAAAGTACTTTCCGGTTCGCGTAACCCGAGAAGACGTCACACACTACAAACCTCACCCCGAACCGCTCCTCCTCGCGGCGAAACGCCTTCGGCTTAAACCGAGCGAGTGCGTGTATATTGGCGACTCACACACCGATGTTGACGCGGGGCGCTCCGCCGGAATGAAAACTATTCTGTATGGTGGTAAAAAGCACGGCGACGCAGACGTGCACACGCGAACCTTCAAAAATCTCCCTCACCTCATTGCCTCACTCACCTAATACACTTACCTAATACCCTTTCCTTTTATCTTATTCTCCAACTCTACTATACTCTGTAGTATAGTAGAGTTGAGTTTAAGTTTAGAGAATATCGAGGTAACACTACTATTAACCGTATGTATGCCGTATTACCGGATTGTCTTTGCCAGTGTGAGGAGTGCCGGGTGTACGACTCCGTTTGAGGCGATAAAGTAGTCGTTCGCGCCAAAGACCCACGGCTTCCCCGCAAAATCGGTAATACTGCCTCCCGCCTCCTCTACGAGAAGCACTCCTGCCGCGTAGTCCCACTTATTGAGTCCCAGAAAAAAGACGCCTTCGGTTCCTCCCCGCGCGACATACGCGAGATCAAGTGCCGCGCACCCGAGGTAGCGTTTTGACTTTACAAAATCTTCCGCGTTTCCAAAAAGCTGGTTGAGGTGTTTCTTTGCTTTTTTGCCCGGACTAAAGGTAATCACCGCGTGCTCCGTCGTACCGTCCGACACCTTTACTTTCTTACCGTTCCACGCGGTTCCCCTTCCCCGCTCCGCGGTATAGAGCGAATCTCCCACCGGTTGATAGATAACTCCCACGACAGGGACACCGTCTTTGAGCACCGCGATGGACACCGCGAAAAGCGGAATGCCGTTTATAAAATTGGCCGTGCCATCAAGCGGGTCAATAATCCACTGATACGGCGAGTCTTGTGTTTCGGCTCCGCTTTCCTCGCTCAAAATGCTGTGCTCGGGAAAATGCTTTTTGATTTCTCCGATAATTGCGGTTTCGGCCTCTTTGTCGGCAATCGTCACAAAACTCTTGTCGTCCTTTACCTCACGAGCGATACTCGTTTCAAAATAGCGAGAAACAATCTCGCCTGCCTTCCTTGCTGCGGTTGTGGCGACGTCTAGAAGTTCCATACAAGACAATGAAATATGAATAATGTTAGCCGAAGGACTAATCCGTCCTCTGGCGGAAAATATAACGTATAAACTATGGAATATCGAAAAGAAGGCGGTCCCGAACCAATCGGAAACCGCCTCACTGAATTACGCCGTGAATTTTCCTTGAGATGCGAGTGCTGTTTCTTCCACCCGTTTCTTGAAAATCGCCTGCGCGGATGCGACGTTACCGTCCTGCCCTTTCCATTCGGCAATCACTGGCGCCTGCAGAGCGCGCGAGTAGGAGAAAGTAAGAGGCCAGGGGGCCTTCAGTGCTTTTGCCTGCACGACAATCTCATTAAGGCGTACCGTTGCTTCCATCGGAGTTTGTCCTCCCGAAAGGAACACGATACCGGCGACGGTCTTTGGAACAGCCTGTGTGAACGCGGAAAGCGTCGCCTTTGCAACCTCTTCGGGAGTAGCGGTCTTTCCCGCTTGCCCCGAGCTTTGTCGAGAGGACTCTTTTCCGGGGAGCGCCATACTGGACTTCAAGATGAGACCCTTCGGATTGACCTCGGCCTTCTCCACTTCCTCAAATACGATTTTGAGTGTCTGCGTGAGCACCTCCTCGGAGCGAGCGAGTGTGTGCGTACCGTCAAGAAGCACTTCCGGTTCCAAAATGGGGACGATGCCGGCAATCTGGCAGAGCCGTGCATACTCGGCGAGCCGTCTCGCGTTTTCACGGATACACCTTTCAGTCGGGATCCCTGTGCCAATCGTAATCACCGCGCGCCACTTCGCAAACCGCGCGCCGAGCGCATAGTACTCCGCGAGACGTGTCGCGAGCGCGCCCAACCCTTTGGTCACCTTCTCTTCGGAAGAGCCCTCAAACGGTTCCAGTCCTTGGTCCACTTTGATGCCCGGAGTGATACCGCGTGACTTAAGAAGCTCGGGGAACAGAGTACCGTCATCGGCCTTCTGACGAAGAGTTTCATCATAAAGGATGACTCCGGAAAGCGCTGTTTGAACAGCTGGTGTTCCGAAAAGAAGCCCGCGCCACTTACGACGCATTTCTTCCGTTTTGGGAATACCATGCTCGTCAAAACGTTTATCGCATGTACCGGGGCTTTCGTCGGCTGCAAGAATACCTTTTCCTGTGGCCACAAGAGCCTCCGCTATTTTTTCAAGCACTAATGTGTTGTTCATAATAAACTAAAACCGCATCTGCTGTTGTTTTGTTGCAACGAGTAGTTTTTGGTTGCAATCTTCGTCCATACTACTCTTGAGAAACACATTTGCAACCCTACATTAGGATGCAGTCGGGAAAGTACACGCATATCAATCAACGCAATCCTTTACGAAAAAAATACCACCTAAATACCAGTGCTCCAAGAGTTCCCGCAAGCAGGAATGCGCTGTACACCGAGAGTATGTGGACAACGTTCCATGGAAGTGAGCGAAGAGAGCCTAGGATGAGAGCGCACGTCCACGAGATCACCGACACGGCACCACTTATGAAAATAACGACACTTTTCTTGCGAAACTCCTTGGAGGTGACAAGCTTCACACCGGTGAGCCTTTTGAGGACTGGAAAATGTACCCGATGAAACAATGCGCCGTTTAAGGCTATCACTCCCACAATCGCCATCTTGGAAATGAACTTGGAGGATGCCATGTATCGCTCCGTATCAAGGAAGAAAAGGCCAATGCCTGAAATCGCAAGTAGCATGACCCCGACCCAAACAAACTGCCCCGTCCGCTTGAGAAAAGAGAGCTCCACGACTGAAATGACGCCATTTCGCGCAGAAAAGAAAAAGAGTGCATCGCCAAGATAGGCGCCTCCAGCGCCAACGGCAACACCAAAAAGATGCAGGATGGTCCAGAGGATTTTAGGTTCAAAGAACTCCATGAACTAAGTGCGATTTAAACCGAGTATTCTTTTTATCATTTCTTCTTGGAGCGTTCTGTTGAAGCTTTAATGAAGGCGATAAAAAGCGGGTGGGGCGCAAGGGGACGAGATTGGAGCTCGGGATGGAACTGCGTGCCGAGGAAAAACGGATGCACGGACTTTGGGAGCTCTGCGATTTCCATTAAGACGCCGTTTGGCGACTTACCCGAAAAGACAAGACCGGCCTTTTCAATCTGCGCGATATACTCCGGATTTACTTCGTAGCGATGACGGTGACGTTCGCTAATTACGTCTGTTCCGTACGCCTCGGATGCAATCGTTCCTTTTTTGAGGTGCGCAAGATACGAGCCGAGGCGCATGGTTGCGCCGTACTTCCCTTCCGCCATATGTTTCTTTTGCTCCGGCATAATATCAATCACGGGGTGCGCGGTTTTCGGATTGATTTCGGTGGTATTTGCATCTTTAAGTCCCGCAATATGGCGTGCGTATTCAATGGTTGCAAGTTGCATACCATAGCAGAGACCAAAATACGGGATCTTGTTTTCGCGAACATATTTGATCGCCTTTATCTTCCCTTCAATGCCACTTTCGCCAAAGCCTCCGGGCACCACCACCCCATCAAAGGCCTGGAGCATTGATACGTCCTTTGCGTGTTCTCCGCCGGAGGCGGATCCTCCTTCGGAGGAAAAATCCTTGGAATTAATCCAGGTCATCACCGGCTTTTTGCCGAGCGCATAGGCGGAATGCTTCACCGCTTCAATAACCGAGAGGTACGCATCGGAGAGCACGAAGTCGCCCGTATCAAAATACTTGCCGATGATACCGATATGGACTTCATCTTTGAGTGATTTAATCCTTGAAACCAATTTCTTCCACGGCGCGAGCCCATCTTTTTTGATTGCCCGCAAACGAAGCGCGTTCAGCAAAATCCCGCTCAAATTATCCTTCTCAAAATTGACCGGTACTTCGTAAATCGTCTCTATATCGGGAGCGGAGATAACGTGCTCTACCGGCACAGAACAAGATAGTGCTATCTTTTCCTTGCGCTTGTGGTCAAGCGCCTGTGGTCCGCGGGCGATGATGATGTCGGGTTGCACGCCGTAGGAGTTCACTTGCCGAATGGCGTTCTGTGTCGGGCGGGTCTTCATCTCACCAAGAGAGCCGGGTACCGGAAGATAGGAAACGAGAATAAAGATAACGTCATTAGGATTTTTGAGTTTAAGTACGCGAGCGGCTTCAATAAAAAGCTCGTTCTGAAAATCACCGATCGTCCCGCCGATTTCAACCACGGAAATATCGGAGTCGCTAACCTTACTCGCGTGTATAATGCGCTCGCGGATTTCATCCGTGACGTGAGGAATAGCCTCCACGAACTTTCCCTTGTAGCCCAAACTTCGCTCACGTTCAATAACCGCTTTGTACACCATTCCGCTTGTCATATAGTCCGAAGGCGAAAGGTCGCGGTTCAAAAACCGCTCGTAGTTCCCCATATCCTGGTCGGTCTCAAGACCGGAACTGAGGACAAAGACTTCACCGTGTTCGGTGGGGTTCATCGTCCCCGCATCCACATTAAGGTACGGGTCAATTTTCATGAGGTTCACCTTGAACCCTTTGGACTGCAAAATCGCACCGATTGAGGAGGTGGCGATACCCTTGCCCACTCCGGACATAACCCCGCCAATGACGAAAATGTATTTGTGTTGCTTTGCTTTACTCATAAAGTGTAACTGGAACCAGTAACACGTAACTAGAACGAAATTGCCTTGTTTTTTCCTCTCGAGTCTTATTCCTGTTACCTGTCCGTTATACGTTCAAATATCGCCTAACCGCGAGAAAACTGGAAATTGCCCCGAGTGCGATGCCGGAACCGACGAGTATCTGGAAGAATTCCCCAAAATGCGCGAGATAGTACCGAAACAGGTTGAGCCCACTGAAGAAATTCTCCGTGGAATCACCGAGATAATACGTGAGTGGATAGAAGAGAGCAAGGGTAAGAAGCGATGAGACCACACCATAGAGTATTCCGGAAACCACAAATGGCCCGCGAATGTATTTATTGCTGGCTCCCACAAGACGCATCACCCCGATTTCCTCCCGAGAAATATAGATGGCGAGACGAATGGTGTTGAACGCGATACTGATAGAAATGATAACAAGCAGAAGTGCGAACCCAAAGCCGAGACGCTCGGCCGAGATGAGGATACCCGAAAGTTTGTCTATCGCTGTCTTGTTGTCGTAATAGTTGACCTCATCAATGACATTCTTTGTATTGCTGGAAAGCGCACTGTCACCCTTGAGGAAGTTCGCGATACCTTCATATTGCGACGGCTCTTTGGCCTTCACGTTGAGTACTGCGCCAAGAGGATTATCGGGGAGCTCCTGCAGAGCCTGAAGTGTCAGTTCGTCGTTTTCGTGACGCTTTTTAAAGTCCAGGAGTGCCTGCGCGCGCGAAATATACTCAACTTCTTTGACCTCGGGGAGTGTGCGGAGCGCCTTCGCAAGTGTCTGCACCTCTTCCTCCTTCGCGCTGGTGAGAAAATAAACGTTGACATCAACCTTGCTCCTTATTTCCTCAAGTGAGGCAGAGAGCGTGGCGGAGAGAAAGATAACCGACCCAATCACAAACAGTGTCACGGTCATAATCAAAACCGACGCGAGGGAGACAAACCCGTTGCGGTAAGAATTGACCACCCCAGCTTTGATAACACGTTTGATTGAAGTCCACATATAAATGAATTATGACGTATGAAGTATGAATTAGGAAGGAATAACGGAAAAAAGTTCTTTTGCTTAATTCATAACTCTTACTTCTTTATTCTACAGAACATACTTGCCGGTCGGGTCATCCCTGATAACTCTCCCTTTCTCCATCGTCACTACCCGTTTCCCCAGCGAATCAATGACCCCTTTATTATGCGTGGTGAGAATGACGGTGGTACCGAGGTCATTAATCTTCTTCAAAATCTGGACAATGTCGTACGTATTAATCGGGTCAAGGCTCCCTGTCGGCTCATCGGCAATCACCACATCAGGCTGATTGACGATGGCGCGTGCGATAGCTACTCGCTGTTTTTCGCCCCCCGAAAGCTCGTGCGGAAAATTCCACATCTTGTTCCCCAGATCAACCATTTCAAGGACATAAGGCACATCAACCGCTATCTCGTCGTCACTCCTCCCCACCATCTCCATCGCAAAGGCGATGTTTTCATAGGCGGTTTTATTGGGAAGCAGGCGAAAGTCCTGAAAAATAGCCCCGATTTTCCGGCGGTACTGATGCAATTTACTGCGCCGAAGCGTATGAATATTGGTGGATTCAAAAAGAACCGTCCCGCTTGTCGGTCGGTCCTCTGCGAGAACCATCTTGAGGAGCGTGGTCTTACCCGCACCGGAATGCCCCACAATAGAAACAAACTCTTTGGGGTGTATCGTGAGCGTCACGTTATCAAGCGCGGATGAGCTGTCGCTGTATATTTTGGAAACGTTATCAAAATAAATCACTCGCCTATTGTACCTAAAAAAACCGAAGAAATCCAGAAATGTTCGGAGTTAAGGGGCAGCGGGCGCCACAATAGTGGGTACTTTCGGAATCGTTTCGGAGTCAATCTGCTTATCAAGCTCAAACGTGTTGAGCAAGATATTCACAAATCCCCAAACGGAAAGCATCATAAATACCCCAACAACACCCCAGAGAATGTATTTCTTCGCCTCCTCTCGCTTCTCCTCGTTTGAGGCCTGCGTAATGTAGGTAAAAATGCCCCAGATAATGACAAAGACTGCAAGGCCTACGATAAAAGGAACAAGTGTGTTGAGTATCCCGCTTACTCTTTCAAGGAATGTGGCGACGGTAGCGTCTGAAGTCGCGACTCCGGTATCTTCGGCTCCGTTTTGGTTCTTCTGACCCACAGCGGTTTCGCCGGCGCTTCCGGCAGAAACTCGGGTACTCCGTTTTTGAGGAGTTCCCGCCTGCCCTCCCTCGTCAACCGTTACTCTCGCCCCCGCACTTTCCACCATCTGTCGGTTGGGAATTTGGCTGTAGAGATGTTGGTTTGGCAAAAGATGTCCCGCTGAATCACTAAAAAGCGCATAGGTGTACTCGGTGCCGAAAGTAAGACCCGTGTCTTCCGCAGGAAACCCTGAAAGCTCCGTCCAAACACTCTCTGACGTGGGCACTCCCGTGGTTCGCTTAACGACAAAACCCGCTTCCGGCATAACACCTGAATAGGTTAAATATAGTCTGGTACCGTCTTTCGGATTCACCGAAGGGACCACTTCAGCGGCAAAGACGAAGGTGACCTGGACAGCCCAGGCGAGAACCATACATATAGCGATAATTTTTCGAGAGTATTTCATAGTATTAGGACTTATGTGTTTTATCTCTTATTCCTCCTTTGTAAAGGAGGTGGTTCGTTCCGATGAACCGGAGGATTTAATTAAATCCCTCCCCCTAACGGGTACTCCCTTTATTAAGGGAGAATCCAGAGGAATTACTAAATCGGAGTTATCGCGACTGAATCAGAAACGGCTTGGCTGTTTTTGGAATCGTAACAGACCATTTCATACACCTTCGGTGTGGCGCTGTCGAACACAAGTTCTGTCTTCCCGCTTGCCCAAATCACATCGCTACCTGGCCAACTCGGATAGCAGGTGGCGACACCCGATACATCAAAAGACAGAGTGAACGCGGTTCCACGCTTCATCGCAGGTGGCTTGTCCGAACCGTCAACTTTTAAGTCCGCTGACATATAAAACGAGTTGACCAAACCCACGACGCGAAACGCAGAGCTTGCGCCGGAGACGCATGGAGCAATGGGGTCGGCGCAAGAAACTTCAATAAAATAGAAACTGGGACTCAAGTTTGACGGAATCACCCACTCCTCGTTCCCGTCGTTTGGAGTCGTGATACCTTGTATCAGCCTGTTGCTTGTAGCCGCCGTACCAGACGGACTTCTTCCCCGCCACAGCGAAATCCTCACCGGCGCATCGGGCGGTAACACCCCACCCGTCCACTTCACCGTCATGAGGGACCCTGCGTTAAAAATGTCACCTGCTTTGGGAGAAAGGACTTGTAGGGTCGCTACCACATCTGGAACACTTACTGAGTTCGAGGTGCCAGATTCGTTGGCAATGTTAAGGTCTTCGTCAACCGAGATTACCGTCTCTATTTCGAAATCTTTGGTACCAAAATGTTTGATATTTGAATCATCCGCTGCATCAATTACAAATAGGTGGTTCTTTAAGTACTCAGGCGGACTTAACTTAGAACGAAATATAAGTTGCCCAGACATTCCGGGAAACATTTTGTTCTTGAGAAAAACCGCTGAGACGGCAGGTGTATCAGTCTGCCAAGAAACCATTATTTGTGAACTATCCTTTACTACTTTGACATTAGAAATTACGGGAGAAACGACATTCTTTGGCACCACGTTGTTTAGTGTGGATAACCCTTCAGTTGCCTTATACCAAGCTACTGGTGCCTTATCACCCCACCAACGCAACGCTTTCATCTCGTCACTGCTCACATCTGCTCCTCTCGGCTTTACTAAAATAAAAGCAATGTCGAAGTTATTCTTGGATTGTTTAATCGAAGGACCCAATACTTTGATAAAGTCCTGAATCGAATACGACTTTGTAATGTATTCATCCGGCACTGCCGTAATCTTTTTACACTCACTTTTGACTTTTAGGTCATTACCAAAATCCTTTTTCTTATCATAAATAACCATTCTTTCTTTGACTTGCTCGACATCCATTAACCCCATGCCGTACAATTCAAAATCGTGGAACTTTGGAACCCCCGCACAATTATAAGAATAATAATACTTATTGTCTTTCTCAATGAATTTAGAATTGGGACCACCACCACAAGATAAACTCGAGCCAACATACCCTGTCCAGTGAGCGTCGTCACAACGAGCGTCGCTTAAACTTACAGGTAAATAAACTCCCCAGTAATGAAATATCTCATGTCGGAAGGTCTCAAAAGACAAAGTTTCGATAAATCCAAGACTTCCTCGAGTTAAATTAGTGAGTGTCGCGTAATCCAGTGTGGCTCCAAGTAGCTTACCTTTGCTTCCATACAGTTCTGTATCGTTGAAGGAAGGTAGAAACAAGTTACTGCTTAAAAAATTTCTGATATTTTGAGCATATAGAAAATCTGCTCCAGAGCCTGCACCGTTATCGTAAAAAAAATAAAGGAAATCATACACATCTCCTGGATGCTCCTTATAAAATGACTTCGCTAACCTTATACGAGTTCCTGAAGAAGAGAAGTCATCAGATAATATGAAGGTGTTGGGGAATGGGTTACTAGGGGTGGCGATGAATTGAGTAGCCGCCTCAATCTTTCCGATTCGTTCGGAATCGGCACCATCCGGAACCACTTCAATGATTTCTCCCCACGGGTCGCTGGGGTCAAAACTCTCGACGATTATGTACGATGGTTCGGAGGAGCTTCCCCGTGTCGCGCCAACAACCGTTTCCGCCTCGGAAGATCCGGACGAACGGGACTTGCGAATGGGCGGATTACCGCTGACCTCTGGGCCAGCCGCCTCGCAGTTATAGTTGGCAGCCACTAGAGTATCAAGTTTTCCTTTAATCTCTTTAATTTGTTTTTCGTACTCCGCCTTTAACTTTTCAAAAGTAGCGAGGTTTTTTGCAATGCCAGCTTTAAGTTCTCCGAGTAGATGCGCTTCAGGAATGCAGTCTGGCGTAAAGGTCTTTCCGTCAAAGGTAACAGCGCTTGACATAAAGGCTCCTTTCACTCCTTCAGCCTTAATCTGAATCTGCGCCCAGGTGCTAATGGAGGAGCATTCTTTCTTCTTGCTATTCTCTTCCCGCGCCAGGGCGACGGAAAGCGGAATGGAATTCCCCGAGCTCGCCGCGTACTTATGATATGTAGAGAACGCATTTGCGGTTACTAGCACAAAACTGTCCTTAAGCGTTTCGGAAAGAAGAGTAAGGCGGTTCAGGGTCGAGCCTGTAACCGTGCCACGATCTTTCGCCGATTCCTTGAGAAAGGCTTGGTAACTTTTCTCAATTTTGCGCTTCACGGCTTCGGTCTTTGCCACAAGTACCGGAGTAATCTCCGCGTATGGCGCGCCCTTGCTCAAAGAGATGGCGCCGACTGGAGCGAGCGTCTTTTGCGAACTGGTGTCCTGCATACACTTCATAGCAATGCCCGTTGCCTGTTCATATTCTTTGTCCTGTTTCGCGCCTTGGGGAATGATGACAAACGACGCGCCATCAAGCGTGGTCATCTCTTTTGTTTCTTCTGCGGAAATTTTCAGCGAATCAATGAAGGCTTGAATGACCGCGAGACTTCTCTCCAAGTCGGCGCTCTTTTCTTGAAACGCGGTCGCGTCCGCAACGCCTGTCGCGCACTTTGGCGCCTGCGTAAGATACTCTTGGTATGCTGTTGAGTTACCCTGCCGCGCGCTCTCATCGGCACATTGAAGGAGGTCGGATATAAACTTCACCCCTTTCGGAAGTGGTTCTAACTCCACGGGGGGCATTTTAGTATCAGGCACGATAATTTTTACCTTTGTCCCCGCCAACTGTCCAGCCGCCCCCACCTCGGCGGTAAGCGAAGCGGGAGATATATTGGCAAGCCCAATCCAAGAGAGTAGCTTCGCAAACGGAGGCGGGAAAGCACTTGATGTTTTTTCCACGCCGTCTTTGATTATTCCGTCCATCTTCGCACATTCTGGGAAATATGACTTTGCATCTCCGCCTTTGATAGCCGCGAGGATATGAGCGCAGGAGACAACGTTAAACTGACCACCTGCTCTATTCATAACACTTTCATTACTGGGACGATAATAACGAGCATTTGGTGGCGCATTGGGACTGTTCCCTGCATCATACTGAAAACTGCATCCTTGATACTTGGTGCTTCCGTAAAGCTTTCCATTTACTGAAAAATCAGCAAAAGGACGCACGGAACAGTTGTTAAGTGGCACACCAACAAGTCGCGATTGCGCCTTATACACATACTCATCGTTTAATTTTGCAAAGGTATGAGAAAACTCGTGCACATAGACTACACCAACATCAAATTCGCCGCGTGAACCTGCAACAAGCTGAGCTCCTTCCGTATCAATAAG
>CALQZP010000017.1 GCA_943349725.1 Candidatus Nomurabacteria bacterium | reverse complement strand
GAGTACCACGACGGCTTGCCGCGTGGATGAATCCGCAAATGCAAAGATGTGTCGGCGGAGCCGACTCATATACAACAAAGTTTGCCCTGTTGCCTCGCCTAATACCCTGTCCGCTTTGCGGCAGGGATAGGACGAGGATAAACTTTATTATCCGCCCGATTGCCAGCGGTGAATGAAGTCAAATTGATAGATGAAGCCGAGGACGTTTAGCGTCAAATTATCTCGGATCATATAACCGACAAAAAGTTCAAAGAAAATCGCGAGGAACACCGTGACGGAAACCGGGAGACGGCGGGCAAGAAAGAAACCGAGCATCATTGAAATGGTATCTAGGACAGAGTTGATGATACTGTCACCGACATACCCTTGCGCGAGCGCCTGCTCTCGATAGGCGTTGATGACGTACGGCGTGTTCTCGGCAATTTCCCAACCAATCTCAAGTCCCATAGAAATGAGCAGACTGGTCCACACCGAGAGGCGAGGGAAGAGGAGACGAAGAATGCCGTAGAAGATGAATCCGTGAATGATGTGCGAAAAAGTGTACCAGTCAAAAAGATGCTGGGACATATCGGAGGAGAGTATGTCGCTTATCCACAGTTTTACGGTCCCACAGGTGCAAATCCACGGCTGGCCAAGGAGATACAGCACGAGTGCTTGTAGTGCAAGGAGTCCCCCGCCGATGAGAAGTATTCGTTTGCTTAAGGAAGCTACCATATACATAGAGAGTATAACATCAAAGTGGGGACTACCGAATCTCCACGTCATTTACAGGTACCCCCACCGGCGTTACTTTTTCTTGGTGATACCGGTATTCGTGCCAGGTGAGTATGATAAACAGTATGTCAAAAGCGGTAAAGACGGTAAGGAAAAGTGAGTGGTAGACACTAATGCGGTATACCTGATAGCAGACGAAGAGCGCGGTGACACCGATGGTGACGAGATACGCCCAGTGTCTATCGCGCGTGAGCTGTATAGTGAGGAAAAGATTGAGGAGTCCGTGGAGCAGGATGTAGAGACCTACGAATGTCTGTGTGCTCGTTGAAATGTTTTGCAAGGAATGTGTTAGAAAGCCGATGACGCCGTCATTCGGGTTTTCAAGAAGTTCTCGTTGGATAATAAACGAGAGCCATCCGCTCAAGGTTTCTTTGCTTACCAACAAGATAAAAAGACCGCTTGCGGTTTGCCAGATGCCGTTCAACGCCTTGAGGGCGACACCGATTTTGAACAGATTGTGCCAGTATGCTGGTGAAAGTAGTTTTTGCATGTAGGTTACGTCGGGTCAATTCCAGTTTTGTTGCTTGTGGGTAATTCAAGAAGTATAGCAAAGTCCTGATGGTCTGAAAGGGACAACACTAACTCAAGGTTGTGCTGTCAGAGAGAAGGCCTGATCTTCAGACGGAACACAGAGCATCCAAAAGATATAGGGTAAAAAAATCAGGGCTTTCCGAAGAAAGCCCTGTGGGGGGGGTGGGGAAGTCGTTCAGGCAATAATTGCGGCTCGTAGGTCGCCGGCAGCACTTTCTGGCGACCGTGGGTTAAGATAGACGCCAAAACCTTTTTCAAAGCCAGCCATGATCGCGGTGGTGACAGGCTCTATCTGGCAGTGCCAATGGTAATGTGGCATCTCCGGCTGGTTGGAGGGTGCCGTATGGATGTACAAGTTGTAGTCAGGGTCATTCAAAGTCACCTTGATGCGTTTCAGCACATCTTGCAAGAGGCACGCGAACTCGGTTAGCCTATCGGCACCCGAATGGGTGCTTAGGTTGGCGAAATAGCTTTGATGCTCAATGGGGCTAATGACCACTTGATAGGGCGTCTTTGACGTATAAGGGCACCATGCTAAAAAGTTTTCACTTTTTTGCACAACGCGAACATCCATGCGAATTTCATCTTGAAGTTCACGGCAATAGAAACAGTCCCTATTTTCCGTGTAGAATCCCTCATTGGACTGTAATTAAAAGCGAACTCCAATTTAGTAGTATTCTCGGGCTTTTCCCAGCTTAATAATTTAGTTATGCATCATTGTGTCGTCTGGCATCATATGCTGACGTTCCATGGGTGTAGGTTCTGAGTTGTCTCCTTTCACATCAATTACAAAATTAGTTGTTATTACTTTTTCCTGATGTTTGAACTGCGTAAACACTTTATACTTTCCATCATACGGAAAATCTGTATGAAAATCTATAGTTCCATTTTGGATTACCGAAGGTTCTTGCACGGCGTGAGCGTGAATATAATCCAATGTGCCTTCACGTATGACTACACTATGCCCTAGAGCTGAAAGATAGGGCTGTAAATCGGTTATAAGTTTCCCATCCTTCTTTATGGCAAAAGAGAACATTCCCCTTGAACCTGCCGTAAGAGATTTTGGGTTGGTTGAAAGTGACACCTCATAATTATCAAAGTGCTTGCTGATAGCACTAACAGAGAGTGATTGGGGGCTATAACTGCCTCCTACGTTTACATCTTTATCAAGCACGACATTAAGTGGCATTCCACCTTCTCCCATTTGAGAGGATGAAGGAACGAAGTCGGCATAAATTCTATATTGTCCCGCCGTAGGAAAGGTTAAGTTGTTGAGTGTAAAAACTCCTGTAGAAGAATTGAAGTCAGGATGTACGTGTTGAAACTCGGCAAGGTCTTCCCGAACCACAATAAGATGCAAAAGCATGTCGTGAGCTATCTGAAAATCTTTTAGCATAGTGCCTTGTTCATCTACGACGGAAAAAGAATAGGTGGTAGGAGTATTGGGTTTTAGTGAAGAAGTATCGCTTAGAAGTTTGATGCTGTAACTTCTATGGCTTTGGATAGCATCATTATTTGTTCCCTCGCTGTCTTTTCCTATAAGAAAGATCGCTCCGATTATAACAACTCCTACAACTAAAACACTTATGTATGTGCTTTTCATATTATTGATTAATTTTAATGTAATTAAATCTCCGCCACCATGGATGACCGCCTCCCAAATCACGAAGGACGTCCCGATAAGTACGCTTCACATTTCCGGTGGGAATGTTTTTAGTATAATACTTCGGGGAAACCATAGAGTCATAAATATAGAAAACACCTTCTTCGTCATCAAAACCCCACACCGTAATCCAATGGCTTATAAGCCACCAACGAATAGCACTCCATATTCCGTTTCCACGATACCCATTTCCGATAAGTAACATTATCGGTGTATCTAGCTGAATAGCATCTTCTATAATTGCTAATTTTTGCTCTTCCGAAAATCCGCTCATAGACTCGTGTTTTACATCCAAACCATAAGAATGAAGGATATTCGTCCAATGGGAGGGGCTTGTGACAAACGGTAGCAAACTCCATGGCGAATATGCGAAAGGATGTTTTTTGTCATCCTTACCGTATGCACTTAAAATTCCCTTAACAGAATAAGCCCCACAGCCAGTCGGACCTTGTTTTAAATATTCCTTTGGTTTTCTTGATACAATAAATTTCATTATTGGATAATAGCATTTACTGGTAATTGATAAGACCCTTCTGGCTCGTGATAAGTTGCCATCATTCCTGACCCAATAAGAACAGCAACAATCCAAAGTATAAAGAAACCCTTCTTCTCTTCAAAAAAGAGAATATCAAGAACTCTGAATGTAGCACCAATTACGAGCATTGCACCGGAAAACATATGCCAGTTCATTGACTGCTGAACGGAAGCGACAACTCCTAACTGCTGATGGAAAAAGAAAATAGTGCCGACTAGAAATATAGCCACAGGAACTATGAAAGAAAGTTTTTGCTTGTTTCTATGTGTACGAACCCACTCGGCAATTCCTGCAATGAGAAGTAAAACTCCTATCCAAAAATGCTGACCGAACTGTGAAATATGAGTTAAGAGATAAAATACTGCATCAGGGTTATGGATAGCGTGGTAAATTGCATCAATAATAGAAAGACCTAGTCCAAGTAAAATAAGAACGATTGGCGAAATGTATTTGCTGAATATAATACCCCAACGGATTTTGAAGCGTTCTATGATACTGGTTATAAAAACAAGGGCAATAAATCCTCCAATGATCCAATGCCCTAAAGTAGAATACTGCACCCATTCAGCCGTTGTGTGGATTTTCAAGGTTTGCACTAGAGTAGTCGTATTATCGACATAGATAAGAGGAAGTCCCAGAGCCATAACTGTCATAAAGAACGCTTCAAGTGCCATAAACACATCTTCTATGAGGGTTATCCAAGTCATTGGTAGTTTAAAAACCATACCTAGACAAGCACATGGAACTTCTTCTTTTAGGCGTATTTTTTGAATAACACCGATTGAACTTATTATCATTAAAGCCAATGTAAATATATCTCTACAAATACCACCTATGTTCGCAAGATATAGAATAGCAAGAGAAATCTCAATGAAAGGGTATATCAAAGCATAGGCACGAGAGCGTTTAGCTAAAATATCATAATCAGCATAGGCATCAGCAAAAGCACGAAGATTGAAAACTTTGAACAATCCAAAGATAGCAAAGAATGACCCCATCATCATTCTCATTGAAAAGGTAGCACTAAAAGAACCGTGAAGAATGCTCGTAATGATAGTAAAAAGAAAGATGGATGAAAAAATAATTATAAGTGGCAAAAATTTTTTCAATTTATTTTCTGACTTTGATGTTCCCTCTAGTTTTGTTACCCCTTCTGGCATGTGGTGGTCACAGTAATAGTGAGCGGAACCTTTCTCATCCTGCTTTGTATAGGTAGCATCCATACTACAAAGTTCACATTTGTATTTGACTGTTTCCATTTTATTTCTTTTTCAAACGATAAACTTTTAATAACTCTTCAGTAGCTTTGCCCGTTTTACCATTCTTGATTTGATTAACTACACAATGTCCTATATGACTTTCCAAAAGTACATCTTCTATATTAGAAAGAGCCTGCTTTATTGCAGATGTTTGGGTAATAATATCTATACAGTAAATATCGTTACCTATCATCTTTTGAAGTCCTCGCACCTGACCCTCAATGATTTTGAGCCTTTTGATTAACTTTGGCTTATTAGTTTGCATAGGAAAAGCATATACCCCCTAGGGGGTATTGTCAAATGGCTCCCCTTATACGAGGAAATCCGAACTTTTTTCCTAGAAAATCCAGATGCGGAATACTAATCAAAGGACTCGGCAGGGCGAACATGTTTACTGGGGTTTATGTTTCGCCCTGCCTCGGCTCTCTTCCCGCCCGCAGGAGGGGTCTGGGGAGGAATGGGGGCGGGTTTCCCCTCGTTTCTTTTGGGGAGGGGGTGTGGAAAAAGATCTTCGGAAAATTAATGGAGGACAGCCAGCATTGTTCCCCGGTTTCTCATCCCCCAGCACTTTGAAAAAGTGGTGGGGGATCAGGGAGAACCTTTTCGAATCCTAATGGGTAGGACCGCGAGTACGCTTTTCGAAACTTACAGTTTCAGTACACCTTTTCCATTTTTTCGCGATAAGAATCGCTCAAAAATATGGAAGAAGGTCTTCGAATCCTACGCGAAACGTCCGTAGGGACGTTTCTCCGGGGAGCCTGAAAAAGTAAAACCGCCCCAAATGGGCGGTTAAACTTTTTCTGCTCCCCGGGTAGGAATTTCTCGGCTTACAGCCGCAGTACAGGTTTCCCATTTTTTCGCTTTAGGAAAGCGAAAAAATATGGGAGAACCTTTTCGAATCCTACCTTGCGAGTGAAGTAGTTCACTCGCACGGGGTCTTGTAACGCAAAATCGCCCCAAAAGGCGATTTATGCTAACAAGCTCCCCGGGTAGGATTCGAACCTACGACCAATCGCTTACATATTGTCCCGCATTACTGCAGGTATGGACTATATCATCACCATACTCATTTGAGCTTAGGTGCAAGGCGCTTCCGCTCCGATAAACTATCGGAGAGTACTCCCTTTCCTACTTCGCATAAAGCTATGAAGGATACAAACGGGATAGTCTCTGAACCTTCCCCCCACCACTTTTATTCTAAAAGTGGTGGGGGGCTTGGCTGCTGATTGCCCATTTAGGGTTTCCAGTCCCGTAGAAAACTTTCACGGGATCTCGATTCGATAAATCGAATCGGGACAATTCACCTTGTTTTTCGACCCGCCTTTCGGACGGGAAGCTGCCTACTGACAGGCGACTGCGCTACCACTGCGCCACCGGGGAATATTCATTTCACAACGAACGGCCTCCTTGAGAGAGGCAACGCCTATCATAGCAAAAACAGGCTTCTTTGCAAAAGTTAGACTACTGTAGTTGGACTTATGTAATGATAGGCAAAAGTACCAAGGCGTTATATCCAATGTCGAGAATGTATAGGAGTAGGCGAGGGGAATAGGCTAGTTTGCACCAACTTTAAGTTTTGCTTCACGAAAGGTCTTCTGCTGGTCTTCGTTTGCTTTGTGAGCTACCTCGGTAAAGACTGCCTTTTTCTCTGCTTCAGAAGCACGTAGAAAAAAGTCAGAAAAGCCATCATACTTTCCCGGAACGGTTCCGCTGTTTTTCTTGAATATCCAATTAATGAGGTTTTTCATAGCATTTTCTCTAATTCCTCCCTAGTATATCGCCTTTCTAAGTAATCATCAATTTGCTTACTGTCCTCATTAATTATTGTTACTTGCTCAACAGCGCTTGTCTCAAAGTTCTTCTTTACTAGGAAGATCAAGACTTTTCCGAAGAAATCTTTGCGGATCCGTTCAACGGTTTCTCTGGACTGAATGAATTGTTCAATAAATGCACTCTTCGGGATGTTCCGGCCTTCCAAGGTTTCTCTTGCCTGGGTAAATCGCCATGCAACCTCTGGACGTTGGTAGACATAGAAGATCAGTATAGGTCTTCCCTTAGCTAGCGAACGATTAATATTTTCCGAGGCTTTTTTATACTTTGAGAAAGTTCCATCAAGCAAGAATGTCTGTTTGTTAGTAAGTGCGAAATCATGAACCCTTTCTACAATAAGGGAGACTGCGGTATTAAACAGGGAAGAGTTCTTTCCTGTATAATTCGGAATACATTGTCGCAACTCATCTCCGTCTATTCGGATAACCTTCCGCCGTGTGTTTCCCTCCAAATTTGCTATGAGGTTTTTTGAGTACTCGGTCTTTCCTGCACCGGGTGACCCTGCCATAAAAGCAGAAAAGGGCATCTTATCAGGCACATATGTAGAAATATCGGTTAGTTCTTGTGCTATCCGCTTTCGGTTTGACCGCGCAAATTCTTCCGCGCGTTGTTTAATTTCTTCGTCAGTCATATATAGATATTGTAAAATCCTATAAGGTAAATCAGGCTTCTTTGCAAAAGCGCAACACGCTTTGTCCAAACAGATGGAACACGCTTTCGGTAGTAGCGAAAAAACACGCGAAAAGAAATTCTCTTCCTGGCATAAGCGGTGAGTTCACTCATTACGCCCGGTATGCGACTTTCAGCCCATTTTATAATTATGGTCACATGCTCAATCGTATATGCAGAAAGCTTGGTTAATCGGTACGATAGTGCTACAACCGTTTCCCCGTGGAAACGGTTTTTTAGTAATGCAAAAGTGACGCGCCGATTTTGAAAAAACACCGCCGTATGGTAAAAATATCTTGGAAGTACAAACTCTCTACAACTAAAAAAATGAAAAGAACCTATACGGTAACTCTTAGGTTAGAGGCGAATCAATACAGTCTCTTTACGACCGCACTTAAATCGGTTGGACGACGATATGTGCGTTTGTTCAACACCACCTTTCGCGAGAATTACTTTTTCGTGGAGCGTTGCATTCTTGCCCACGATCGAAGCCGAGCCGTCTACCTTGCGATACAGTGCTATTGGCAACATCTTGGGAAGATTCTCGGTTCTCCCCGGCAGATTCTAACCGTTGACGATCCTTATAACGAGGTCGTCTATACTCCCGATTTCTCATGCAACGATCGGAAGAATAACTATCTTCCCGCTGAGGTCCATCTGCGGGTGATTGCGGAATCGAGGGGGGTCCTTTGCGAAGGAGTGAGGCAGGGAACCTCGCATCATCCCGCGTGCTCTCTCGCACGGGTGAAAAGGAGAAGAAAACTTCCGTATGCCATCAAACCCCATCTCTATACGGATGCAAATGGAACTCTTTTCTATTCCATTGTGGCGCTCCCGCAAATCTCACATCAAGGAACGATAGTTTGTGTTCGGAAAGTTAAACTCGTACGGCTTGAGGCGAGGGAGATTCGTGAAGCACGAGTTGAGATAACGGTACGAGGTTTTCTTCAGGCGCACTTAGCGGTTAGCCTTCGGCATATGCGGACTCGACTTAGGGCATAACGATGGTATGTCACGCTGAATATATTGTGGAGCAATACAAAAAGAGAAGCCCTAGGGCCTCTCTTTTTTTCTGTATCGCTTTGAAAGCGTTGCAACCCTTTTTTGTAGTAGAATTTTACTGTACGTTCACGACGCCAACGAAGGTAGACGCTTTGCCGTTGCCGAACGCATAGGTGCCTCCCTTGGGGAAGGAAAGCTCGTAAATGCCATTCAGGCCGACGCTCTTTTCCTGGTTCAAACCTGAATATTCAGCGGAAGCGACCGTCGAAATGATACGCATCGCGTTCCCTGAACGGTTCACAAAACGGACACTCTCGCCTTTGACAATCGTTATCGCCTGGGGAGAAAATCCTGAATTGGTGAGTGAGACGATACTTACGTATTGACCATTTTCAAAAACACGCGTAGGAGCAACCACTGCGGGTGCTGTGGGTGTCGCTTTCTTAATGAGGGGAGCTTTTGGAGATGTCGCTTGGGCGCTTTTCGCCAGGGTGGTTTCGGTAATATCCCCTGCGGTATCTTCGGCTTCGTATCCGTCGGTTGAGATGAAGGAACCATCATCAATAACCTCTTGCTTGTTCCACATGGCAAAACCACCGACGATAACAACGAGGAGTCCGACGATGAGGAGAGTGTTTTTTATAGACATAAACATTGGTTACGATTAAAAAGCTAGTCATTTAGTATACAACGGTTTCAAGTTGTGGCGCTGTGGATAAGCGACACACGGATACTGCTCTCACAGGGCGCGGGGTGCGATATACTAGAGCTAATCTCAATACTAACCAATCATTTGTTCACCTTACATGTTTCAGCGCACGAAATCATTTCTGGAGCAGAACGAGCGAAAACTCTCGCTATTCGCCTTCGTCTTTGGATTTATTTTAGATAGCTTCACGCTTACTCGAGTTGACCGATTGCTGGACAACCTCATCCTTGTTGCGTATCTCGCGGTGGCTTTTGCCAGCATCATACTTATAAACGCGCACGGTCCGGGGAGACGTCTTCAGGGTGCCCTCTCCAGACGAGGAGCACATCTCGCGCGCTTACTTCTCCCCTTTGCTTTCGGAGGTCTCTTTAGTGGTTTTGTTATCTTCTATTCAAGAAGTGGGGAGGTGTTTTCAAGTGCTCCTTTTCTCCTCCTACTTCTCACACTTTTTCTTGGTAATGAGCTCTTTCGTCGCCACTATGAGCGTTTCATTTTTCAGATGAGCGTCTTTTTTGTGACGCTTTTTTCGTATACCGTTCTTGTTGTCCCCATTCTCCTCGGGAAAATGGGAAGCCTCGTCTTTATCTTGAGTGGACTTGTTTCACTTGTCCTGTTTTCGCTCGCGCTTCGCGCGATTACCTTTGTGGCGAAGGACGAAGCGGAAAAGAGCAAGCACTCGCTTTGGGCTATCGTGATGATTATCGTGGTCACTTTTAATGTACTCTACTTTAACAATATGATTCCGCCAATTCCGCTTTCACTCAAGGAAATCGGTATCTATCACGGCATTTCGCGGACGCGCGCGGGTGAGTATCAGCTTACCTTTGAGAACCCACCGTGGTATGCCTTCGGGAAAAGGACAAGTGCGGTTTTTCATGCGGAAGGAGGTGAGCCCGCCTATGCGTTTAGTTCGGTCTTCGCGCCCGCGCGTCTTGATACCACAGTCGTGCATAGGTGGTCCTACTTTGAGGAGAAAGGGAAGCAGTGGGTAAGCGTGAGTGTTGTTGGATTTCCTATTTCGGGAGGAAGAAACGAAGGTTACCGAGGCTATTCGGTTAAAGAAAGTATCTTCGCGGGAAAGTGGCGCGTTGATGTTGAAACGCTTCGCGGACAAATTATCGGACGGTTCAACTTTACGGTAGAGGAGTCAATCACGGCACCGCTTCTCAAAACGGAGACGCGGTAGCGTGGGGCAGACCTTGAACTTTTTTCATGAAATGGTATGATTTCTTTGGCAGTTCAACCAAAACCTCGGTCAACAAAAAGCTAATAATGAATCCAGAAAAAAACGTCCTCTCACGACCCACGTTCGTTCGAATGCCTGAAACCACACAGGGATCTTGTCCCCAGTGCGGAAATCCAATGTACAGTGGAATGTCTTGCAGCAGATGGCACCACAATATCATTAGCCCCGACTCTCGAATTATGCCCCGCGCGCAGGGTGTCCCCGCAAATTTGCGGACATCCGGTCGATTGGCAGCGCTCTGCTAAGATACCATCCTCGCACATCGTGCCCTCGGACTACACAAGTCGCTTTCCCCAAGCGACTTTTTTGTTGGAGGGGGCCTTGCATACGTCAGTATGAATTTCTTGTCAGTATAAAAATTAAACCCGACACATTTCTATGTCGGGTAAGGATTAAGCAACATCCTCAAGCGTTATGTTTTTTCGAAGAATTTCGGCCAACCGGGGAAGTTTGGGTACCTCGTAAACGGAGCTGATGGCAGTTTAGGGTCCTTTTTATAGGCCCCGCGCCGATACGCCTTTCCGTTACTGATTCGAAGCTTCTTCGCGGCTTTTGAGGCCTGTTGCCAAGTAGTGTACATTGGAGCACCTCTCCTTCCAAAAACACTTTTTCTGATGACAATACCTACAGTTCCGAGGAACTTCGGCCATCCAGGGAAGTCTTTGTACTTACGATCGGGAGAGCCGGGGAGCCTAGGATCTTTCTTGTACCCAGGCCTATACTCGGATTCCTTGATAAAACCAAGTGCTCTTGCAGCACGAGAGGCCTGATCACATGTCGAATATACTTCTTTGCCCGTACGCATCTCCGTGCCTGTGCCTAAAAATGCACCCCAACCTGGAAAGTCGGAATACACCTTGTGAGGTCTGCTCGGCAACTGAGAGTCTGCTCTGTACTGCTTGTCGTACTTTCTGCGTGAGGTGATCTTTTTCTTCATTGCGGCAGCTGATGCCTTTTGCCACGTCGGATAAAAACTGTTCCGACGAATCCGTTCTCGACCAAAAAATTCTGGATATCCAGGAAAGTCTTGGTAGAAAGCGTGTGGTGAAGCGGGAAGATGGATGTCTTCTCGATATCGATCAGAATATTCCTTCGCAAATTTGATTCCGAGTTTAATTGTGGCAGTTGAAGCCTCCTGCCATGTCTCGTAGAACTCTCTTTCGCAGTGCTCCAAAACTTTCATCAAATCCACCACTTTATCAGAGAAGGTGAACTCAAATCCTTTTCCAGAAACTTCGAAGCGTTGACGAATGTAACCCTCACGCTCAATTTCCTCTTTGGAAGTAAACTGCTCGTGTAGGTCAGAGATTTTATTCATCGTCGCCATAACCAACTGAATACGTTCGAGATTCCCAACAAAGTCGAGTACGACGAGTTTATCCTTTCCAGGACGCATCCCTCGACCCAACTGTTGTCGAAAAACTGTCAGAACTCCAGTCACACGACAAAATGCAACCAATCCGATCGATGGTACATTCACACCTTCATTGAAGGCATTGACTGCACACACTCGGCGGATGATTCCATTTTTTAGTGACGCGAGAGTATCCTGATTTTTCTTCCATGTACTATTTTGATCTGTTCCTTTTTTTGAATGAAAGGTCGAAGCGAGTTTCAAGCTTTTACCCATCCGTTCAGCATGTTTAATCGATGCACAGAATACCAAGGCTTTTTCATTGTAGCCATTGATAATCTCTGCGATCTCATAATCACGCTTGTTGATGATGAATACCCGACGGTTGACTTCCGCCATAGTGAATCGCTTCTTACTATCCTTTATTTTGGCGACAATTTTCTGAAGTGCAGCATCATCAAGACTTTCATCTGTGATGACATGGTACTCAATCCGAGGTAGCCAGCCACGAGCGATAGCTTCTTCTAGGGTGACATTAATCACTTCCTTTCCAAAGACATCACGAATGTCAGCTTTATCTGCGCGGTCAGGGGTGGCAGTGATACCGAGCTTTCGCCCAGTAAAATATTCCACGACAGGTCGATATGTATCAGCCTCTGCATGATGAGCTTCGTCCACGATGATCAAGTCAAAGTAATTCTTAGCCCATTGTTCGAGATTGACACCCATTGTCTGCCAAGTGGCAAAAACGATGTCAGCATCGCTTGCTCCATTTTTTGATATGCCGTTATAGATCGCCATCTTAGTTTCTTTTGAATCGAAAATTAGACAGAATTCTTCAAAGGCATGTTTGAGAATGAAGTTATTATGAACCAAGAAAAGTACGCGTTTTGAGCGTATCTCTTTGGCTATCAAGGCAGCGGCAATGGTTTTACCCAAGCCGGTTGCTAGGACCACAAGTGCACGACCAAGATGTCCGAGTAATGCAGGAACAGCTGCTTTCACAGCCAGTTTCTGATATTCACGAGGTGTAATTTGCATAATTTTTAAGTTTTCAAACAGCGAAATTCAGGAAGAATAATAGCATAATATATACTGCATGTCAATTTTGCCGTAAGCGAGTTCGCATTCTAAACGCACCAAAAGTTGCAGGCTAATTGCGACACGATTTTAGTGCCTCACACTAGGGAAGAAATGGGACATACACAAGTCGCTTTCCCCAAGCGACTTTTTTGTTTTCTATGCTCTTTGCTATACTGACGCTACACAATTTCTATGAACGTAGCTCCAAAAACAACACAAAAAAGGATGACGAAACGAGTGATATCGGTTTTTTGGGCGCACTCGGCTCGATATGTACTCACCTTGTTCTTCATTCTGCTGTTTGTCGTTGTCTTGATGGGTTTTCAGGTTCTTTCGCCGATTTTATACAAAGAGCTTATTGATATTGCCGTTTCGGCAAAAAGCCCAACGCCTGCGGTACTGAACACGCTTCTCGGGGTACTCTCACTTATCGCCCTCGTCAAATTCGGCTCATGGATTTCACGGAGGACGCGCGGAATACTTATGGTTCGTTTTCAGACACGAGTGATGGCTGACCTTGCGCGCACTGCTTTTGAAGGTTTACTACGACACTCGTATGGATTTTTTTCCGACAACTTCGCGGGAACGCTCGTTCGGCGCGTAAATAAATTTGTAAACGCCTTTGAGTCTATCGCGGATACACTCGTATTCAGCCTCATTCCCAGCATACTCATTATCATCGGCAGTTTGTATGTGCTCGCGCAGCGCGATGTGCTTCTTGCCGGCTCGCTATTTATCGGAGCTCTCGCGTTTTTTGGATTCAGTATTGTCGCGGTAACCTGGAAACAAAAGTATGAAGTTATTCGCAACGAACGGGACTCGGAAGCTACCGGACTTATCGCCGACGCTGTCGGCAACGCGACTACCATCAAACTTTTTAGTGGGTACGCGCACGAGTTCGCGCTGTTTCGCCGTAGCAACGAGATTCTTCGGCGAGCGCGCGTGTTTGCGTGGGGAATTCACGAGGGTATCGCTGCGGTACAAAGCGGTATTTTGTACGCGACAGAAATAGGAGTACTTTTCCTCGCACTCTCGCTTTGGCAAAAAGGTATACTTACCGTCGGGGATTTTGTACTTATCCAGCTGTATCTTGTAGCTATCTTTGAACGTATTATGGATTTCGAAAATACTCTGAAGAAACTGTACATTGCTTTTGCAGATGGAAGCGAAATGGTGGAAGTGCTTGATGCGCCCTATGAAATAGCAGATGCCCCAGGGGCAAAAGCGCTTTCGGTGGGTACGGCAAACATTACCTTCAAAAATGTGACCTTTGCCTTTCATGAGACCCGCACGGTTCTTGACAACCTTTCTTTGAACATTGCCCCTGGGGAAAAAGTGGCACTCGTCGGGTCATCGGGAGCGGGGAAGACGACCATTACGAGGCTTCTTCTTCGCTTTCATGATATAGATGCAGGAGTGATAGCGATTGACGGACAGGATATTTCAAAAGTGACGCTCGAAAGTCTGTGGGAAAGTGTGGCGCTCGTTCCGCAAGAACCGGTACTTTTTCACCGCACGCTTAAGGAAAATATTTTGTATGGACGTCGCGATGCAAGCGACGCGGAGGTTATCGAAGCGGCACGGCGTGCGCATTGTCACGAGTTTATATCGGGACTCCCGCAAGGCTACGACACCTATGTGGGAGAGCGAGGAGTAAAGCTCTCCGGTGGCGAGCGCCAGCGAGTCGCTATCGCGCGGGCACTGCTCAAAAATGCGCCAATACTCATTTTGGACGAAGCGACCTCAAGTCTGGATTCCGAATCCGAAATGCTTATTCAAGACGCTCTTCACGAGCTTATGCAGGCGAAGACCGTTATCGCCATCGCTCATCGGCTTTCTACCATCAAAGAAATGGATCGCATTATCGTTATAGAAAATGGCACTATCGCCGCGGAAGGGTCGCACGATGTTCTCATTGGACAGAATGGCATCTATCGCAAGCTCTGGGATATTCAAGCAGGGAAGTTTGTCTAGTTCTCGCACCTATCTAAGAGCCTATCTCCAATCTAACCGCAACATATGAAGCAAACTCCGCTTGCCTGCCGAAATGTCCAAAATTCTGCTCCACAGCGCGTCTTTCTCGTCAGCGTATCACCACGGGAGTACTTCCAGTTTCTAATCGCTTCGCTCAAGAAACTTAGGTCGCTCGATATGCCTCCTCGAAACACGCACTGTTCGCAACGAATTTTGAACATTTCAGCGAGGCATTAGATTGGAGATAGGCTCTAAGCGAATCGCCTCGGCATAGACCAGTTCTGAAAGCGTTTGAATAGCATCCATAAGGTCGGTTTGTTTAAATCCTTTGGTCATAATACAGACGAAGTAGGGAGTATGGGGAACATAGACGATCCCGAAGTCATGAAGCTCTTCAGTGACGTTACTCATCGGGTCGGTAAAGAGGCGATAGCCGAATTTGTGCGCGACAAGTAGCATTCGCGCTTCGGGAGGAAGTCCATTGATGATACCGCTTTTAAACAGAACCTTACCTAGAAGGTTAAGTGCGTATTCCGAATTGCTTCGGTTAAGGTAGGTTGCATTGTAGAGCGCGCGAAAAAAGCGCGAATAGGTGCGTGCAGACATAGAGTCTCCGGTTTCATTCAACCTTGGCTCACTCAAACGAAGGTCAGAAAAGACAGTGCTCACGACCTCAATCCCAACCTTATCCCGCAAAAGGTCTTTTGCATCGTTGTCGGAAAGAGTCATCATTCGTTCAAGAAGTTCTCGCATGCTATAAGATTTTCCGATCACCATTCCCGGGTCATATGGCTTTTCGAGACTTCGACTACCGGTAAAGGTTACGCGCTCATCAAGGAGTTTCTGGTTGTCCTCTGATTTCCGCAGTACCGCAAACATAACCGCTACCTTGTAGAGACTCGCTGGGGAATATAGCTCATTTTCGTTTACCCCCGTCCACCGTCCGGTTTCAAGGTCTCTAAAATAGACTGAAGCGGTATCTATCTTTCCTTCACGTTGCAGGAGCAGTAGGGTATTTTCAAGTTTCTGCTCAAAACCCTCGTACTCGGCAAAGTCTTCCTTCTCACCTGGGTTAAAGCCAATGAGGGGATTGATGAGCTGATATTTACCGTCGGGTTCACGCAAGATACTTATTTGAGGCACTTCCACTGCTTTTCCACGGAGGAGCCAGCCTACTCCAATACCCGCGAGGAGCGTGACTCCAAAACAGAGAAGGGAAAGTAAACGTGAATGAGAGAAAAGCATACTCACTATTGTACCGCTACTTTTGCCGTAAAACCACATCCGGTCACCCGTGTCACTCCCCGAGTTCAATGTTGAGTTGCAACGCTTAGTAGTAATATTAAGCGAAATGAAAAACATTAAACAAATAAAGCGCAGTAAACGGTTGAATTTGGATGAACGGATCCAGATTGAGATGCAGTACAGTCAAGGTAAGAATTTGAGTGAA
>CALQZP010000016.1 GCA_943349725.1 Candidatus Nomurabacteria bacterium | reverse complement strand
GCCGAAGACGTACCGATTGTGCGTATCGTTGACACACTCCTTAAGCACGCAGTCATTCAAAATGCTTCCGACATTCACATTGAGGCGCAAGAAAAAGAGCTGGTGGTGCGGTATCGTATAGACGGACTGCTTCACGACGCGATGATTTTGCCCAAGCATGTGGCGAGCTCTATCGTGGCGCGTATTAAGGTACTCGCGAGTCTGAAGCTGGACGAAAAAAGACTCCCTCAAGACGGGCGCTTCAAAATAGATATTAGCGGGGAAAAAGTATCTTTGCGCGTTTCCGTACTTCCCACGTATTTTTTTGGCGAGAAGATCGTGATGCGATTGCTCCGTGAAGGAGTGTCCGGTTTTACGCTTGAAGTGCTCGGCTTCCACGGGACGTCGCTTGAAAGAATTCACGAGGCGCTCAAACTCTCAACCGGCATGATTCTTACGACGGGACCTACCGGCTCCGGAAAGACGACGACCCTCTATACGATGATTGATATTTTGAACACTCCCGACGTGAATATCTCAACCGTGGAAGACCCTATTGAGTATCAGATGGCACGAGTCAATCAAACACAAGTGAAGCCTGAAATCGGTTTCACCTTTTCAAGCGGACTACGCGCGCTCGTTCGTCAGGACCCCGACATCATTATGGTTGGAGAAATTCGTGACAACGAAACCGCGTCGCTCGCGATTAATGCGTCGCTTACGGGACACCTCGTGCTTTCCACGCTCCACACCAATTCCGCCGCTGGCGCCGTTCCGCGTCTTATAGATATGAAGGTTGAGCCGTTTCTCATTGTCTCAACCGTGAATGTGATTATCGCCCAGCGTCTGGTAAGGAAGCTCTGTGACTCTAAGGAGAAGTATCTTTTGAATAAGGCTGGGATAGCGACGCTCGGGAAATCGGTTGACCTTGAGAGAGTTTTGAGAGATCTCAAGGAAGAAAAAATCGTTCCGGCTACGGCCACGTGGGAGAAAATTAGCTTTTATCGGCCACGGCCTGCTGAAGACGCCCCCGACGGATTTTCAAGTCGTATCGGTATTCACGAGGTGCTCAAGGTGACCACGACCATTCGCGATATTATCATCAAGGGGGGTACCGCTGCCGAAATTGAACTACAGGCGAAGAAGGAAGGAATGCTTACGATGCTCGAGGACGGCATTGTGAAGTGCGTGCAGGGACTGACGACGATTGAGGAGGTGCTTCGGGTGGTGTCGGAGTGAACATACGAAACAACGAATTATGCGAATATACGAATTACTACGAATAAGATGATAAGATTAGGTTATACTATAATTCGGTAGCATTCGTATTCATTCGTTGGTCTGTAATTCGTATTTTCGTATATGCGTTTTAACTACAAAGCACAAAAGAGCGACGGCACCTTCTATGAAGGCGAGCGTGATGCTAGTGATAAATTCTCACTGGCCAGGGATCTGCACGGGAGTGGCGAGACACTCATCAAGGCGACAGAAGCGAAGGGCGTTTCTCATGCGCGCATGCAACTGCAGAATCTTTTCCCGTTTCTTGGGAGCGTATCCATTCACGATAAGGTCATCTTCGCGCGCAACCTTTCTGGAATGCTTTCGGCAGGTCTTACCGTCTCTCGGGCGCTCGGGGTACTCCTTCGTCAAGCGCGCTCTCAAGGATTTAAGGCGATTATCAACGGACTTATCGAAAGAATAAGCAAAGGCGAGAGTTTGAGTCAGGCCTGCGCTTTCTATGGAACGGTATTCCCACCGATATTTATCTCAATGGTGAGAGCAGGGGAGGAAGGAGGCAACCTTGCTGGCTCGCTCCTTATTGTGTCGGAACAACTTGATCGTTCATACACCCTTCAGCGAAAGGTAAAAGGGGCACTCGTGTACCCGGCGATCATTATCGCCGTTATGCTTCTTGTGGGTACGGTGCTCTTTATCTATGTGGTGCCCAAGCTCACCAGTTCCTTTAAGGAGTTCAATGTAGACCTCCCGTTCAGCACCAAGATGGTTATCTTCGTTAGTGACTTTTTGCAGGCACATTTACTTATCGGCATAGCGCTCGTACTTGGTGCGGGTATGGGACTCTATCTCGCCGTCCGAAGTGTGAAGGGTAAACGTATTCTTGACTCACTCTTCCTCCACATTCCGGTCATCAGTTCTATTATTAAGGACGCGAACGCCGCGCGCACCGGACAGACACTTTCCGCGCTCCTCTCTTCCGGAGTTGAGGTGGTTTGCGCTCTTGAGATTACCGCGGATGTACTTTCAAACCACCACTACCGGGACGTACTCCTCCTTGCTCGTGGCGCGATACAGAGAGGAGAACCTATGTCGGGGATGTTTCGCGAGCATGAAGATATTTTCCCCTCATTTCTTGCGGAAATGGTAGCGGTTGGCGAGGAAACGGGGAAGCTCTCCGGAAGGCTCAAAGAAACAGGACTCTTTTTTGAGAGGGAGGTTGATCAGAAGACCAAGAATATCTCCACACTTATTGAGCCGGTGCTTATGGTGGTGGTGGGCGCCGCGGTTGGGTTCTTTGCCGTTGCGATGATTTCCCCGATGTATTCGCTTATGAACACCATTTAACAGATACCAATATACAAATGGTACTAATGAAACGAATGAATACGAATAAGAATTGAGCATTTGTATGATTAGTGTCATTCGCTCGGGCATTCGTATCATTAGTGTCGTGTATGAAAGGATTTACCCTCATTGAAATACTTCTCACGCTCGGCATCTTGGCCGTTGTTTCTACGATTGGTCTCGTGTCTCTTTCCAATTTCAACAAAGATAAGGCGCTTGATGCTGAAGTAGGCAAGGTACTTTCCCTTATCTCAAAGGCACGTTCGTATACCTTGTCCGCGAGAGAGGGGAGCGCCTATGGCGTGCATTTTGAGGAAAAGAGGGTGGTGCTTTTTAAGGGGCTAACCTATTCGTCAGGGACGGCGACGAACCAGATTCAAGCGCTCAACGCGGAAGTGAAGATAGCAAACACCTCTCTCTCCGGAGGAGGAAATGAAGTGCTGTTTTCCAGACTGTCAGGCGCGACAACACAGAGTGGCACGATAACACTCACCTCCGTCAGGAATAGCAGTCAAACGAAAGTGATCACCATCGTAGGAACGGGAATAGCCTACAGTAATTGATGAAGGATGAACTATGTACTATGAAATATAAGAAAGAAAAAACCACATCTACATCCATATTCCATATTCCCCGCCTGCGCCAAGGCTCTGGCGGGCAGGCATATTCCATGTTCCATCGAGGCATTTCCCTCGTGGAGGTGGTCATCGGCACCGCACTTATCCTGCTTGCACTCACGGGAATGGTGAGTGCCTACTCCTTCTATCTCAAGGCGGGACTCAAGAACACCGACCATCTCAAGTCGGTTTTTCTCCTCCAGGAGGGTGTGGAGGCGGTAACGCTCCTCCGTGATGACACGTGGAGTAATCTCTCTTCTCTCGCGACGGGGACTCCCTACTATCTCTCCTGGAATGGAACGAAGTGGGTCGGAACGACGACAGCTACGCTCATAGATACCGTATTTACGAGGACGGTGACGCTGGACAGTGTGTACCGAAAGACTGCTGGACAAGATATTGTCGCGAGTAGTTCTCCTGACGCGAAGGCACTGGATGCGAATGCTCGGAAACTCACCGTTAAGGTTTCGTGGGGCACGGCGGGTGCGATGCAAAGTAAGCAGGTGGTGACCTTTCTCACCAATTTGTTCGAATGAAGTATTAACCATGTAACATGAACTATCAGATGAGAAGCAAGAAGCGCAAAGTATTCCATATTCCATATTCCATATTCCATGGCGGTTTCAGCCTCGTGGAGATGCTTTTCTATGTAGCCATTCTTACGTTTGCGCTCCTTGCGATGCTCCAAACCCTTATCGTCATCACCCGTTCTTACGCGGTCCTTAAGAGTGTTCAAAGAATAGAGCAGGAGTCTGCTTTCTCACTTGAACGATTGGTGAGGGAAGTGAGGAACGCAAACGCGGTAGATGACGCTGGGAGCACCTTAGGGACAAGTCCCGGGAAACTTCTCCTCAATAGCACCGATACGGCCGGTACTGCACGGACGGTTGAGTTCTCTGTGGCTAATGGGAAGCTTTCGCTCAAAGAAAACGGTGTGGTAACGGGGGTACTGACCAGTTCCACAACCGCCGTCACCAATCTAGTGTTCAGGAAAATTACCACCGCGCGGTCAAAAGGCGTTAAGATAGAGATGACGTTTACGTCGGGAACCGGGAGAACGCTTCGAACCGAGAACTTTTATGCAACTGCGGTGCTAAGGGACTCGTATTAAGGCGATGAAATATGGACTAGATAATATGAACCATAAGATGAAAGCAAAAAGACCATACAATAGAATATTCCATATTCCATATTTTATGTTCCATCGTTCGCAGGGGCAGGCCATTATTCTCGCCGCCATTCTTTTTATGGTCATTTCACTTACCATCGGTTTGGGTGTCACGAGTCCCGTCATCAATCAGGTGGAATCTATTCGGTCCATTGAACGAGGCGCGCAAAGTCTGTACGCGGCAGAGGGAGTTTCGCAGGATGTGGTCTACCGCGTGATGAAAGGCATAAGTGTGGACGCGGTTGAAAATCTAGCGGTCGGCACCGCTGTCGGCACCGCGACTACTACCACCGTGCTCGGAGGAATGGAGGTGATTTCCGCGGGGGTTAGTGATCGCTATACGCGAAAAAGCAAAGCAAAAATTGCGACTGGCGTCGGCGCCACCTTCAACTATGGAATGCAGTCGGGGGAGGGAGGGGTTATTCTTGAAAACAGTTCTTCGGTTTCGGGAAACGTCTATTCCAACGGCTCTGTTGACGGTGCGGGATCCAATCTTATCAAGGGTTCCATCGTCTCGGCGGGTCCCACAGGTCTTATTGACGGTATTCATGCGACCAGCTCTGCGTTCGCACATACAATACAAAACTCCATCGTTGATGGTGATGCGTATTATGTGTCAAAGGTGGACACCACGGTCAGTGGAACACTCCACCCGGGAAGTGCCGACCAAGCCACTTCTTCGCTTCCGATTGCCGACAGTCTTATTTCCGACTGGGAGAGTGACGCGAGCGCAGGAGGCACTATTTCTACGCCGTGTCCGTACGTGATAGACGACGATGTCACGATTGGTCCCAAGAAGATAAACTGCGACCTTGAAATAAGCGGGAGCCCTACGGTAACACTTACCGGTGCCTTATGGGTTTCGGGAAACATTACCGTCAAGAATACCCCGACTATTAAGGTCAGCTCCTCACTCGGAGCAAGTAGTGTGCCGATTATCGCGGACAAGACGAGCGATCAGACCACCTCAAGCAAGATAATGCTTGAGAACTCCGCGACCTTTGACGGGTCGGGTTCCGCCGGCTCCTATGTGCTTATGATTTCGCAAAATAAAAGCGCGGAGACAGGAGGAACCGAGAAAGCGATTAACGCGAGAAATTCCGTTACGGGAAAGCTCCTTGTCTATGCCGGCCACGGTGAAATCCTGCTTGAAAACTCTATTCAAGTGAAGGAGGTAACGGCGTGGAGGATTCGCCTTCAGAATAGCGCGGAAGTTATCTATGAAACCGGACTGGCGAACCTCCTGTTCACGAGTGGTCCAGCGGGAGGCTATACCTTAAATGGGTGGAGGGAGGTGGAGTGATGGGAAAGCTTACCCACCTGCGCCGAGGCTTCGGCAGGCAGGTAGCTGATAGCTTTTAGCTTCTAGGAGAGACGGGGTATACCCCCACACCCATCAGCCTTGTTGGCTGATGGGTGTGGGGGTATACTTTCTCTGTGTCAAAGAAAAAGAAACTAATCGTTGCGAACTGGAAGATGAACCCGCCGAGTGCTCGCGAGGCGCGGGTGCTTTTTAATAAGGTGAAGCTCGCGGGTGGGAAGCTCGAAAAGGTGGAAACGGTCATCTGTCCGCCGTTTTCCTTTTTGGGATTGTTTCCGAAAAGCGGGACAACAAGGGTGTCGCTTGGCGCGCAGGATGTCTTTTGGGCGAACGCGGGGCGTGCGACTGGAGAGGTAAGTCCCGAAATGCTGAAAGACCTCGGTGTGTCTTATGTCATTGTCGGTCACTCGGAACGTCGGGCGCTTGGTGAAACCGACGAGATGGTTTCAAAGAAGGTCAAAGCGGTACTCACCGAAGGCCTTTTTCCGATTGTCTGTGTGGGTGAAAAAGAACGTGATGCCGAGGGCACTTATTTCGCTATGCTAAAAGCACAAATTGTCGCCTCGCTTATGGGGACTACTCGCGCGCAGTTTCGTGACATCTGTATTGCCTATGAGCCACTCTGGGCGATAGGGAAGAGTGCGAAGGAGGCGGCGGACCCGCGGGGCATTCGTGAGATGGCGATTTTTATACAAAAGGTGATTGCGGATGCATTTGGCGAAGAAACGGCACAGCTCCCGCGTATTCTCTACGGTGGGTCCGCCGAAGAGAGCAATACCGCCCCCATTCTCACCGAGGGTGGAGTGTCGGGACTCCTGGTCGGCCACGCGAGCTTGGACGCCGAGAGGTTTGGGAAGATGCTGAAGATCGCGAATACCTTATAAATTACCTAATTGTCTAATTTCTAATTCACCTAATAAAATATCAAAGGAGGAATTCTTAAATTAGGGAATTTGAAATTTTATTAGAAATTAGGTGAATTAGGTACGTAGAAATTTTTTATGACCCTTCCCACCCTCAAGGATGCCGGTAATTTAGTAGGTAAACGCGTCCTGCTTCGCCTTGACCTTGACGCTCCGGTTGAGAACGGAGTACCTCGTGATACGCACAGAATTGATAGCGCTAAAAAGACGCTCGCATATCTACGGGAGCAAGGTGCAAAAACCATCATCATTGGACATATCGGACGAGACCCTAACGAGTCACTCGCGCCGGTATTTGTTTATCTGAAGACCCTGATTTCGGTTATGTTTGTAAAAACTACCGCGGAAGCCCAGGAAAAGTCGGCTTCGCTTGAAGACGGCACCTTTCTACTCATTGAGAATCTGCGTAGATTCCCGGGCGAAGTAACGAACGACCCCGTCTTCGCCAAGGAGCTCGCCTCTCTTGGTGACCTTTTTGTGAACGAGGCCTTTGCGGTATCGCATAGGGAACACGCATCCATCGTGGGTGTCCCGAGACTCTTGCCGAGCTTTGCGGGTCTGGTTTTTGAAGAGGAGGTGAAGAATCTTTCTAAGGCATTTTCCCCCGAGCATCCAGCGCTTGTTATTTTGGGTGGAGCAAAGTTTGAGACAAAAACGCCTCTTATTGAACGCTTTCTCGGCATTGCCGATGATATCTATGTCTGTGGCGCGCTCGCCAATGATATTTACAAGGCACGAGGGTACGAAACGGGGGTCTCTCTCGTTTCAAGTTGTGAAATCGGCCCTGTTATTTTTGAAAATCCGAAAATACATGTTCCCTCCGATGTGATAGCGCATTCACCTTCGGGAAGTTCGGTTAGGGGAATGGACGCTGTAGAAAAAGACGAAAAGATTGTTGATGCGGGACCAAACGGGCTTGATGACATTCGCGCTCTTGCCGAGAAGGCTAAGTTCGTGCTCTGGAACGGCCCGCTTGGAGAATACGAAACTGGGTTTGATGCGGGAACCATCGCGCTCGCGCAAATGCTCGCGGAATGTGACGCCGAGACCATTATCGGCGGGGGAGACAGCCTTGCGGTTGTTTCTAAACTGGGACTCAATGAGCGATTTAGCTTTGTCTCAACCGGTGGAGGGGCAATGCTTGAGTTTTTGGCGAACGAGACGTTGCCGGGAATTGATGCCCTTTTGAAGAAGAATTAAGTCGCGTCTTACTTCTCCTCCTTAGTTGAGGAGGAGTGCCCGTAGGGCGAGGTGGTGGTGTTTTAGAAAATCAGCACCACCCCGTCTCGAAGACTCGACACCCCTCCTCATCTGACGAGGGGATGAAGAAACTACAACGCGTTCTTGATTTTCCCCGCCACTTCTTCCCGTTCGCTCCCGTCGTATTCCTTTCCCACCCACAGTGAGAAGGAGTCTTTGCCGTAGCGGGGCATGACGTGTATGTGCGCATGGAAGACAGACTGTCCCGCAACTGCGCCGTTGTTCATACCGATATTAATTCCTTTGGCGCCAAGTTTGAGTATCGCATCCGCTATTCTCTTCGCAACGATAGCCATTTTCCCCAGAAGTTCATCGGGTGTTTCGTGAATGTTTTCGTAGTGTTTCTTGGGTATGACCAAGGTGTGCCCGGGGTTTACCGGCTTAATGTCCAAAAAGCCGAAGACGGCGGCGTCCTCGTAGACCTTTGTGCAGGGGATTTCCCCTTTGATAATTTTGCAGAAAATACAATCAGGCATAGTGAGTAGAAAGTAGCTAGTAGTAAGTAGTATAGGAGAAAAGAGTGAAAAGAAAAAGCCCAAGAGCTCCGTGATAGAATACCTTTATGCAGAAATATACGGTGAGAGAGTCGCCTTCGTCCGAAGTGGAAAAAGAGCTTTTGGCGTATTCGCCACTCGTTCGGCAACTTCTCGTGGGGAGGGGGATACAGAGTGGGGAAGAGGCGGAGCGGTTTCTGAATCCGGACTACGAGAATCACACGCACGACCCGTTTGCGCTTAAGGATATGGAAAAGGCGGTCATAAGGATACTTGAAGCCATACAGAAAGGTGAAAAAATCACCATTTTCAGCGACTATGACGCCGATGGTATCCCTGGGGCGGTTGTTCTCCACGACTTTTTCAAGAAGATTGGGTACGGGAATTTCCAAAACTACATTCCCGATCGTCATACGGAAGGGTTTGGGTTAAGTAAAAATGCTGTGGAACAATTCGGAAAGGATGGCACGAAACTCTTGATCACGATTGACTGTGGAATTACCGATATCGAAGCAGTTTCCCTCGCAAACGAGCTCGGCATTGAGGTCATTATTACCGACCATCACTTGCCCCCTCCTCCGCGCGAGGCTTCGGAAGGGCAAGCGCACGGTGGACTCCCTCCTGCGTTCGCCATTTTGAACCCTAAACAAGTGGACTGCGCTTACCCCGAAAAGATGCTCTGTGGCTCCGGTGTTATTTTTAAACTCGTTCAGGCGCTTTGTCTGCGCCTTCGTTCTGGCTTCGAACTTCGAACTTCGAACTTCGAGCTTCCAACAACCATTTTTCCCATCGGATGGGAAAAATGGTTGTTGGACATGGTCGGTATCGCGACTCTCTCCGATATGGTCCCACTTACTGGTGAAAACAGAGTGCTCGCGCACTATGGACTCAAGGTTTTACGCAAATCCCCGCGGGTGGGTCTCGGACAGCTTCTGCTCCGACTCCGACTTAACCGCAAAGACATCACCGAAGATGACGTCGGTTTCAGTATCTCGCCTCGCATCAACGCCGCGTCACGTATGGGAGTTCCGATGGATGCTTTTCGCCTGTTTGCGACAACCGACGAGGTGGAGGCTGGGGCGCTCGCGAAACATTTGGATAAAATAAATGACGAACGGAAAGGGAAGGTGGCATCACTCGTGAAAGAGGTCAGAAAGACCGTTGAGGAGCGGGGACTGCGGAAAGTTGTTGTCGCGGGAAATCCCAACTGGCGACCGGCACTTCTCGGACTTGTGGCGAACTCCCTTGCTGAAGATATGCAGTGCCCTGTATTTCTGTGGGGTCGGGACCTGCCCTCCGGAGCCTTGGCGAAGGAGGGAGGGGGCTTAGAACTTAAGGGTTCGTGTCGTTCGGGTGGAAGGGTAGACCTCTCGCTCATGATGCACGAAGCGCGTACGGTGTTCAGTGGTTTTGGCGGGCACAAAGAGGCGGGTGGATTTTCCACGACGCTTGAACGTGTGCATCTTTTGGAGGAAGAGCTGGAACGCGCCTACGAAAAGGTGCGGACAGTGGAAGCTCCTTCGGATACGGTTATCGCGGACGCGGTGCTTTCGTTTGATGAGGTGAACCTGCGCACCTATCAGGAAGTGGAAAAGCTTGCTCCATTTGGTGTGGGAAATCACAAGCCGATATTTTTGTTTGAAAACGCCAAGGTGCGCAAAATGGAACAATTCGGAAAAGAGAAACAACATCTTAAACTCACCTTCGCCAAGTCCGATGGAGTGTATGTGCAGGCGATTAAGTTTTACGCGACAATTGTGGACTTCAGCGACAAGCTCAAGGAGGGTAATCCAATTACTCTTTTGGCGCATGTGGAGAAGTCTACTTTCAATAACCGTACCGAGCTTCGTTTGCGCATTGTTGATATTTTTTAGTTTTCGTTCATACTTCTCTCATTCCTCATTTATGATTCCTGCATCCATTACCATCTTCACCGACGGGTCTTCACGTGGCAATCCAGGCCCTGGCGGCTATGCCGCTGTTCTCATTTTGCCAAGCCAAAATGAGAAGAATAAGGAAGTAGGAATTAAGAATTATGAAGTAAAAGAAATCGGAGGGAGAGAAGCTCACACCACCAACAACCGAATGGAGCTTATGGCACCAATCTCTGCTTTGTCTTACCTTTCAACTTTCAACTTTACACTTCCAACTGTTGTGTACACCGATTCCAACTATCTCATCAACGGCATCACGAAGTGGGTGTTCGGGTGGCAGAAGAATAACTGGAAGACAGTCCAGAAAAAAGATGTGGAAAATCGGGATTTGTGGGAGAGACTTGTAGAGGTAAGTAGGGGAAAGAAGATAGAGTGGAAGTACGTTGGAGGACATGTGGGTGTGGCGGGGAATACTCGGTGCGATGAAATAGCCACAGGGTTCGCGGATAATCTTCCTCCACAACTCTACGCGGGCCCTCTTGAAAACTATTTTGTAAAAAATATTTTAGATATTAGTCACGATGCAACTCTCGCAAAAGAAAAAAACGGAAGTCGCGCACACAGCAATGCAAAAGCATACTCCTATGTCAGTTTGGTGGACGGAAAGATAGAGACACATAAAATCTGGGCGGAGTGTGAGGCCCGCGTCAAAGGTAAGAAAGCCAGATTTAAGAAAGTGCTTTCGGCTGATGAAGAAAGCAAACTCATCGCGGAATGGACAAAGTAACCGACAGGATTTTCTTTTTCTCCATCGCCGGTTTAGTGTCCGGTATTTTTCTCCATTCATTCATTTCCCTCGGGGTTTCGTTTTCTCTTTTTTTCATAGTGGTTGGCGGAGTTTTGCTTGTTCTCCCTTTCTTACTCCATCCCCCCGTAGCTTTATGCGAAAGGGGAAAGGGAGGGGACCCGAAGGGTGAGGGATTTAAATCCTCTCTACGGGCGAGCTCGCCCCGAGCTTTAGCCGGCCTATCGGCCACCCGCTCGAACGATGGTTCAGTCGGGCGGGCCTCCTTTTCCGCCAGAGGCGGATCCGACCTTTGGCGGGAAGCAGGAGGAATAAGTCTGTTCGCTGTTTTTCTTCTGGCGATGGGACTCGGTATGGCGCGCTATGATTTCACCGAAAGAGATTCGGTACGGGCGGGACTGGAGTCCTCGGTAGGACAGAGCTTCGCGCTTCAAGGAATTATTTCGGACGAGCCTGATGTTCGCGAGGGAAATACACGTCTCGTGTTGGAAGTTCCTTCCGAAGAAGGAACGACACGGGTACTTCTTGTTGCTCCGCACGAACCAAAGTACGAGTACGGTGACAGAGTTGAAGTGAAGGGAAAGCTTGAATTTCCCAAGAATTTCACGGACGAAAAGACGCTCCGCGAAGTTGACTTTGCCTCTTTCCTCGCGAAAGACGGTATTTATTATGAAATGTTCCAGCCGAAGATAACACTCCTTTCACGCGGGGCGGGGAATAAAGTGACGGAAAATCTATTTGAGTTTAAGGACGCGTTTGTCAAGAATATAAACGAACTTATCCCACAGCCACACGCTTCACTACTTGGAGGGCTGGTGGTAGGAGCAAAGCAATCTCTCGGCAAGGAACTTTTGGATGACTTTCGAACCGTCGGGGTCATTCATATCGTCGTGCTCTCTGGCTATAACATCACGATTATCGCCGTCTTTATTGAGTGGCTACTTTCTCGTCTGCGGAAAAATCTTCGTCTAGGACTCTCCGCTTTCGTGATGATACTGTTTGCGATTATGGTCGGTGCTTCCGCCACGGTCATTCGCGCGACCGTGATGGCGCTACTCGCCCTGCTCGCGCGGGGGACAGGAAGAATGTATGCCGTGACACGGGCGCTTCTTGTTGCGGGAGCCATTATGCTTCTCCACAATCCAAAAATCCTTGTATTTGATGTTTCGTTCCAACTTTCTTTTCTCGCGACACTTGGTCTCATCTACGTGTCCCCGTTTATTGAACCTCACGTGAAGTGGGTGACGACGTGGTGGCACCTCCGGGAAATCGTTGTCGCTACGTTGGCCACACAAATCTTTGTGCTTCCGTTCCTTCTGTATAAAACGGGAATGTTCAGTATTGTTTCGCTCATGGTTAACCTTCTTGTTCTGTCGGCTATTCCGCTTACCATGTTTTTCGGTTTTCTTGCGGGGATACTCGCATTTATTTCAACGGCACTCGCGACCCCCTTCGCCTATGTTGCCTACGGACTCCTCGCCTATGAGCTTACGGTTGTGGAGTGGTTTGCGAAGTTACCCTTTGCTTCGGTCGCGCTCCCGTATTTCCCCTTCTGGCTCGTCATCTTTTGGTATGGTGCCTATGCGATGCTCTACTTTCTGTGGCGTAACAAACAATCAAGCGTGACTACAGGGCCGAACGTGCTACCATAAGACTTTAGAATGAACTCCTTGAATAACGGCGATACGGACAGCGTGCGCCGTGCTCTTCTTGCGCACGTTGTCGCTCCTTTCGGGGATCGACCACGTCTTGAAATCACTACCACGAACGAGACATTTTATCTCGTTACTGTGCGGGACCCAATCTTCTCACGAAAAACAGGGCGTAGGCTTACCTTCGTCTTTTTTACGGGAGTAGATCCCGTGGGCAGAGAAAGGGCTTTTGAATGGTCAGAAGATGCACGAATTAATCAGGGTCTGCCGATCGTGCGCATACAACCCTATCTTACTCCCACGGCAGCATGAACGCAGACGCGGATGTCGCTCACTCTGCACATATCGGCTCTTTTCGCTAAGCGAAAAGAGCCGGTTTTTTTTGGTCCCGTGCATAGGGATTGTTTTGTTTCAAAAATCTGGTAGGGTACACACAAAGGTCCTTTTTATGAACATAGTACAGGATGAAAAACTCGGGTTCTTTCTTTCGCACGTTTCAGACTCCCAAGAACGTACGGTAACACTCTTTGGTCGGAGAAATCAGAGGTTCTTAAATTACCGCATCAATGATGCAACAGTCGTCATTGATAGCGATTGGTGTTCACGAGTTGAGACTAATTTGTGGAATGGTACCACGCTTACTAAACCCTCGATTGCATATTCGACAGGAAAGGCATACTGCATTCGGTTTGACGGAACGGACGTTCGTTCCAGAGAGCAACACTCCTTTGTGTGGTCTTGGTCCGGACACGGACTTCCGATTAATGAGATTGAGATTATCGCCGTAGGCTTTTAAGCTCAAACGTGAGATGAATAAGGTGGGTTCCGTTAAGGAGCCCACCCTTTTTGCATCATCGTGTCGCGTCCGTAAAATTTTTCTCAATAGCAGACCAGTTTAAATTTGTGAAAAAGTCTTCCACGTAATTTTTCTTTCCGCTCGGTTGGTAGTCAAAGACGAATGAGTGTTCCCACATATCAAGACCGAGCATAAGCGCACAGTTTTGGAGCTGTCCGAGATGTTGCTCGTCTACCCAGGCGTTTAGAAGCTGTTTTGATGCAGGGTCAAAGTACAGCATCGCCCAGCCGATACCACGCGTCAGCGCGATGGCTTTGAATTCGGCGAGCCATAGCTCAACCGAGCCCCAGGTTGCTTCTATTGCTTTGCGAAGTTCTCCCTCTGTGGCGAGCGGGGTCGAACCGCCTTCCAAACTCCTAAAATACACTTCGTGGTTGCGCATGCCGTTGAATTCAAATCCAAATCGGCGGTTTATCTCGCCGAGTGCATAGGCATTCACCTCCGCATTTTGTTTCAATTCCTTTATCTTCTCCAGCACCAAATTCGCGTGCTTTACATAACCCGCGTAGAGTTTCAAATGCTCCTCAATACTTTTGGCGGAAATGCCCTTAAGTGCAGGAATGGTGAATTTTTGTTCGGTAAATTGCATAACACGACACTAATATACGAATAAGAGACGAATGACACGAATAAAGTAACAATAGTATTGTATCATACACCCATGCAACGACTGCGAGAGAATCTCCATTGGTACATATTGGGCTTTCTGCTTTTCGCAACGCTCTCTGTGTGGTACGCAGTTGAGCTGGAGGATAGGGGAGGGAAGCTCACGGTTGCGTTTTTGAACATCGGGCAAGGCGACGCAATCTTCATTGAGTCGCCGACAGGCAATCAGATGATGATAGATGGGGGTCCAGGCGCCGTGGTACTGCGCGAGCTGGGGAAGGTGATGCCGTTTTACGACCGGACCATTGATATGTTGATGATTTCTAACCCGGACAAAGACCATATGGGGGGATTTATAGATGTGCTTGATGCGTACAGAGTAGCTTTGGTGATAGAACCTGGAACGGTTGGAGCTTCAGCCGATTATAAAACGCTGGAAACAAAAACAGCGGAGGAGGGAGCAAGACACATCGTTGCTCGGCGCGGACAACGAATTCTCCTCGGCGGTGGAGCGTATTTTGATGTTCTCTTTCCCGACCGAGATGTCTCCGGTATGACCACGAACGAAGGGTCAATTATGGGACGACTTGTCTATGGAAATACCTCGGTAATGTTTACGGGAGATGCATCGGAAAATATTGAAAACTATCTGGATAGTTTAGACGGAAAGAGTTTGCACAGCGATGTGCTGAAGGTCGGACACCATGGCTCGCACACTTCTTCGTCGCAGGAGTTTGTCGGGTACGTGTCACCGACTATTGCCGTTATTTCGGACGGCAAAGACAATAAGTACGGACATCCACACAAGGAAACCCTGGACACCCTCAATCAGTTTGGTGTGCAGGTACTGCGCACCGATCTTCAGGGACGAATTGTGATGGAATCAGACGGCGAAACCATTTCCGTCAAGTAAAAACCGCTCCGACTTTCGTCGGAGCGGTTTTTTTGTCTTTAACTTTTTTGTTCTTCCTAGTGCCTAGAGCCTTCTTGCCTAGTGCCTAAATCAGTCCCGCTTTCTTCAAGGTGGCGAACGCGCCGTTCTTCTGGATGGTCTTGATTGCTTTGGTTGAAATGACGAGGGTCATGGTCTTCTTGAGTTCGGGAATGTAGATGCGCTTTTTTTGCAGGTTTAACTGGCGACGTTTCATACCGGTCGGGTTGAACTGTGTCGCGCGAGTGCGATTGCTGTAGCCTCCGGCTCGGAGCGCTCCTTTCTTTGTGATGGGGCAAGTTTTCATACAAAAAATGAATTATGGAGTATGAATCATGAACTATGGACAGCCCGAAACTTCAGATTCCTATTCTTAATTCAAGTCCCGACATGTTATCATAAGATGACCATTATGCAACTGGACGCCCTATTCTCACTCCTCATACTCGTTATGTCTGTCGTCGTGCACGAGGTATCTCACGGATGGACCGCGAGCTACCTTGGCGACCCCACGGCACGGCTTCAGGGGAGGCTCACACTCAATCCCTTAAAGCACATTGATCCGATTGGGTCGGTTTTCATACCACTTCTCCTGTATTTCACCCAGGCTGGCATAATGTTTGGCTGGGCAAAGCCTGTGCCGGTGAATCCGTATAACCTGCGCGGGAAGTATGGAGAGGCGCTCGTGGCGGTGGCAGGACCACTTTCCAATCTCGGCCTCGCATTCATATTTGGCCTCGTGGTTCGCCTTGGAGGGGAAGTGCTACCCGAATCGTTCGTTCATATCGCGATACTTGCCGTAGTCATCAATATCGTCCTCGCCATTTTCAACCTCGTCCCCATTCCACCGCTGGATGGTTCAAAGATTTTGTTCGCGTTTTTACCCTATCATCTCCAAAACGTTCGAGAATCGCTTGAGCGGTATGGGTTCTTCATCGTCCTTGTCTTCATTGTTTTTTTGTGGCAGTATCTTACACCAGTAATAGGACAGTTTTTCTCGCTTTTTACGGGGATATCGTTGTAGTTTTGTAATGAATGCACACATTGTCTTGTTGCCTTACAGGGGGGGGCGTCCCGCCACCCCCTAAGTAGTACAAGATTCCAATAATTCTAATGCATTTGATGTTCTAAATCCAATAATCTCTCTAGGATACTCATTGAACCAACGGTGGATACGCTCCATCTTTTCATCGGTAACCAGCGCAATATCGCTTTTCT
>CALQZP010000015.1 GCA_943349725.1 Candidatus Nomurabacteria bacterium | reverse complement strand
CAACCGCTGAAAGCGAGCAGTGGTCGTATGACCGCAACCGCTGAAAGCGAGCAGTGGTCGTATGACCGCAACCGCTGAAAGCGAGCAGTGGTCGTATGACCGCAACCGCTGAAAGCGAGCAGTGGTCGTATGACCGCAACCGTTTCCCCTTCTCGACTACCAGTTGAGATACGTAATCGTCAGCTGAAGCACGGTTGCAAATCCTACCCATAGTAAGTACGGTATCTGCGCATATGTTATCCATCGTACATGCGGATAGATAGCCACCATCGCCCAAATAAGAGTCGCTGTGACCAGCAAAATATCTACACCTGCCAAAAGATTGTTTCCATGTGGTGAGCCTGTCGAACCATTGAGACCAAATTGAATTGGTGTGAATGCAAAATTGAAAATTAGATTTAACACAAAAGGAAGCACTACAAGAAACGGAATCTGCTTTTGCCATGCGAGAAGAAATACCTTACCGAACGAGACGGCGATAATGGCATACAAAATAGTCCACACCGGACCAAAAAGCCAAGACGGTGGCGACCACGAAGGCTTTATGAGCGTAGAATACCAGTTGTATGCGTTGTTCATCGCTTTAGTATATCAGAGATACCTACCCCAATTATCCCATAACCATATATAAAGTTTGGCCTCGTCCTATCCCTGCCGCAAAGCGGACTGCAGGTTAAGCGAGGCAACGGGGCACCACAAGAGTACTTCAGAAAATACAGTCGCGAGTACGCTCTTTATTTTCTTGGTCGCAAAACTTTGTTGTATATGAGTCGGCTCCGCCGACACAACTTTGCGCTTGCGGATTCATCCACGCGGACAGCCGACGTGGTATTCTCCGCAATTACAATAGAAATCGCCCCGAAGTAATCGGAGCGATCGTGAGAGGCACGACTCTTTTAGATTGCATAGTCCTCTTCCGGAACTTCCACTAGCCGAACAAACTCGGCCCGGCGTGAAGCAAACGCTTTGGCTCCCCCGTTTTCCAGATAGTGGCTCATAAGCCATTCGGGATATCTGAACAATTCCCAATCATCACATTCGTGTTCTCGACGGGTCATATCGCGATTGAGTGGACACGTAAGTGCTTCTTGAAGTTGCGTGCGTGTGTAACGCCCCAAATCAAAAATTTCTTGGGTCACGGTAATTCCTTTCTTTAAAATTTGTGCAACGAATTATCCTCAATCCTACCACCTTCAACCGACAAAAAACAACCCGCCTAGGAGGGCTGTTTTTGTTGGTTTTTATAGTGAAGTTCCCTTTCTACCGTCTACTGTCTACTTGTCTAATGTCTATTTCTCTCCCCTTACCGAAACCATTCACGAACCGACTTTGGCCAGCCGAGCATCACGAGAAGCGCAAGCGGAGCTCCCCAGTTTGCCCATCGCTCGATAAAGTCCCCGATGGGCATTCCCACAAGCGGACGAATGAGCGCGGTCCAGAATCCCCACAGCGCCATCCAGAGAAGCACTATCCGAACAGGTCGGAAAAGGATGAGTATCGCCAGTAAAATATCCATCAGTCCGACTGCGAAAATAAAGTACTCCGACAACCAATAGATGCATTATATCGCAACTATTGTCCTGCACCAATCTAGTTCTGAAGGTAGCCTGTGCATAACTCTTCTCCTTCGCCTCTTCTACCGCCACAGAAATATAGCCACAGCGACACCAAAGAGGATCGCGATAATAGGAAGCACCCTACGATAGACTGATGACGCCTCTTTTTGAGCATTCCGAGGTGTCACTATTTCCGCTGGTACACATACCTCGGAAAGAATAATAGCGCCGGAGAGACTGCGTCCCGAGAGGACGACCAGTACTATCTTCCCTTCTCGAGCGAGTAAAGTTATCTTGTCCGCAAACGAAACAGGAACCGCAATCCGTTCTTCTACTAAAAACTTCGGGCTTCCCACCCGCACCTCCATTCCGTAAATAGTAGCTTTTGCTCCTTTGCCGGGAATGCTTTCAAACTTGGTGGAGGGAAGCGGTTGAAGTCCTCGCGCCTTTGCTTCTTTCACGAGAGCCCGGGTGACGCTAAAATCGGTAAGATAGTTGACCGAAGCAGCACGTTCAAGAATGTCCGTTTCGCTGGCTTCAACGGGAATAATCTCACTAATAACACAGGAAATCGTCCCCTGCTTACAAACTCCTGGATCTTGCGTGTCTGACATATGATATGGAGTAAAGTGTAGCATAGACACCCCTCCCTCCGATAAGAATCGGGGGCTCCCCTTATTAGGGAAGATTGCAGAAAAAAGAAAGTATGCTAGAGTGACTCTAATGACGAGAATAACCATTACCACCACAAAGATGACTAAGAAGGCACTCCTGTTGAGAGCTTCTTTTTTGTACTGTTAGACTCCACTTTCTCCTAACGACACCGAAGAAAAGCCCTCAACCACCGGAGGTTGCGGGTTTTCCTTGTCCCGTTAGAAATTCGGAAGTTTCTAATGCGACGGGGTCCCGATTGAACTACCGAATAGGCAACAACTGCCGTAGACGTTCTGTAGATTTCTATTGGGATTTTGCACCGCGCAAAAGGCTCGTTGAAAACTTCATACGATTATGACCACATCCATTATTATCTATTGGCTCGATTCCGATCCCAGTAAACTCTTTGCGCACTTCTCGAGAACGAGGACCTTTAGCACGAACGGGGTTCCGACAAACGCACGTAGCCTCTTCTTTGGAGCCATGGGGGACGTCGACCGAGCCACCATTCAAAGGTTTGCTCTTTCGGAACGACGATGGCCGTTCCCTCTTCCCATCGTCTGGGATGATACTGCGGAAGCTTGGTAAACTTCCCCGCTTGTTCTTTCACGCACAAAGGCGCCCCTTCCGGAGCGCCTTTTTTCTTAACTATACGCATAAAAAGAAAAGGCAGACCGGTTGGGGTCTGCCTGTGTTTAATTTCTCCTTTTACTGATTCTGTATCACCAAAGATTACTCACAAAGGCCGAGGGCAACCAATTCTTTGCGGATAGCAGATGCTGTCATCGGTTGTACTTTCACCAGTGGTAATCTCACCACTCCACTATCGAGCCCAAGTTGCTCCATAGCAGATTTTACTCCGACTGGATTGCCTTCCAGGAAGAGGCTTTTTGTGAGCGCGTAGAGTCGTGCGTGAACTTCCCTCGCGGATGTAAAGTTGCCCACATACGTCATGCGAAGCATTTCCGCGAGCATTTCCGGAACCACATTTGAAGCGACACTGATGACCCCATCTGCTCCAACCGAAATGAACGGAAGCGTGAGCGAGTCGTCGCCTGAAAGAATCGTGAAATCATGTCCGAGCCTTGCCCGGAGCTCTGTCACATAATCCATGCTTCCGTTGGCCACCTTGATTCCAACAACATTTGGCGCGGACTCCTTGAGGCGACAGACGGTATCAACCGTAATATCTACCCCGCACCTGCCGGGAATATTGTAAAGAGTAATAGGAAGTCCCGTTTCTTTTGCGATGGCACAAAAGTGCTGAAACAATCCTTCTTGCGAAGGTTTGTTGTAATACGGAGCCACCTGAAGCGAACCTCCTACACCAAGCCTTTCCGCTTCTTTGGTGAGATATATTGCTTCATCGGTAGAATTCGCCCCTGTTCCGGCCAACACCTCGACGTTACCATCAGCAAACCTTACCGAGAGCTCAATAACACGAAGGTGCTCCTCCATACTGAGCGTTGGTGACTCGCCTGTGGTTCCGACTGGAACAATTCCAGTCATCCCTGCTTGAATCTGCCTCGTGATTTGCTCCCGAAGTCTAAGTTCGTCGATTTTACCGGATACATCGAATGGTGTGACAAGTGCCGTGTAGGCACCTCTAACTTTCGTGCGTTGCATCTGCTTTCCTTTGTGTTTTTGGTTATTAGTGTGCGTATGGACATCCTCTTGTTGGAGGCTCCGTTTCCTCAAAGACGTTGTTGTCTCGGAGGAAAATAAGCCACAAACGAAGACCGCCGTCAGAGTGTGAAGGCGGTCTTGTTAGGTAGAGCGAGGATACAGTAGTTATTCGCACACACAGAAAGACACCTTCTCGTTTGAAGACTTCTTTCCCTTCTTTGAAATGACTGAGAATTTCTGCATATTTCGATAGTACCTGCTTAGCTAAAATCTGTCAACGCTACTGGAGTACGTTATACATCCATGGAACTGGAACGGCGTAAAGCATAAGGAGTGCTCCGACAAGCGCCATATTTTTCATAAACGTGATACGCTCGTTCATCTTGGCGGTAGGTTCGGTTTCTTTCCAGAACGCGTGCATCTTGATGGTGACGGGTACGAGGAAAATGATGAGGGTCGCAAGTGAGGCTTCAGGTGCGACACCAAACACCATCCCCAAACCGCCGAGTAGGAGGAGTACACCTCCCACAAGTACCGCGGCTTTCGGCGAAGGGACGCCCTTAAACTGCGCGTAGCCCGTAAGTGCCTCCACATTCTTAAAATGATTCCACGCGTTCATAATGAAGTATCCTCCAAAAATAATGCGTCCGATGAGAAAGAGGATGTTCATATGGTTAACAACAACTTATAACGAGTAACGGTAACGCTACGTACGGTGAATTACGACACCAAGCGAAACGGCGGATTTCTGTCATTCTTGCGAAAGCAGGAATCCAGGTTTCTAGCCAATTCACTGCATTCCACTCTTCAGTGGAATGACAGGGAACGATGTTTCGTAATTCACAGTAAGTATATCATAATGCGTTAACTGTTCCAGTTCCCTGTTACTGGTTACGTGTTCAAGTCACCGAATCAAATTGTTCCAATCAGAGGCAAACCGCTCAATTCCCTTTTCGGTAAGAAAGTGCGAAATATCAAACGCGCGCCAGTCCTTAGAGAGGTCAAGCTGTTTATAGGGAATTGGCTTCAATGCCTTTGCGTCGTAGCTGTACCCCGCACCGTCGCTTTTCCCCGCACCTATCCATTCGCGAATAGCTTTCCCTGGAGCGGTAATAATATCGGTTCCGTACGCAAGTGATGCGCAAAAGTGGTCACGTGAGCGAATACTTGCGGAAAGAATTTCTACATGGCTTCCGACTTCGTCATACATTTTTCGGATATTCTTGATGAGGTCCATTCCATTCTCTCCAATATCATCAAGGCGTCCCACGAACGGAGAGACGAACACGTCTCCCTTTTTTGCGCCACGCGTGGCCGAGTGGACCGCCGCCGCCTGCTCCTCGGTAAACACAAGTGTCATATTCACCCGCATACCTACCTTTATAGACCGCTCGGCAGCTTCCAGTCCCGCCTCCGTCGTGGGATATTTGATATGCGCGTTTGGAATCCATGTCCACATTTCTTTCCCCTGCGCGAACATTTCGTCCGCAGTGGTATTTTTGTCGGCATACACTTCAATAGAAACGGACCCCTTGGGAATGACCCTGGAAATATCACGAACAAGATTTTTGTAGAGGCTTAGAATGTCTTTTGTTGTGCACTTCTCATCTCCAACCAGACACTTCTGTGCCTCGGGATTTTGGGCTACGAGTGTTGGATTGGTAGTCTGGCCAGCGAGTGACGGAAGAAGTGCGAGTATTTCGCTCGTCTCGTTCGGGTCGCCTCCATCCAAGAAAATTCGTGAAGTATGAGTCATGAAGTATGCATTATGATTTTTTAAGACCTACGAAAACGTCTTTGAGAGAAACGAGCATCCAAATTCCATTCAGAATGAGAAAGGGGATGCTCCCGAGAAGGAGTGCATAGACAACGAGCAAAGCCGACCCGAAGAAGTTCAAGCTATCGTACGACAAACTATCTTGCGATACTTTATGCGTTTGGTTAAGAAAAAATGCGACGAGTGTAATTCCCGCACCAACGGTTCCAATAATTGTTTGGATATTGTGTAAAAATGCTACCATACTTTTTCAGGGACATTCCAACATTCTTGAGAATGTTGGAATGTTTTTTCTACTTACTACTTGCTACTAACTACTTACTAATCTTTTGAACTCTTCCACCATCGGCACCTGCTCCGCCTCGGTGCCGTAGATTTTGGAAAGATGCAGCGCAGTCCAATCGGCAACAAGGAGCGAATTGAAAATCTTCTCAAGTGTACTCTTCCCTTCAAAGGGAACTTCGGTCACCGAAAGCCCACGGTCCTGATAGAGCTTCTTGCACACCGCCATACGCTTTTGATTCTGCGGGTGGTCGGCAGAGTCGGTGAGGAAAATAAAGTGGAACTTCCGAGAAAGTCCTTCAGTCGTCTGCGTCACGTCAAATCCGGTCATCTCGTTGTGATTAAGCTCGGGAAACACATTGTAGAAAGAGGGAAGCTTGCCGGTCTCGTTCATCTTGATTTTCCAGTTGTAGGCGACCGCGCTGTTTCGAGTGGAAGCGTAAATAACAGGAACACTGTCGCGAAGTACCCGAGCAACTTCTTTTCCCTTCTCCTCAAGTGTTTCAGGAGCGAGTGTGGTGGAAAGTTCCGAGAGCGCCGAAAGCAACCCTTCTTTCTGAATGAAGACGGCAAGCGCATTCATCGCGAAGCCAAGTGCGCTTCGCGGTTGAATCTTCGTGTCGGGAATCTGGATGTACGGAAGTCCCTGCTCCTGCGCAAATGCCAAGAGTTTCCCGCCAACCGACATCACCGCAAGCGCATACCCTTTATCCTTCGCTTCTCTCGCAAAGTCGAGCGTCTCCTCGGTGTTACCCGAATAAGAGCTTGCGATAAACAAACGATCCTTCACATCGGAGAGCGCAGGCAAGCCATAGTCACGGTGAATGATAAGGTCAAGACTCGGGTCAAGCGTAAGTAGAAGCCCCGCGGAGAGATGCGACCCGCCCATACCGCCCAGGGCAAACTTGCTCTTCTTCGGAAGCGCACTCGCATTCACCACCTCCGGTACCCACTCAAACTGCGTATGAAATTTTTTGATGGCTTCTTCCATGTTTTTTCACAGAACTGAACCTGAACGCCGCCAACGCGGAACTGGAGCAGAATTGTTCTGTGTCCTTTCCGTGTTCTTGTTCCGTGTCTGTTTCGCGTTTCTTACTTCATGTCCCCCAAACTGATTGCGGAGCGCCGAGACCACCTGTCCCGTATAACTGGGGTTACCTTTTGATTTAACCCTAAATTTTAGTGAGTCCTCAATTACCTTCACAGGCACTCGAAGCTCCTTTGCCGTTTGTACCGTCCAGAGTCCTTCTCCGCTGTGTGACACCTCTCCCGAAATGCCCTTTAGGTTTTCCCCTTTCTCTTTATAGGCTTTGGCGAGCCAGCCGACGAGCTTGGATTCAATGACACTCCCTTTATTATACAAACTTGCAACCGGGAGTAAGGGTAACTTAAATTTTGACCGCTTCATTACCTCGAATCCTTCACCAATCGCTTGCATCATGCCGTACTCGATCCCATTGTGGACCATTTTCACAAAATGTCCCGCTCCCGCCTTGCCCATATAGGTATAGCCGTCAAGAAGCGAAAGATCTTTGAACAGTTTCTCGTATTTTTCATACACCTTTTTCTCCCCACCTATCATAAGACAGGCACCTTTGCGCGCCCCACCGGGTCCTCCTGACGTCCCGATATCCAGAAAGTTAATTCCTTTTTTTGAAAGCTCTTTGGCACGACGCATTGAGTGCTTATAGAACGAATTACCTCCGTCAATCACCGTATCCCCTTTTTGAAGATGGGGAATAAGCTCCTTTAAAACATCGTCCACCACTGCGTGCGGAACCATCAGCCAAATCAGGCGAGGCGTTTTGAGTTTTAGGCACACACCTTCAAGTGTCTCTCTTACTTCCGCCCCGGCTTTCTCCGCCTCCTTTCGCGGTCCTTCACTACGATTCCACGCGACTACCTTGTGCCCATATTCAAGCAAGCGCTCCACTTGAGCGAATCCCATTTTCCCTAATCCGATGTATCCTATGTGCATCTTGACTTTCTTATGTATAAGGACTACTATTGTACTACAAACGGCTTCGGCCCGACTCTGCCGTAAGGCAGAGGTAACAAGAAAAAGTTCAAGGCAAAAGTGCCTTGAACTTTTTCGTTAGGGCTTCGAAGTCCTTCCTCGTGATGTCACCTAGCTTATGGCTAAGCCTACGTGCGTCTATCAAGCGCAACTGGGACAAGATAGCGGTACTCGACCCCTCGCCAGTCACCACAAAAGAGAAGTAATACTGTGTTTTCTTTTTGGTGTGCGTAAGCGGTATCCCCCAGAAGATCTCATTGTTGAATTTTCTGAAGACGACCACAGGTCGGAGGAAGTCCGTACCACCGCCATCTTGCTCAAATCCGACATTCACACCGAGAGCGCACCACCAAATCTCTTGCTCATGAAAAAAAGGTCGATTGATGGCCGCATCAACTACGGCTTTCTTCTCATGCCATTTCTTGAAGTCTTTTCTCATACTCTTTGCGAGATTTTCATAAGCTGCTTTTCGGTTTCAGCGACTATGGCAGCGTGCGCTTTTGCAAGATCCCCCCACTTTCCGTATTCTCTTTGCTTATCAGAGTCGGCAAACACAATAAAATAGTTGTACGCATCGTTCTGCGCTTCTCGTTCATTAGATAATCGCACCGCGAGTTCCTGCATCTTATCAAGTGCGAATGGTTCATTGGGGTATTCCCGAGAATACCGAAAGGCATACTGCCTAGCATAGGAATTTATTTCTGTATCTTGGCTTGCATATTGTATCCACTCCCCTGGAGTTGTGCCACGGTCTGCGCCTTCATATTCCTCCAGTACGATTGGAAAGAATATATGTTCTGCCTCATGATAAATGGCTTGAAGAATAGTCAAACTCGCTTCCTTTAGGTCCGACACGTTGCGTGCTTGTAATAAAGGTTCAACACTGACGCTCATCTTCCTAAGTTCAGGTTGATACGCCGAATTCCGGTCAAATCTAATGCGAAGTGGCGCGGGTAATCCAAGTAAGTCAAATTCCTTTTTTTGCGACCAAGGAACGGTCGTAGCGGTACAAAGTTCATAAAACTTCTGGACATAATCCATAGAATCGGAACCACTGACGGCTTCAAGCTCGTTGAGCTTCCCTTCAAAAAATCGGCAAACCGAAAGCTTCATTCGCTCCTGTTCTTCAGGAGGTAACATTGGTTCAGCAGTAGTGGGAAATTGTTCGTTCGTCTTCATGGTTACTTCGTTTGCGAAGGCCCCTCGCTTCCTTTCTCATAACCATGCAACGGCAGTTTTCCCCATTTCGCAAGTATCGGCGTGACGATTTTCCACTGCTCTTTCACCTCTTCGGTGGAGGCGAACAGTGTCTGGTCGCCACGAATAGCGTCCAGAAGCACGCGTTCGTAGGCGTTGGGGATTTTATGTTCAAGTACTCCTTCGGAAAAAGAAAAGGCAAGGCGTTTCGGTTCCAACTGGAAATCAAACCCGGGGCGCTTCGCCCAAAACAAAACCGATATTTCTTCCTTGGGCGAAAAACTAAAGGTGAGTGCGTTTGCGTGCGCGTTTTTATGCCCCTCGGGACAGAGGCATGGAGTGGGCTTGAAAAAGACCGAGATAGACACTTCCGATTCTTTGAGCGCCTTACCACTTGAAAGCACAAACGGGACGCCACGCCAGCGCGTATTTCCTATCGTTGCGCGAAGTTTGAAATAGGTTTCGGTTTTGGAATCGGGAGCAACGCCACTCTCCGACAAATATCCCGCGTACTGTCCGCGCAGAATTGACGCGAAATCAACCTTCACCTTTTTAAGCACCTTTGCGCGCGCCTTCCTGATGGGCTCGGCTTGAAGCTCTTTTGGGTTTTCGGTGGCGACGAGCGCGAGCATCTGCAAAAGATGATTTTGCCCCACATCGCGAAGCGCGCCGACACTGTCATAGAATGAACCTCGCGTGGCGACATCTTCTTTCTCGTCAAATCGTATTTCTACGCGTTCAATATGCTTCTTGCTCCAAAGTGGCTCAAACAGTCCGTTTGAAAAGCGAAACGAGATAATATTTTGCATCGCCTCTTTCGCGAGGTAGTGATCAATACGGAAAATCTGCTCTTCTTCAAAGAGTTTTCCGAGAAGTGTATCCAGACGTGCGGCTTCTTTTTCGTTGTTGCCGAACGGCTTTTCCACGAGGACGCGCGTCCACGCTTTTTCCTCATTGGGTAGTCCCGGAGCGCACGGTATCGCAAGTCCCGAAGCAGAAAGACGGGTGAAGACCGTTTCGTACAAATTTGGCGGGACCGCGAGGTGGAACAGCTTGTCGGAGCAAACTCCATGTTCCCTATCGCGCTCGGCGAGAAATGCTCCGAGGCTCGCATAACTTTCCGCGCTGTTGAGATCGCCCTGATGGTAGAGCGCGTGCGAGACAAATTCGTCCGGCTCTATGATTTTCCCGTGCGCCCGAACCGCGAGCGCGTTGTGAATAAACGCGCGAAACTGGTCGTGCGAAAATGGTTTTCGCGAGAAACCCACAATCTCATACTTTTGCGGAAGTACCCCCTTGGAGTGCAGGTCAAAAAGCGCCCCTGCGAGCTTGCGCTGAAAGAGGTCTCCTGTGGCCCCGAAAATGACAATGGTAAGAGGTTTTTGCATTGGTGGTATTGTACACCCCCCTTCCATAACACAAAAGCCTCGCGACAGGCGTCGCGAGGCTTTTGAAAAAGTGCTTATTCAGTCTCCTTAGCTTCCGCTACCTTCTCCTTCTTCGTTCCGCTGGCGTGGCCGTCCACTTCGTACGAAGTGTTCTGCGCCTCAAAAAAGTTCACGAGTTCAAAGACATCGGTTGCGGTGCTCATCCACTTCGCCGGGTTCTTGGCGTTGTAGTGCTTGGGGAGGCCAAGCTCTTCCAAACGGCGGTCGGTGACATACTGCACATACTGGTTTACGTAGTCGGCGTTGAGTCCGAGGATGCCTCGCGGAAAGAGGTCCTTGTTGTACCTTGTCTCAAGCTCCACTCCTTCAATGATGATGTCGCGGATTTCATTGGCAAATTCCGGCGTGAGCAAATCAGGATTCTCTTCAAGCGCCGTGTGCACGAGGTTGATGCCGAACTTAAGGTGAAGTGACTCATCCCTCAAAACCCAGTTGATCATCGAGCCGAAGTTGCGAAGTTGGTTTCGCTGTCTAAAGGAGAGCGCCACCATAAATCCCGAGTAGAACCAAATGCCTTCCATCACGATGTTTGTCGCGACAAGGTTTCTAACGAAGTCCTTCTTCCCTTCCACCGTTTCAATATCAAGAATGGTCTCGGTCATACGGCGGAGATACTTGAAGATGTAGTCCTCTTTCGCCTTCATAGAGGGCATCTCAAGATGTATCCCGAACACCTTCGCGCGATCAAGCGGAAAGGTCTCAAGCACATACTCAAACGCCACGCAGTGGTTGGCCTCCTCCCACATGACCTTCGCAAGATAGAGATGCGCTTCCGGCGCCTTGATATAGGGGTACATACCGAGTGCGATAGAGCGGTTCACAATGAGCTCGGCGGGGTTGAAGAACGCCATCAAGAATGAAACCGCATGACGCTCGTCTTCGGTCATCTTCGCCCAGTCGTCCAAATCTTCCTTGAGGGCTATTTCGTGGGGAAACCACGTGTTTCGTACCGCCTGGTTATACAAGTCATACGCCCATTGATAGCGAATGGGATGAAGAACCATATCTTCAGGTTGTGCTTTGCCGATGAGCATAGTAGTAAATTTCTAATTACCTAATTGTCTAATTCACCTAATAAAATGTTCAATTCAAAATTCTACAATGAAGCCTACTGTATTGTTTACTTTTTTTCAATAATTTCCCAACCTGTATATCCACCCGCTTCGCTGTAGTCATCTTGCTCGTGTTTAGAATTCAGCGAACGACCTTCCGAACCGAGTTGTAGAACCTTTAAAAACTCTTCAACGTTCATCGCTTCAGTGGATTCTTCAAAACGCGGCTCTGAAGGAGGGGTCTTTCCAAATTCACCAATATCTTCCCTCAGATAAGTAGCCCTAACGCGCTGATCTGGAGATAATTTTTGCAACTCCAAAATCCATCTCTGGTAATTTGCAAGTTTTTCTTGTCTGGGAGATTTGGTTCTACTTTCCCATTCTTCATGTGCTCCACTTTCTCCCATACTTTACAATTTGAAATTTTATTAGAAATTAGGTGAATTAGAAATTAGAAATTGTGATTCCTGTTATTGACAGGAATCACAGATGAACTGGTCTTGCGGGTCTTCGGGTCCGGCGTTTGCACCAGCAGCAAGGATATCTTCAACGGTGAGTTTCGGGTGCTGTGCTACAGCGACAGGAGCAGACGACCGCTCGGCAAACTCCGTCTGCATCTCCGCTTGTGTGTCTTCCTTCTGTATCGCCTTGGCGACGGAGGAAAAGCCTACCAGAGCAGCTTCTTTGACCTCTATCTGCTGTATAGGCGAAGGTGTTTCTTTTTTGAGGACAATCGGATCGGGGATACTTGGCGTTGGGGTGAGTCCCTCAAACGTGTTCGGAACAAGTCCCTCAAACTTACTCGGGACAAGCAGTGACGGCTGAAGCTTGGAGATGCCACCGAAGGCCGAAGGGTGATTTTCCTGCTGTCGTCCGAATGCCGCCGCGAACCCTTTCTTTCCCATCTTCTGCGCCTTGTTTACGTGGGTCGTGGACTGCTCCGCGGTGTGACGAGGCTTCATATGGAGGTAGTAGGTGGTCTTCACCCCCTTCTCCCACGCCGTCTGATAAATCTTCATCGTCTCTTCAATGTCGCGCGTTTCAAGGTACATATTGCGGGAAAGCGCCTGATCTACCCACTTTTGCGCGCGCGCCGCGACTTCAATAAAGGCGAAGGGCGAAGTGGTGAACGACGTTTTGTAAATCTTCTTAATGTGCTCGGGAATATCGGAGATGTCCTCAATGTCACCTTGAGCTTCGATAATTTCGTCACGCACTTTCTCCCAGAGTCCCATATTCTTGAGGTCCAGCACAAGGTTGTGATTGATGTCCAAGTATTTACCGGAGATTTTGTTGCGAGAAAAAACCTGCGCGAAGCGTGGGTCAATACCCGGAGTGGTACCCGCGACAAGCCCAATGTTCGCGTTCGGAGCGACTGCCATAAGCGTGGCGTTGCGCATACCCTTTGTCACCTTCTGACGAAGGACGTCCCAGTTGAGTCCCTTGTGACGACTCTCTTTCATCACGGTGAGCGGAATACCGCGGTCGCGTTCAAGTCGCGCGAGGGTATCAATCGGCACTTTGCCTCGTGACCAACCGGACCCTACAAAATGACTGTATGACCCTCGTTCCTGCGCGAGGTTGGCGCTCTCATCAATCGCCATATAGCTGATGAATTCAAAAATGCGGTCGGCAAAGTCGGCGGCAAAGTCGCTATCATACGCGATGCCAAGTTTCTCAAGTGTATCGGTAAAGCCCATCACACCAAGACCAATCGCGCGGTTCTCCTTGTCCCCCGCTTCCGCCTCCTTCACGGGAAGCACGTTGATATCAATGAGGTTGTCCAGCTGGCGGAGCGCGAAGCGGACAGAGCTTTCAAGCTTGCTCCAGTTAATCTCTTTGTTGTGGACGTGGGTTGCGAGGTTGATGGAGGCAAGGTTACAGACCGCGATGTGGTCCTTGTCCTGCGGAAGACAAATCTCGGTGCAGAGGTTAGACATATGAATCGTGCCTGTGTTGTTGTTGAGAGCGCGAAGGTTGACCGCATCTTTCCACGTGAGCCACGGGTGCGAGGTGGTCTGGAGCGATACCAAAATCTGACGAAACTGCTCTCGAGCAGGCACCTTTTTGAAGATGCGGAGTTTACCCGCCTCCGCCATACCAACATACTCGGTGTAGCGCTTCACAAAACGGTCTCCGTAGAGCTCATTTAAGTCCGGGGTATCCTTCGGGTCAAACATATACCAGTCGGACCCACTCGCGACACGACGCATAAACTCGTCAGAGAGGAAGACGGCAGTATTTGCGGTACGCATTCGAAGATAGTCGTCTCCCGCGTTGTGCTTCCAGTCCAAAAATTCGGGAAAATCGTAGTGCCAATTCTCCATATAGAAGCAGAGCGCGCCTTTCTTCTTTCCTCCTCGCTGAACGGCCCTTATGGCGGTATCAATGATTTTGGCAAATGGAGTGGGGCCACTGGAGGTCGTGTTGTTGGACGAGAGCGGAGAGCCGGCGGCGCGCAGTTTCGTAATGGAGGCACCGATGCCACCCGAAGCCTTGGAAAGTTTAATCACGTCGGCAACCGACTTTGCGATGTGTTCAATATCGTCGTGAATTTCAAGCAAAAAACAATTTGAGAGAGCGGGGCGCGGTGTGCCTGCGTGAATGTTGGTGGAACCGCCCGCGACATACTCTAAACGAGACATTTTGTCGTAAAACTTCTTCGCCCATGCGTTCGGGTCCTGCTCATTGTAGGCAAGTCCCATCGCGATACGCATAAAGAAGTACTGCGGTGTCTCGCGCGGTTGCTGTTGTTTGTCCTTCACTGCATAGCGGTTGAGAAGTGAGGAGAGACCTGCGTAGTCAAAAAGCTCATCTCGCTCAAGATCCAGACAATCGGCGAGTTTCTCCAGGTTGTATTTCTCCGCCATACGGGTATCGAGGAGTCCTTCAGCCACACCTTGGATAACATACCGAGTAAAGCTGTCTCGATGCATCTTTTCAAGTGTTTCTTCCTTGTTTTCAAACTCCCCCACCACTCTTCGGTAGACGGTTTTGAGGAGAAGACGGGTGGCGACACGGTCGTACTCAATATCTTCTTTGATGTTCTGTACCGAGGCGTTGATGGTTGCTTGGTCCATCTCTTCGGTGGTGATACCGTCGTACAAGATGAGCCGAGTTTCGGTCGCAATTTGCGTCACCATACTAATCGGGTCGGAAAGTCCTTTGCAGGCACGTTCAATGGAACGGTTGATGCGGTCGGCATTAAACGGCTCGCGTGTACCATCTCTTTTTTTGATGTAAATCTCCATCCCGTTAGAGACAGGGAACGCTTCGCCTATTGGCGGAGGAGCCCCTGTGTATAGTATTGATTAATAGTTGATACATAAAACAATTTATCATTGCGTTTCCGTAGCGAAGCGGTCTCTAACGGGATCCATACATCCAAAACTTTCGTATCGTCTATTCTATCACCGAGCGAGCGTTTGCAAGAGGAAAAAGAAGGTGGAAAAGCGGTTAGACCATAGCTTGAGAATTGAGGGAAGAGTATCCTCTTTAGTTTTCAGAAAAATAGTTGCCGGTGGAGATATTTCCCTCAAAAATAGGTGCCGAAAAGGCCTCCGTACGGAGGCCCAAAAACTATAAACTCAAATTTCTGACGACTTCGGCGTCTACCACAAGTGCGTCTTGGAGCGTTTTCTCTTCTTCGCGCACCGCGCCGTAAAATCGAATCGTGTCACCTACCACAAACCGAGCCAGTTGTGCCGTATTTTTGTTTTTCTTCAAAAGAGGTGTCTTTTCACTAATTCGTACCGTGTAGTCCTTACCGGAAACCGTCACCACAATTGTCGCGGGTATCGTGGGGGCGCTCATCTGCTTGAGTGTTCCTTCAAAGTTGCGGGGAAGGAATTCCGTTTTCCCTTGATACACCGAGATTGTGTCGGCCGTCAGGACATTTCTCGCGTAGTCGTATACACCGGAAGCTCGCAGAACCGTCTCGCCTTTTTGCAATCGCCCAAACGGAACCGAAATTGAGCCTTTCTTGATTGAGAGAGCAGAGCTGGTGGAAAGTCCCACGGTAATGGTTTGATTTTGAGGAGTGCGAAGCATAAATCGTTGGTCGGGAGTAACCTCGGTGATGACGCCTGAATACGTACCCGCTTCTTCCTGAAGCGACCAATCTTTGACTTTAAGCGCTTGCACCCCGAAGAAATCGGAACCTTCAAAAAACTCACCCTCCACGTCAATGTAATCGCCAACGCTAATCTGGGCAACGCTCACTGTTCCACCGTAACGCTTGGTGACTGCCGTGCGTGAGTCGGTCTTCATCGTGAAGCGCATTTGAAGCGTACCCCACTTAATTCCTATATAGAGAGTAGAACCAGCTATCTGATCCACCTTGCCACTTTTGAGGACTAGAGTGCCATCGGGCTTTATGTGGAGTTCAGGCTTCCCCGCTCCAACCGTCTCGGGGATATACTCGTTTGCGGGAAGCGCAAAGCTAAAGACTGGAAACACGAAGAAAAGTAGCAACCCAAAAAGAAGTCCTTTTTTCATACAAAATGAGTATACCCCCACACCAATCCGCCGACAAGTTTGGTGTCGGGGTTCTTATTCCTCCTTTCGTGAAGATTAAGAGCGACACCGCAGGGCATCAAGCCCTGCGGGTCGCACCGAATTACCATGCGCGGGAGCCACGGGGCGCCCCCATTCGTAGGTATTCGTAGATTCGTATCATAGACTGATTAGTATTCCTAAAGGAGGTGGTTCATTCTTATGAACCGGAGGATTTCATTCTTACCTCCCCTCCTTGGATGAGGAGGGGTGGCTGAAAGCCGGGGTGGTGTGACCCTTACAAGCTGGAAGATTTTCTGAAAAACCTATGTACCCCCCACCCCACCAGTACACCGAGCACTGCCCCACCAAAAATATCGGTGGGATAATGCACACCCACTCCGAC
>CALQZP010000014.1 GCA_943349725.1 Candidatus Nomurabacteria bacterium | reverse complement strand
CGAGGTTGAGCCACGGTTGCTGATGAAGGTTTAGGTGAAGTGTAGTTTGGGACCTTTAGGCTCGTTGTCTTTACTCTGCCGAGCTTTTGCCTCTTCTTGTTTCTTCCTCTCCGACTCATGCCTCTCCTCTCGCTCGGTATTCGCAAGCTCGCGTTCTCCCTCTTCTACGGCTCGATCCCTGTCCTGCACTTCTTTTTCTTTAGCCTCAAACTTCTGTTTTAAAGATTCGGCCTCACGTTTAAGCCAGATAATCTTCTCCTTATCGTGCTGAACCTTCCTCTTCATCTCCTCGGTTTTGCTCGACATATATTGAAATTATATTACTGACGACTAAAGTGTGTCAAGTAATCCTTATCTATCTCCTCAACGTTAATTCCAAGATATTCCTCTGCGACCTTTGAAAAAGGCTGTTCATCCAGCTCTCCTGGTGACATAGATGAACCACTTTTGGTTTCCATAAGCATCTGGAATATATGCCTTTCCTCACTCGTACGCCATATTGATTTCATGTTGTCGTGGTATTCTTCCTCGTCAGAGTGTTCTTTCACGCGTGTGCGGAGCGATACAATCATATATTGTCTAAAATGATCCAGGTCATTCTCCGTCCATGTCTCTTTGAATGTTTCGGAACCACCCTCAACAAACTTCCTGAAATGCTCTTGTGCATATTCCTCTAAGAGTTTACCGTCTGCGGGAATGTTATACACCCGAGACTCACGTTTTTCCTTTCCTGACTTTCGTTCTTCTTCGGAATTTTCCACATAACGTTTCTTAAGAAAGCCGGAAAAGTCCTGCATTTCCTTCTGCCGTTTCGGCAACATCTCCAAGAGCCCTTTCTTTTCTTCAGAAGTAAGTTCATTGTTCAGAAACCTGTTAACTATTTGCGTTTCGCTACTTATCTCGAAAGAGCCACCATCAGTAGCTTCAGCCCTAAGCTGCATACCTGCATCTACTTTTCTTTCTGCATAAAACTCAGTGAGCAGTGCGGTAATTTTGTCGTGCAGTCTTTTGTTTTTCTCTTCCCACGTTTGATATTCGAGAGTAAGAGGATTTTGAGATATCTTTTTTCTGAGTTCCCAATAGATCTCTTCCGGATGACCCTTTTTCAATTCATCAAGTGGCACACCTTTTTCTTGAGCTGTCTTTGTAAACGCTTCTGTCTCTCCGACAAATCGTTCTTCCGGCTCATCGGGAGCACCCACCTCCACCCAGGGCCACGGCCGATGCCCTCCTTCGACCTCCTCATGACCTTCACAAGATTGCGTGGTCGGTATCTCATTTACATTAAAAGCGGTAACTGTTTCCTTGACACCTTCATCTATCCCTCTTCCTGTGGGGTCCGTTATCTGTTCAATTTCCTTCCGTCTTTCTTCCCACTTCTTTTGCTTATCTCCCATATCAGACTGTTCAACTGCAAATCCCTTATCCGCATCATAGGAGATATCGTAGCCGTAAAGTTTGAGTGTTTCTTTGGCTGCATAAAATTGAGCTTCGGACATGGCAACTCTTCTTTTTCCGGTCGTTTTATCTACACTTGTAAGAAAATGTTCGAAAGCTTTCCCTAATTCTTCATCACCACTCTTAATCTGCGCGAGTAGTTCTCTCGCGTGAGTACCACTTACCGAACCGACTTCAGACATGTAAAATCCTTCAGATATTTTCTTACCGAGAAGATTATCACCTCGAAAATTCCTCTGTGCGATGTCGCCGAATGCCTTAAGCGCATCCTCCGAAGGCTGTTCCAAAAAATATAGTGTAATGGCGTCATGCCTGCTTAAAGGTGAGGCCCCAGTTTTTGGGTCTCCAAATTTATAATTTCCCTTAAACACACCGCGCTTAATAAGTTCATCGAGCTCGCGAACCACTCCAGGAGTTACTTTTATATTCAAACTCCCGCGCGTTTCTGTCTTTACCTCACCCGAGGGAAACAAACCTCTGTAGTTCCAATCGTTCTCCACCTTGGACGGAACATCTTTACTTTTCTCGGCATACTCCCAGGCATCCAGACTTTCCTTGTCGGCTGGATAGTCCGCGGTTCTCTTTTCCCGAGTTGACTCATCCAAGATTACCTCTGCTATTTTCGCCTTGTCTCCCGCTCTTACCATTTCTTCATAGAGTGCCCGTTGTCCATCCTTAATGCCTTGTCGTGAAGCTCTGGCCATAATGCTGTCAAAAACCTCTTTCAGTCTTGCCAAAGATGGAGACTCTTCGTGTTCACGGTGCGAGAGAATCTCTGCCTTATTTGAAACAGTTTCAGAAGCCACACCGCGCAGAGGTTTTAGGGCGATACCGAGCTCGCTTCGTATGTTATTTGCCTCCGATTGGTCTCTCACAGAACGCTCTGTCTTCTTTCTCGCGATCACACTATCCGCGGTCTGCTTTTCTTCAGTTTCTCTCTTTTCCTTTGCTCCCCACAACTGCTCCCCTTCTGCCTTATACTCCTCCATCGTTTGGCCAACACGGAGAGCCCGACCCGACATAAACATTTCCTTCTTAACGGCTTCCGCCTCTTCAGGAGAAACAACCTCTTGTTCAGGTTGCTCTGACTGTTGTGGTTCTGCTATTTCTGGAGATTTCATACGAAAAGTATAACACGCCTAAACTCAGGCAACCATTCGCTTCAACATATCCATATTTTTTTGGTCGGGGCCCGAATCATCAAAACCGGAAGTTCTTTCGAAAAAATTATCTAAGATACTCACTTACCTGGTCTCTTCTTCGAAGCATAGCCATCCGACGATCAGCTGCAATATCGGCTAATCTGTCTACGCGCTTCGCAGTATCGAGAGCGTCTGGGGTACCCATAGATTTGAGTTGGCGCGAAAGATCTCCGCTACCTTCGGCAATCATCGTCAATGCACCAGAGATTGATCTCAAACTGTCAGCACTATCGCGGAAATTCCTTGATCGTACGGTGCCTATTGATTCTATCCCATCATGAAGTTGCTTTAGTAATTCCGAGATGTTTTCAAAATCTTCGGGTTTGGAGATATCAACCCCTTGCAATCTTCTCATTGCTCCTGAAAGTCCGGCTCTACTATTATCATCTATGAGATCAGTTAGCCGGTCGTCAGCGCGATTTCGCAGAATTCTATCAAGCGCTCCGAAGTGAGTTGATAATTGCTCGATTCCATTATTGAAAGCATATATGGATTCGGGAGAAAAAAATTCTTTTCCTTTTTTAGGAGATTCTTGAGGAGATTCTTCAGTTTCTTCCGCTATTCCAAGAGATTCTCTTACTCTTTTCAGTATCTCGACATCTTGCTCTTTGCTCCTAGACACCTCTTTCTTTTCGATCTCAACAGGAGACTCAGGTTTCTGCTCGATTCTTTCTTCGACTTTTTCTGCTTTATCATCGGGAGCACGAGGGAAATTTCTCTGTTCCGATGCCTTGAATTCAGCGTATAGACCGTTCATTTGTCCATGCCATGTTGGGACCACTTTCTTTGTTTCAACATTCTCAACTTGAAGCTTATGATCTTTTTCCGAAAAAGCTTTCTCTACCTCAAGAAATTCTCTCAACTTCAGATTCTTCTCGTAGGTGCGACACATCTCCTGCAACGTATCAGCTTTTTTCTGATCACCCAACGAATCTAACATTCTAGCTTTCTTCTGCCTCAATTCTCTCGAAAGGGCGGCGCTATTCTGCTCAAGGCGATTGGTTTCCTCGGAGCCCTGCCTCAAAGATAGCTGGTCAGCTATGGCTCGAAGCACGAGCAACCCTTCAGCGTACTCCTTTACATATTCTTTTTGATTTTCCGTGAGTTGGTTGACCGCAGTCTTGCTACCAAGGACCTTTCCGAGTTCGCTGGAGGGGTCAGTCTTTTCCAACGTGGCCTGCATCTTTCCTTCAGTGTCTGCATGTGCATACAGAACGTACTCGGGATTGATCGAGCCCGCTTCGATTTCCTTTAGTTCTTGACTGTAACTCGCTATTCTTGCTTGTTCCCTTTCCCATGCTGGGCCACTCAGTTTCGCCATCAAAACAAAGTCGTCCGATAAATCATTCTCCCCAAGCTGCGTCTCGGCATATGCAATGTCCTCTTTTACCCTGTCGCTCGCTTTATCCTTAAGCATTTCTGCCGAAGTTAATTCCTTTGTTTCTGTGAGTTGTTCAGAATTCTTCATAAAATATGATGTTGATGAGGAAAATGCGCTAGAGCTCGTTTCTGTTACAACTATTCTATCACCATTGGTAAGTTTCTCAATCAAATAGGAAATAGCTTAGTTCGATATTGAGTTCATCCATTTTTCATTTCACCAACGACTTGAGGATATCCATATTCTTTTTGTCGGGACCAGAGTCATCAAAGCCGGGGACTTCAAGAATGAACGGCAACGTCTTCAACTTCGGGTGATTGAGAATGAGTTTGAAGACGTCTTTCCCCACTTTACCTTCCCCGATATTGTCGTGGCGGTCCCGCAGGCTTCCAAACTCGTCGCGACTGTCATTGATGTGAAAACACTCAAGCTTTTCAAGGCCAATACTGTCGTCAAAATACGTCAAAAACTCATCCAGCTTCTTTTTTGTAGAAATATCATACCCCGCCGCGTGTAAGTGACAGGTATCAAGACACACTTTCACCCGAGGGTCGTCTACGTCACTCACGATGTTCGCGATTTCATCAAGCGAGCGCCCGATCTTCCGCATTCCCATATCTTCTATAATAAAGAGTGTACCTTTGGGGGATTTCTTAAGCACCGCTTTGATATTTGAAATAAGAAGTGGGTATCTTTCGTGCTTGATATAAACCGTCTGTCTCGACTCATCTGGAAACAAACTTCCAACTTTCAACTTTTCACTTTCAACTGCTCTGGGTTCCTTAAAAGAACCCAGATGCACGATGCTTCCCCGCACCCCAAGTGCTTCGGCCACAGTCAGCTCCGCGACAAGTGCGTCAACCGAGTGTTTCCCGTTCGGTCCGTCATCGGCAAGGTTCACCAAGTACGAGGCGTGGAAATACGAAGCAACGATGCCTAATCGCTTAGCCGTTTCCCTATAGACCCCCGCTTCCGCGGGGGCTACCTTCGGTAGATTCCACCCACGAGGACTTCCACTAAACATTTGTAGCGCATTTCCGCCTAGCGCCACCGCACGCGGAAGCGCCTCTTTGTACCCGCCCGCTATGGAAACATGTCCGCCAAAAATATAAAGGTGTTCTTTCATATTTGTGTATGTTTGTACATTTAGAACCTACGCAACATGGTGTCATCTTTTCGTATCTTGTTCGTACGTTCTTATCTTCGTATCCTGTTCGTATTATCTTACCCGAGCGCTATCACATCCGAAATAAACACCTGCCCGGGATAGTCCTTTCGCAGGAGCTCAATATCCCCTTCCGTCAGGTTCCAGCCAATACCTCCAAGATTTTCCTTGAGATGCGCGGGGTCGCTCGTTTTCGCGATGGTCACGACATTTTGCTGTGAGATGAGCCAGTTAATTGCGATTTGCGCCGGAGTTTTCTGATACTTCACGCACAGCTCATCCATAATCTTCGGAACACCTTCCAGGAGTTTTCCCTTTTGCACCGGGCGATACGCGACAAGCATCACGTCGTTCTTCTGACAGTACTTGAGAAGACCCGCCTTCTCAATTTCACGAACCTGTAAATTGTAATGCACTTGATTGCAGACAATCGGGTGCTTGGCGTACCCTTGCGCTTCTTTGAGATGCTCCACACCAAAATTGGAAACGCCGATATGCTTCACCAGTCCCTCTTTCACCAACTCATCAAGCGCTTCTATCGCCTCCGAGAGCGGACAGGTGGTACTGAATGCGTGCAAGAGATAGAGGTCAAGGTAGTCCGTCTTGAGACGCTTCAGCGTCTTTTTGCAAGACGCGGGAATACCTTCGCAGGTGTGATTTTCTTCCGACACCTTTGAGGTAATAAAAAGTTTCTTTCGGTTCATTCCCCGTATCGCTTCTCCGACAATCTCTTCGGCATGCCCGTCGCCAAAGGATTCCGCGGTATCAATATGGGTAATCCCCGCTTCTATCGCCGAGCGGACACCCGCGATATCTTTCGCGTCATTCGTACCGCTCGCGCTCTCCTGCCCGCCCATCTGCCATGTCCCGAGGCCAAACTCGGGAAGCGAGAATCCATTTTTCAGCTTTTTAACCGGGATATCCATATCAGCTTGAATTATATCAGAAGTGTGACTAAAAAAAGTAGCGGTACCCACATGAGTACCGCGACATGTATACCTTTAATGGAACGAAGTGAACGGTTGTGTCAGTATAGCGCACACTTGTTCCTTATTTTCCTTCCGGCGACGGCAACTTGCCATCCGCTTCTAATCTTAACGTGCTCGTAGCCTCGGCTTTGAGGAACCTCTTCACGTAGGAGCGCGCCACAAAGGAAACGAACTAACTGTAACTTTTCATCAAGGAGGTCGCGCTCATACGAGACCGATACATGTGGCCCTCCAAGACAGTGTCGCTCGCAAGCAAGCTCTTGATACAGCGTATCCAACATTTTAACGACACCACCCTTCAAAACACCAATGGCTGTTTCACCCTTCTGTAACTCCGTATGACAACTTGGAACTTGTGGTCTGGGGAAAAGAACGGAGTGCTGTATACGAACAAGAATCTGACGAGACAGACAGGTCTCGTCAGGAAAGAGCATACTCCCAACGAAAAGCTTCGTAAGCACAATCGACCAGTCCCTTCTGACGGCGATTGGAGCCTTGGGGTGGGCGATTTGAGGATGAGCTCTAAATATCTCCTCACGAAAGAGTCGCGCGAAGATTTCTACTCTTTCGGCGGAAACAAGTGTTGGTCTTATTTCCTCTTCAACAAGATAGGCTGCCGTTGCGGTGCCAAACTGCATTCCGAGTGGAGAAACCTTCGCGATGACACGATCGCTGGGACGCACTTCTCCACCATCTGGACGGATCCGATAAACGGATTGAAATACTCCTCCCTCAAAGAGGAAGCGTAACAACGGAATAAGTGGGGTAATGCTCACGACGAATCCTTTCTTTTGGTGAATGGTTATGCCGAAAGTGCGAAGTTCAATCACTCTAGATTATGAAAGAACTACCGCAATACCTATCTAACCTATAGTGAGATTGAGCTTTGGTCAACTACACCAAAGTTAAGGTTCTTTGTTTTTATGCTAGTATTTGTGCAGAGATTGAGGGTTATAAGTTGTAGACGTTGTCACAACGCCTTTGATCTTTGAAAGTTCCACATCCGAAATATATGAGTTCACCGCATGACAGCCATAACAAAGGTCAAGAAGACGGCGCTAAAGATTCTAGCATCCTATCTGCCTTCTTACTCCACACTGATTATGCTCCACCACATTCTGACTTCACTGGTTTTAACCGAAGCGATCATTCGGTGTGGAATACCCCCGAGGAGAATGAGCAACGAAAAGCGGAAAACGATGCTTACGATGCTGGCTTCAACAATGCCAGCCGGTAATACGTAGCAATATGGGTGGTTCTCGAGTGCTTGCGCCGGCAAGCACTTTTTTTATTCCAAAAAATAATCTCGTAAACATGCCCTACGGACCAAAGAGATTGGCAGGTGTCGTGTTGGGGGAACCGCAACTGGTGCAGGTGAGGGCGTTTATGCCGAGTCCGGTTCCATCGCGCTGGTTGCTGGTAAAGGTGATATTTGAAAGCGTTGACGTACTGTTCAGGGCGTAAATGGCTGTTGCGGTGCCCGCGTTTTCTTCAGTGTGATTTTGGAACGTCACGTTTGAAAGCGTAAGCGAGGAGACGCTATCCAGGTTAAGTCCGCTCTGGTAGTTGTTCGAAAAAAGCGCGTTTGAAATGCTTCCCGAACTGGTCGCACTGTTACCGGTAATTTTAATCGCTCCTTTGTAGATGCTACTTGCGGAAGTTCCCAGCGTTGCCGAGGCGCCGGCATATTTAAGCGTAAAGCCCGAAAGACTCACTCGCCCGCCTGCGCTCACCTCAATTCCCATCCAGTCGCCAGGAGCCACCGCGGACATTCCCGAAGAGACCGTTCCCCCCACCGAGCTATCACGCTTTGAGGTGAACACGAGGTCGCTCGCGGTCGTGCCGGATGAGTGGAGCACCGCTCCGCTTGGGACGGAAATAAGTCCATGGTTACTTCCCGAGCTGTCCCATCCTTTCACTACCACCCCCGTTGCAAATGAAAGTGTGGAACCGGAAGCGACCGTCGCCGTGCCTTTCACAAGATACGGCAGGTTATTTGCAAGAAGCGTCGTCGTTGCGCCTGCTGTGGTAATCGTGCCTCCCTGCCCAATCAGTATCGCATTTGTCCCATTTCCCGAACCGCCATTCCCACTAAAGCTCCCCACGACCCCCGTATTCACAATGGCTTCCACGGTGCTTGAGGCAAAGGTATTTCCCGTGAGCGTCGGTGTCGCGCTCACAATCGTCACACCACGATAGTTTCCCGAAAAGATACTGCTTGAAATACTGGGCGAGCCACCGGAGATATACACACCCGTTGCGGACACACTGGAGTTCGTGCTCGTGCTAAAGCGCGAGTTCGTAATGGTGCTGTTTGAGTTTGAAAGCGACAGTCCGTAAAAATTTGATCTCTCTACGACAAGTCCGTCAAAGGTGACCGTCGCACTATCCACGCCGATTGCCCCTTTATATGCCACGCTGTCGGTAATGTTGTTGTTGCCGGCATACCGAACCAGTGTATTCGTAAATGTGGAACCGACGCTTGTGGTGTCCACAAATAGTCGTCGCCAGTTTCCCGCAGAAGGGGTAGTCGCCGAGCCGTCGGCATTCATATCTCCGCCGTAGTCATCGTCAAGAAAAGAGGTGAATACGACGGGACTCGCGGAGGTGCCGTTCGCATTGATCGTCCCCGCCACTCGTATCCACGGTTCGTTGTTTGAAACGATCTTTATGACAACGCCCGGGTTAATCGTGAGCGTAACGCCACTAGAAACAACAAGCCCCGAGCGATTGACGAGATACGGTGAGTTTGCGGAGGTGAGTGTCTTATTCACGCCAAGTGTTCCACCCGAAGCGATGAGGTAGCTCACGCTGTTCTTCGCGCGAGGTGTACCCGAAAGATTTCCATTGTTTGCGTCCGTCCCATTTCGTATAAACTCACCCATATGTGAAAACCAATTCGTAGAGAGGCTTCCGGAAACGGATGCGTCATAGCGTTCAAGCGTGGTAAAACTGCTGTCGCTTCCCCCACACCAGGTTGTGCCTCCACCACTACAGGAGGCGACGGTATCAAGTGTTGTGGTAGCCCCCGCTGATACAAGCACAAGAAGCAAGTTCTCCCCGTTGTTGCTAAGTCCAGACCCGCCACCACTCCCACTAAACGGCGCGATGAGATCGGCGGAAATATTATTCACCGTCGTGTCATCGGTTCGTTCAATCAAGAAATACCCGCCCGCACCGATAGTTCCGGAAAGTGAAATATAGGGTGAGAGGTCGCTCGCATAGAGTGTCATCGAGGAAAGTGAAAGAGCTCGGCCGGTGCGGTTGTAAAGTTCTATCCACTCGTCAAAGGATGAAGCCGCGGTTCCCGCCCACGCGATTTCGTTTATGACCACCGGCACCGTAAACACTTCAACGGCTTGCGTGGAAGTAGCCGAAACATTGCCGTGTATATCAACTGAAGCCACTTTGAACGTGTAGGTGCTCTCGTCGCTTGCGGTGAGTGACGTGGAAGTGGCAGTCGTGGTTGAAAATGTACCGTTCTTATCAAGATTGAAATAGGAGGTGTCGCTTGCGATAGAACTCCAAGAAAACGCGAGGGTGGTAGTGGCGACAAGGCACGCGGAGCTTGAGAGTGTACCCGTGCAGGTGGAGGAAGTAAGGCTCACGTCAGGCAAGACCGAATCCACAAATACCACGAGGGACGTGGCCACCGAACGGTTACCCGCGCTGTCGGTCGCAGAAAATAAAATGGTGGTCGTGCCTTGCGAAAGCGTAAACGTAAGTGACCACGCGCCACCTGTGGCAACCACGGTTGAAGTAGAAAAATCGCTGGAGATGATACTGTCCGCTTCTGCGGTGCCGACGAAAGTCACATTCGTGGTGGTGAAGGTGGCATGTGCGGTCGGCGACGTAACAATCGGTACGTCCGGTGCCGTCGTGTCGCCTCTCGCAGTGGTCGTCCTTCGGATATAGGTGGTATTTATGTCGGAAGTCGTCGGCGCTGACGTTTGAACAGGCAAAGTGTTCTGCGGAGTAGTTGATGAAGCGGTATCTGCCTTCTTCTCCTCCCCTCCCAAGATTTCTGTTGTGGTGGCTTGAAGCTGAGGTGTGGAAAGAGGAGGGATGGTGAGTGTTGGTGTTGGCGCTTGTGTTGTTTCCTCTTTGACTGTTGACGGAGGTCTAACCTCAACAGATTCTAAAGGAAGTCCCAGAGGTGGAGGATTTTCCTCCCCTCCTTGGGTGAGGAGGGGTGCCGACGGTGTCCCACCGAAGCCTTGCGCGGAGGGGGAGTCGGCGAGGCGGGGTGGTGTGTCTTCTACTCCCTTTGTCTTTGTCTCTCCCACCGCAATCTCGCTACCACCAGTTGGCAAAGCCGTCGCAACTGACGCGGTCTGTCCCGTACTTCCCTGGAACACATCGGCAACTGTTTTACTCACAACCTTTCCGGCGTCCACCATAACCGTAGCAACTTTTGCGGAAGTATATGTGACAAGCGACCCAAGACCAGAAACACCGACAGCAAACATTTCGGCCGTCTTCGTGGTAAGGCCCCCAAGCCCTGCGATAGCATTCACTCCCTGCACCGTTACAAACTGCCCCATCGTGTTCACTCCTCCGAGCGTGGTCATCGCCGTAGCCAGGCTCACATTCGCCACCGGGTCCGCCACCGCAAACACCACTCCTTCTATTTTATGCGCGAGCGAAAGCGTCGGCGGGTCAATACAGGGTCTCCCCTCCTCAGTTGAGGAGGGGTTGGGGGGTGGTGGTGTTTGAAGCTTACCGAGCGACTCTTCAATATCCTGCACTATTTCCGCTCCCTTATATTTCAAATACACACCCGCGAAATTGTGCCCAAGCGGGTCATCGCCATCCTTGAGTTCAATATAGGTATTCGGCGAAAGTATCCTCCGAAACGGCACGCTCCCTACCACACCCGAGATCACTTTGTCGGTGCCTGACGTGAGATATTTCCCCCCGCCCGCCACACGGCCGGACGGTGTCGCCACAGAGTACACGCCGATAGATTCGGTCGGCACTCCCCCATCTTTCCCCACAACTTTGTCGTAAAAACTATTGGCATAAAAATTGCCCTGTGAATGGGCAACTAAAAGTAATTTCCGAGTTGTAACTTTCTCGCTCGCGTCCTTCAGCATCTCCACCAAATCGTAATCATCCACCGTCTCGTTATCAAAAATCTTCTGCCCTATCGCTTTCAAAATGTCCCCCAGTCCGGCAAGGTGAGTATCGTTGAGAAGATAGTCAGTCTTTAGCTTCTCCCCACCGTAACTAGTACCAAGAAGTCTTTCTAATTTTTCTTTATTAATTTGAGCACCTCGTTCGTCAGTAAAGACTCCGTTCATTGTTAAGACGGTATAGCCATCTTTTGAACACACTTCAGTAACCGCAAGGGTTAAGTTGGGAGCGAGGAGAAACCCTAGAACCAAAAATGTACTTATTCTTTTCATTTCGCCTTGTCATTCCCGAAAAAGCGGGAACCCAGAAGATCAAAACTAATTCGATAATTTGGACAAATCTAAATCACACTCATTCTCAAGGGATGAATAACTTCCAAGGTGCTCATAAAACGATTTCTGGATTTGATCTCTTTCTTGATTGTTAACTTGCTTCTTTGTCACAAAATCCGTATATCCGTCTGTTACCTTAATAAAATTCTGCATGTCGCTACGAGAAACGATGTTTCCAATACATAATGAGGCCCGAGATCTTTCTTGTGCCACCGCCGTAACCGTTCCTTTATTTACAACAGTCTGACTAACCTCCATTTGGAGCGCGAGAGCATACTGCAAAAGCACCGCCCGAGTTTTGGCGGAATTGGGATATTCTTTGAAAATCGCGAGCTCTACATCATCACGAATGCCGTTTTTGTTTTCGTCTATTCCCGGAACAGTTGCGTCATAGTCGGGCTTGCCCTCCGTAGCTTCAGCGTAGGAGGGAGGCAAATTCTTCCCCATCACGTCATCGAGCGTGAGTTTTGTCGCGTGAATTTTCGCTACCTGTTCACTTGTATTTTTCTCCCCCTGCAGTACAAACATCCGATACACCACCAACAAAACGTATGCTCCCAAAATCACCAATCCCACCCATTTCAGTATTTTTTTGAATATAGTCATTGATGCCTTAATTCCTCCTTTCTTAAAGCCTGCCCGCCGAAGCCTTGGCGCAGGCGGGGAGGTGGCCGATAGGCCGGAGGATTTAAAAAATCCCTCCCCCTAACAGGTACCCGCCCGAACGTACCATTCGGTACGGGCGGGCTCCCTTTACTAAAGGGAGAATGACTCTCTCGCCATATAGAGTAATAATCACTAAAGTATACGCCTTCCACCTTTCTTGTCATTTATACCTTGTGGACAACTATCTAAACCGTATGCCATATTAACTCTGGCGCTTGGAGGGCTTCGGCCCTGTCACGGCTATCCAAGCTGTAGCCAAGTGCCTCTAAAGAACGCCCCGTTGGGGTGTTTTTTAGTGCTAATCACTAGTGTTGCCATTGAGGAGTATGAATATAAAATCTCGCCGCAGTTAGTCATCGCAACGTATATCTCCCCAAGAAGGGTAGTCTTCTTGAGACACAAAGACGAAAAACACCGTGCTTGATGTAGCCAAGAGAGGGGTTTGATACCATTCGTCCCACCAGTCGCCCAGTGGAGAGTTCATAGTCCATCTCTTTTCGTCAAAAAAGAGAACTTTGAAATGACCGGCGTATGCTTGTCGTATTTTTTCTTTAGAGAGTGGCACGGATCGTAGCTCGCCGACAAAGACGCCACACCTCTGCGAACCATGATCATACGGGCCTCCAACATACGTCTTTTTCTGCAACAAGAGCGAACCCTGCAGGTGAATGGAATTGTCGTGATAGAAATCCCGTTCCAGTTTCCACAGGTGAAATTGATTGACTGGCATTCTTCCGAATATCAGAAAGGCTAGCGCTCCAACACAGAAAGTCGCAAGAACGCCAATTGCTATCATTACCTTGCCAAGCATAGGAAAAAACCAGAATCATTGAAGCCACGCTTTGGCGAGTTGATAAAACTCACCCGCAATTTGCAAACCGCGTTCGTTTGGTTCGGGGTGCGCGTGTGGCTCTTTGTACAAAGAGTACAGTGTTGCAATGATTTCGGGCTTGCTAGTGAGGTCCACATATTTTCCCCACTCATCAATAACAGAGCGTATCTTTGCCGCTGCAAAAAAGATACTGTGTTCCGGTTCTTTTACATATGTGTAAATGTGGGAAAGAGATGCTTTTCGTATATTTTCTGGAGACAACTTATTATCATTAGGGTTGGGGTTGTAGTAACCGTCTCTGATAAGCCCGCGAGCTGTTTTTGTTTTCACTTGGGCGATACCCGCTGATGTGTCAACACCGACAAAGTATCCGGCCAATAGATCTGTTATGTCTTCAAAGGGGCCAAAACGGGTAATTTCATCAATGACAATCGCACCAAGGAGGTACGGGTCCACATTGAATTTCTTTGCGGCATCAAAAATATAGTCTTTATGAGCTACGAGCTTCGCTTTTGCCGCTTCTTTTGTGATTTTCACTTTCCCTTCGATAACAATTAGCGACCCGCCGTCTTTCTGAAGCGTGTAATCGTAGAGTTGCAGGTAGCGTGCAACTACGGGAGTCGAAACCGCATGACGGATATTATTTACAGAGTTGAATAACTGGTGCGAGGAAACAGCCAGTTGTTCCAACTGGTCCTTTTGGGGAACATTTCTGCTGGAACGCAAATACACTCCGCCGCCTTTCTGCACGACATGTATATTTGCAAGCTCCTCGGATTTTGCGAGTCGCACTGCTTCTTCGAGCGTATGCACTTGTAGTGCATCATCAACAAAGACGACATTCTTGCCTTTTGCCGTTGCAACGAGAATGATTTTCATATAGTAAATCGTATCACAGCGCTAGAATGCCCGCCTGTGGATAACTTTCGGTTTTCTTTCGGTAGGGTGTGCTATACTTTCGGTATTAGGAAAGAGAAAATCCCTCCTGCCGAAAACGGCAGTGCTCCCTTTATTAAGGGAGAATAAAAGATGTCCAATTTTATTCGTGTCATTCGTTTTTTATTAGTGGATTAGTGTCGTGCTATGCCTTTAACCCCCAAACAAAAGAAAGTGCTGGATTTTGTAAAAAAGTACAGCGCGAAAAATGAGTTTGCTCCGTCGCTGAAGGAGATTGGAAAGCATATCGGCGTCAGCTCCCCTGCCACGGTGCATCAGCATCTTACCGCCCTCACGAGCAAAGGGTTTTTGGAGCGTGAGAAAAGCCAACCACGTTCTATGACGGTCCAAAAACCAGAACTCATTGAATCTCCCTACGGAAACACCGTGGGGATGGACTCCATCGCACTCCCGATTGTCGGCTCGGCCAACTGCGGTCCGGCCGAAATTCTAGCGGAGGAAAATATTGAAGGGTATTTGAAGATTTCCAAGTCCCTGCTTAATCGGCGCGACGGCCTCTTCGTCATCCGCGCTTCGGGCGACTCTATGAACAAAGCAGACTTTTTCGGAAAAACGATAGAGAACGGTGATTTTGTGATTATTGACTCGCTAGAGCGGAACGCAAAGCATGGCGACTACGTACTCTCCGTCATAGACGGGTGCGCCAACCTGAAGAAGTTCATCGTTGACCGCAACGGCCAGAAGCTCCTCATTTCCGAATCCGCTAAGGAGTACAAACCCATCTTCCTCCACGAATCCGACGACTTTATGATAAACGGCAAAATTATAAGCGTGATAAAGAAGTAACATGAAAGCAACTCTCAAAAAAGAAATAACCAGTGAGATGAAGGCTATCGCGTGTGAGTACACAGTGAGCGAATGGAAGCACCAAAACGTAGACAAAATGACACCGAATGAGGCATTTAACCGTGGATACTATCGCGCTTTACAAAATCTACTAAAGTCAATTAATTAGATGGTATACTAAAGATCAAATGCACATCACTACACTAAAACTAAAATCAACATTTCCCCTTTTCTATGTTGATCCTGTTGAGGCATTGGACTTGAAAAATCCTTATTTCAATTCTCACCTTATTACCTACATTGGAAATAAGCGTAGATTACTCCCTTTCTTGTATCAGGGATTTTCAAAGATACGAAACAGAATTGGAAAGAAGAAGCTTGTAATCCTTGACGGTTTTGTGGGAAGTGGCGCAACCGCGCGCTTGTTGAAAGCGTTTGCGAGTGAGATTCATGTAAACGACATGGAAGATTACGCGGAAACAGTCAATCGGGCATATCTTGCAAATCAATCAGAAATAGATACTGAGAAGTTAAGGGATTATATCAGTTGGCTCAACGCAAACAAATTACGAAAAAAACTAAAGGGGTCTGGATTTATAGAGAAAAACTACTCACCAAAAGACGATAGCGCTGTGCAGGAGGGTGAAAGGGTTTTTTATACTAGTTTTAATGCACGAATTATTGACAACCTTCGTAGACTTATTGAGGAAATCCCAGAACCCTACAAGACTCTTTGCTTAGCGGCTCTCCTTGTCAAAGCTTCTATCCACAATAATACATCCGGAGTATTCAAGGGTTTTCACAAGCGAAATGGTATCGGCCACTTTGGAGGACACGGTGAAAATGCACTTACTCGCATTATGCAGGAAATAGTTCTTGATACCCCAATTTTGTCTGATTTTGAATGTCCTGTATTTGTGCACAAAAAAGATACGAATGTACTAGTGCAGGAGAAGACATTACCCTTTTTTGACCTCGTTTATTTCGACCCACCTTACAATCAACACCCATACGGCTCCAATTACTTTATGCTCAATATCATAAACGAGGGCAAGGGACGTGAAATACAAAACGGCGTAAGCGGAATTGCAAAGCAGTGGAACAGATCGGCCTATAATAAACGAATGGTGGCAGAAGAGGCAATGAACTCTTTGCTTGCTGATACAAAAGCACGTTTTATCGCAATCTCCTACAATAATGAAGGGATCATTCCCATTGATAACTTTAAGAAGATATTATCTCGGTACGGAACATGGGAACTTATGGAGCAAGACTATAATACTTATAGGGGTTCGAGAAACCTTAGCGGTAGGAATATTAAGGTAAAGGAGCAACTTTGGATTCTTGAAAAGAAATAGAATCTTATATTTCTTCTATACTTTGTAGGTGGATAAGTGATTTATCAATTACATCAAGCATAACTCTTACAATTTCTACCGCACTCCATTTTGACATGTGAGCAAAAATAGTTGCTGGACAAATTTGTGTATTTCCGTGTTTGAAGCAGTCAACATAAACCTTGTTAAGAGGCAACCAATCATTCCCCGAGTTCAATGTTGAGTTGCAACGCTTAGTAGTAATATTAAGCGAAATGAAAAACATTAAACAAATAAAGCGCAGTAAACGGTTGAATTTGGATGAACGGATCCAGATTGAGATGCAGTACAGTCAAGGTAAGAATTTGAGTGAA
>CALQZP010000013.1 GCA_943349725.1 Candidatus Nomurabacteria bacterium | reverse complement strand
GCCATCTCCACCGGCTCTATTGGCCTCGACGCGGCGCTCGGTGTCGGAGGACTTCCTCGTGGACGCATTATTGAAATCTTTGGACCCGAATCTTCCGGCAAGACCACCCTCACCCTCCATGTCATTGCCGAAGCGCAAAAGAAAGGCGGTATCTGCGCCTTTATTGACGCCGAACACGCAATGGACCCCGAATACGCAAAGCGCTTGGGGGTTAAAATAAACGAACTGCTCATTTCTCAACCAGACACAGGTGAACAAGCGCTTGAAATCGTGGAGTCGCTGGTACGCAGTGGGAAGCTTGATGTGGTGGTCATAGACTCGGTGGCCGCACTCACGCCTAAAGATGAAATTGAAGGCGATATGGGACAGTCCCACGTCGGTAAACAAGCCCGCCTTATGAGCCAGGCCCTCCGTAAGCTCACGGCCATCGTTGCCCGCTCAAAAACCATTGTCATCTTCATCAACCAAATCCGTATGCAAATCGGGGTGATGTTTGGCAACCCAGAAACCACTCCGGGTGGTAAGGCCCTTAAGTTCTACACGTCGGTTCGTTTAGACATTCGCCGAATCGCCCAGATTAAGAAAGGTGAGGAGGTGATGGGTGGGCGCGTGCGCGTGAAGGTAGTGAAGAACAAAGTCGCCGCTCCATTCAAGCAGACTGAGTTTGATTTGATGTACAACGAGGGTATCTCACGCGAAGGCGAGCTTATCGCGCTCGGCGAGAAAATGGGACTGGTGAAGAAATCAGGTACCTCCTATGAATACGACGGCGTGAAGCTCGGCCGTGGGTATGACGCCACTCGCCAGTTCCTCCGTGAAAATAAAAAGGTAGCGGACGAAATCCTCAAGGTTATTCGGAAACAACTCAAGGATGGACTTCCGATGAGTCCTGCGGAGAGTGTGGGTGAATCCGAGAAAGAGACGGAATAACATTAAGAAACAATGAAAGAAAACTGGAAAAATTGGCCATACTGGCTAAAGACATTATCGGTGGGGATTATTTTAGGAACCTTGGTGGACACATATATTTTGTTTAATCAAGAAAATCTTTTCTTGAACCAACCGGCATGTTTGGCGATAGGAATATGCGACGAGTATGTATCACTACCTCTTGTATATACTGCTTCCGCAAGTCTCCTTATTGGATTTTCTTTAGTAGGAGCATCGATAGGGTACCTCTATGGCAAATTTAAAAACCGAAAAGCAGGGACTATTCCCCTTTCCTAACCCTGTGCTACCATTATTCATTATTCATTATTCCTCTTCAGTATGTATTTAAACAAAGTCATTCTCTACGGCAATCTCACTCGCGACCCGGAGCTGAAGGCTCTCCCTTCCGGAAGCCAGGTGGCGGAATTCTCCATTGCGACCAACCGCGTGTATAAGGACAAAAACGGCGCAAAACAGGAGGAAGTAGACTTCCACAACATCGTCTCCTTTGGCAAACAGGCCGAAGTTATTGCCCAGTACCTCAAAAAGGGCCGTCCTATCTTTATTGAAGGCCGAATCCGCACCCGAAGCTGGGAATCCAAAGACGGCACCGGTAAACGCTACAAGACCGAAATCGTGCTTGAAAACTTCCAGTTTGGACCAAGTCCACGGGATGGTGCGGGGGGCGGAGCTTCTTCTCGACAGGAAGAACAAACTCCATCAGCTCCTGCAGAAAAAGAGGAATCCTCATCGGGTATTCAATATCCACAAGAAGAAATCAATGTGAATGATATTCCTTTTTAGCAAAGCTAAAAAGAAGCTCGAAGTTCTAAGCCAGAAGCTCTAAGAAGAAAATGGGAAAGTAAAAGAAAAACTCGAGAATATTCTCGAGTTTTTCTTTGCTTTCATTTTTTAATTTCTGAGCTTCTTCGAGCTTCGCACTTAGAGCTTACTTCTCTATCTCACCACAAACGGCAATAGTCCCATATAACGAGCGCGCTTCACGGCCATAGCAAGCTGGCGCTGGTACTTGGCGGAAACGCCCGTGTACTTCCCACCCTGAATACGACCGTGCGGATTGAGAAACTTCTTAAGAAGCTCCACGTCCTTATAGTCAATATGTTTAATATTGTTTTGCGAAAAATAACACTGCGGTATTTCTTTTTTTTCCATAGGTGTAATTTACTAGCTTTTAATAATCTTTCCGATATAAAACTAATCTGCAAATGGAACCAATCTGCCAATACCTACGAGTAAGAATAAAAAGAGCGTGTCGGATTAGCAGGTATTAGTAGATTGGTCGGGATTCGTTGATTGGTTTTATGCTCTCTCTACATACTCCCCCGTTTCGGTATTGATGCGAACGACATCACCTTCAGTGATGAACATTGGAGCATTAAGTGTAGCACCGGTCTCAAGGGTAATCACCTTGTTCCCTCCCTTTGCCGTATCCCCCTTAACAGCAGGAGGAGCTTCGGTAACCTTGAGCTCTACCTTAATAGGAAGACGGATACCGATCATTTTACCCTCGCCTTCTTCACCTGGTGGAAGCCACATAAGCACATTAATCAGACTATTTGGCCTGAGAAATTGTCCGCCCTTCCCTACCACCTCTTCCGTCATTGAAAATCGTTTTGAAGGGTCCTTTACTTCAGAAAACCAGAACTGTCCTTTGTTGGTATACAGATACTTAATTTCTCGCAGATTTATTTCCGCTTCCTCCACTTTGTCCGCCTGGTGAAAGGTGATTTCGGTGACCTTACCGGTAAAGAGGTTCTTCAGCTTGGTCTGATTGACAGGCTTACGCTGTTGCATACGAAAAATATGCGCGTCCAGCACTTCAAAGGGCTGACCCTCATAGACAATAAATTTCTTTCCAAGAATTTCGTTGTAATTTAGCATAAGGGCAAGGCTCTAGGGAAGAAGGCTCTAGGCTCTAGGCTAAAATCTCTTCTTCCTAGTGCCTAGCGCCTAAAACCTAGCGCCTATTCTGCGATTAGTTTCTCAATAGACTTATTCAGCTCCGCTTCGGACACCGGAACACCCACAGGAACATCCTTCGGCACTTCCTTTCGCTCTCGTCTCTCGGTTCGCGTGCGTCCCATCGTGAGCGTCTGTTCACGAACGGTCTTCACCACAATATACCGTAAGACTTTCTCGTTACTCTTACAGGCAAGGTCAATACGAAGCACGCTTTCTGGAGAGGCCTCAAATTTCACCCAACCAAAATACGCATTAGTGTGCTTCTGATACACTCCACCTGCTCGCTTTTGCATAAAGTACGCGAGTGGACGAAGCTTCGGAAACTCTTCAGAAATAATCGCGACTTTCTCCTTTTCAAGCACGTCCTTAAGCGCCGTCACTTCACGGGGCAATTCTTCTTCCGATATGGTGGGAACTAAAAGGTAGCCGACCTCATAAATACGCGACAAGACCTCTCCGTCGGACCCGAGAGAAACGGGGGCCTCATTCTTCACTATTTCATCTGTCATTATAGTTGCTTTATGGATAAAAGATGGCCGTTGGACACCCCTAAACCCTAGCGGGTCGGGTAAATCGGTCACCAAAGCATCGCTCCGTTTCTTGCCCACTAAGGGTAACAGGAAACAGAACTAAGCAGGGCAAGGTTAGCACGGCTTTTGAGGGAAGTCCAGTTTGGTGGCAAAAAATTAAGAAGCCAGCTCGGGAGTTCTATTGAAACAATTCTTCCGGTAAGCCACTCTGTCGCACAATACTCCGAAAAGTATCAGGCAAAAGGTCTTTCCCGCTGTGAACCGGCACCGTTACTCTTTTTGTCTTGTCGGCATTGGTAAAGATATGATGACTACCTTTAGTTCTTCGCAAATCAAAACCATTTGTGCAAAGAATTGCAATCACCTCTTTCGGTTTGAGTGTCCGAAATCTCTTAGGCATAGGTAGGCAGTCCGATTGAAGTCACCTCAATCACACTTGAGATGATACCTGTGTCAATGGGGGCTTTCTCACCATCTTCCGCAAGTACCTCTAGATATAGCTCAATGGCTTCTTTTGCATGAGCCATAGCCTCTTCAACCGTGCGTCCTTGTGAAATACACCCAGGTAAAGCGGGAACGGCGACCGTATATCCGCCAGCACTGTGAGTTAGCACAATAGTGTACTTTAGAATCTCTTTTTTCATAGACTAAATGTACTATGACCTTATGATAAAATCAACGTTCCTGCTATGTTCAACGAGATCTTACGAAAGAGAGATGTTGAAAAGCTCTTCGGCATTTTTGATGATTTGTGCGCGCACCTTCTCCTCGTCTTCCCCGCGAATGCGAGCAATTGCCTTGACCACTTCCCTTACATAGAGCGGTTCGTTGCGTTTCCCTCGGTACGGCGCGGGAGTGACATACGGCGAGTCGGTTTCGGAGAGGATGCGGTCAAGCGGAAGAAACTTCACGATTGTTTCGTAGTCTTTGGCGAAGGTAACCACTCCCGTGAATGAAAAAGTGAACCCAAGCTCAAGAAACGGTTTGGCTTCTTCTACGGAGCCCGCGAAGAAGTGGAGGTTACCGCGGGGAGCGGAAGTATGAATACTGAAGTATGAATTAAGGATAGAGAAGGCATCGTTGTAGGCGGAACGACCACTGCCAGCTTGCCCTGAGCCTGTCGAAGGGTTACGAAGATGGAGCATCAGTGGTTTCTTCACTTCTATCGCCAACTCTATTTGCTTCCTGAATGCCTCCTCCTGTATTTTATTCGTGTCATTCGTTCCCATTCGTGGATTAGTGTCGTGATAGTAGTCCAAACCACACTCCCCTATTCCCACTACCTTCGGGCGCTTCGCCAAATCAAGATAGTTTGCATGCTCAAATAGTTCACCGCGGGAAGTAAACTCCGCACCTCCTGTTCCGAGTTCCTTTTCATCGTGGAATGATTGGGAGGTATGCACGGGGTGCAGTCCGACAATCGCATACACCCCGCGTTCGTACTGTTCGGCAAGTTCCACCGCCTTTTTCGAAGTGTCTTGCTGGGTTCCCACATTTATCATCGCGACCCCCGCGTCTAGGGCGCGCTTAATGGTCGCGTCCCTATCCGCATCAAAGGCGACGAAATTTACGTGAGAATGGATGTCGATGTAGCGAAAAGACATAGTGAGTAGATAGTAGTAAGTAGTTAGTAGAAAAGCAAGCCGTGGATAAACAGTATTTCCATCCGTTGAAAGGAAAAGATACAACATAAAAGGCAGGGGTGAGACACCCTGCCTTGTTGGTAAGACACGTGCATATTATCGGAGTGAATCCGCGAATGCTTCAAGGTGAGTCCCTACCAGAACAGCCTGAGCGCCTGGGAGAATATCCACAACCGTCTTAAGATTGCTGGCTTGGCAGAGCCAACCTGGAAAAAGATTCCGTGCTTGCTGAAATGTTTCCTGTTTTAATCCTCCCGTGGCCAAATCACGACTGTTCCAAACAGCCCGAGTATCTGGAGAAAGCCGTTGTAACTCCTGGAGCGTGAGTGGTTCAATCAGACATCTTTCAGGTGCTTTGCGGGGGACTCTGCCGACGACCAAAACACTATCAGCTCCACAATCTAGAGCTTTCTGGATATCTTCGTCAGTGGCGTGAATACCTTTAGCGAGAATCGGTTTATTTGTGAGATTCCTCGCTTTCTTTAGCAGTTCAAACGAACCCTCCCATCTCGGGTCCGTATGAATGGAGATGGTATCGCCCACCTGTACGGCAATCTGAAATAAAGCCTCCCAATTCTTCGAAGAACGCCAACCAAAAGGGGAAGCTGTTTTCACTTCCGCAATAATTAAAGTATTGTTGTGCATACTGCCCCCATGCTCACATCAGCATGAATCATTGTCAACTTTTCGGGGAAACAACGATATTTCGGGCATACGATTTTCTTTGATGAGGGTTTTTATTTTTTCCGAAGTTTCGGGGAGTATCGGGTTTAGCATTCGCGCAATAGTGTAAAGTTCACGAACAAGCTCTACAATGAGCGCTCTTCCCTTTTCCTTGTCTATTTTTATGAGCTTAAAGGGTGCAGTTTCTTGAATACGCGTATCAAGAGTAGACATCGCTTTTGAAACGATCGTGGTTGCCCCTTGGACATCATAGTCGTCAAACGCTTTCAAAAAATCCGAAGGGATTTTATTCGTGTCATTCGTTTCTTCCATTCGTATATTCGTGTCGTGTAGATGGTCCTGCGCCATCTTCATAATTCGGCTCGTGAGGTTCCCGATACCATTCGCGAGGTCGGCGTTGTAGGCTTCCTTAAAAGACTCAAGGGTAATATCCCCGTCTTCAAACGGAGAAATATGACGCGCGAGAAAGAAGCGTACCGCTTCTCCGCCGTACTCCGCGATAAGTTCATTTGGATCAATCACGTTCCCCAGCGTCTTGGACATTTTCTTCCCTCCCGAGGTAATAAAGCCGTGCACAAAGAGTTGTTTGGGGAGTGGAAGCTTCGCTGAGAGAAGCATCGCAGGCCAAATGGCAGCGTGGAAACGGAGAATATCTTTGCCGATAACATGCACATCCGCAGGCCAAAACTTCTTGAAAAGCGCGTCATCCGCGCGTCCAAACCCAAGCGCGCTTAAATAATTCACGAGGGCATCGCACCACACGTAGATAGTTTGTGATGAGTCGCCAGGAACCTTGACCCCCACGGACACCTTTTCCGACGGCCTTGAGAAACTCACATCTTCAAGTCCTCGTTCAAGAAGGGCGAGAATTTCGTTCCTTCTCGTCTCAGGAATAATCTGTAGTTCACCACTTCGTATTTTTTCGGAAACCGTCTTCGTATACTTGGAGAGTTTAAAAAAGTAGTTCTCCTCCTTGAGCCCCTGCGGGGTTTCGCCATGGTCGGGACATTTACCGTTTACGAGGTCTTTCTCGGTAATAAAGGCTTCGTGTCCCACACAGTAGAGCCCTTCATAGGAACGCTTTTCAATATCGCCGGCCTCTACGAGCCTTCGCCACATCTCCTGTGCTCCGGGAAAATGCACTTTCTCGTCCGACGTGCGAATAAACTGGTCGTAGGAAATGCTCAGCTTCTGAAAAAGCGACTTGAAGTTTGCGACAATACCATCAAGATACTCCTTCGTTTCCACCCCGGCGAGCGAAGCGGCGCGCACCACCTTTTCGGTGTTTTCGTCGGCGCCGGTAAGCAGATACACTTCTTCCCCTTTCAAACGGTGGTACCGTGCGAGAATATCCACGAGCGTTGTGTTGTACGCGTGTCCGAGGTGGAGGTTCGCATTTGGGTAAAAGATGGGAGTGGTAATGTAGAAAGTTTTGGACATAGAAATATAAACTCTAAATTCTAAAAACTAAATCCTAAACAAACCACAAAGCTCAAAAATAAAAAAGGAGTCAGAAAGCTTGGAGAACACAAGTCTAGTTTGGAATTTAATAATTTAGAATTTGTTTAGAGTTTAGAATTTAGTGTTTAGATTTTGAAACGGCTACGTCTGCGTGGCCATTTTACGCTTTTGTACATCATCCAGATACTCCATCAAAGTCGCAGCGAGCGGAACGGATAACACGATACCGAGGAATCCACCGAGTTTTACCCCCACGATAAGAGAGAGGATGACAATCATCGGTGGAACTCCAACGATTTTCTTGACGACCAGTGGATAAATAAGATGGTTCTCAAACTGTTGAATGATGAGGTACACACCAGCAACGAGAAGGGCAAACGAGATACCGTCAGTACTGTAGGCGATAGCAATACCGGGAATGGCGGAGAGAATGGGACCGAACAGCGGAATAATTTCAAAAATCGCGGCAAGTGCGGAGAGAAAGAGGGCGTTTTTGATACCGAGAAGCGTAAGACTTAGATACACCAAGATACCCACGAGCACAGCAAGAAGTATCTGCCCTTGTATCCAATACCCGATTTTCTTTTGCGCTCGTTTCCAGAGTCCCAAAATGTACGGCTCATGCTTTTCAGGAGTCACCACCCGTAAGAACGCCCCCACCCCATCTTCCTGTACCGCGAGATAAAACGAAAGCACAACAATCAAGATAAAACTGACAAGGCCTCCGAACACCACCGAGATGTTGTCCCAGAAACCATTGGCGAAGCTCCCAAGTATCTGACTAAGGTCGGTGAAAACGGCACCAAGCGCCGACGGTTGGGTCACACTCTGGATACCTTCCGAAAGCGTTTGAGCGAGATTTGCACCCCCCTCTACCGTCTTGGGTTCTACGGAAATCGAAGAGGGAATGCTCTCAAGGAAGGTCGGGACGGCTCGCAGGAAGTTTGCCGTATCCGAAAGGAGTGAGGGAACAAAGAAATAAAAAACTCCGATAAAGCTTACTGCGAGTACGATGTAGGTAGAGATGACGGCGAGGAGCCGGGGGATATGAAAACGTTTAAGCCAGAGCGTCAGCGGTTCAATGGAGGAGGCGATGACGACAGCTGTCAGCAGGACAAGAAGCACATCAAGCACATAGAAAAGCAAAACGAAAAAGAGGAACACGAGCATTGCTCTGATGAGTGTTCCCGTGTTTATAGAGATGGATTGAGGAGACTCCTTCTGCATAGTGGCCATCATAACACAGCCGGAGGAAATTTCTAATTGTCTAATTTCTAATTCACCTAATAAAATATCCAATAAGGAAATCAGTGAATGTTATCTTGAAACGAGATAGCCCACACTTTGACCTTTCACCTTTTATTAGACAATTAGGTAATTAGGTGAATTGGAAATTACATCAAAAATGTAACAATCTTTTCAGCTCTGCTTTACTTTTTACCGGACCGATAAGCGCGAGATTGAGGTTCGCATCAGTAAGATAGGTTTCCGCGACACGAGAAATGTCTTTTGCGGTAATGGCGCGCACCTTCGCCACTACTTCGTCGGGGCGAAGCAAAGGCTTACGCATAATTTCCTGATACCCATAAAAATCGGCGAGCGAATCGGATGACTCAAGTCCGAGATACATATTGCCGATGAGATATTCCTTCACCCGATTGAGGTCACTTTCATCCACCACTTCTTCTTTTATCTTCTTCACTTCGGTCAGAATTGCGGATACCGCTTCGGACAGGCGAAGCGCGGGAACACCTGCGGTAATTTCTAAAAATCCATGGTCGGTAAAGGTCTCATGCGAAGCGCTCACATAGTAGCAGATACCGAGGTCATCACGCATCTTCTGGAACAGCCGTGAGCTCATTCCCCCACCGAGCACGGCGGAGAGAACACGCATCGCGGTACTGTCCTCGTGGTACAGGTCAAAGGTGCGTATAGCAAAAGCCAGGTGCACTTGGTCGGTTTTCTTAAACTCTATGGCGACTTCTGGTTTCCCCTGCCCTTCCTTCACGCCAGTCTTGCCGTGCTTCTTTCCGCTGGGCATTTCGGCGAAAGCTTTCCGCACTTTTTCTTCCACATCTTTCGGGTCCACATTACCGGCGACAAGCACGGCTGTTGCTCCGGAGACATAGTGCTTGCTCCGATAGCTTTGCATGAGGGCGCGCGTCGTCGCTTTTACCGTATCGGGAGTTCCTGCAATATCCCACCCCGCAGGTTGCGTTCCATAGAGTGACCGCATCAACACCTCGTGAATGTGCCTTGGTGGAAGGTCCTCGTACATTTTTATTTCTTCCACAATCACTCCCTTTTCTTTTTCCATTTCCGCCTTTGGAAGTGTGGAATGCAAATAAATATCGGACACAACGTCCAGGATTTTATCAAAATGCTTCTTGTCGGACTTCGCGTAGTAACCGGTCATCTCTTGCGACGTGAAGGCATTGTACTGCGCCCCGATACCGTCAAGCTCGCGGACAATATCCACCGCCTTCGGCCGTTTCTCGGTGCCCTTGAAGCACATATGCTCCAAGAAATGCGAGATTCCGCTTATCTTTGGTGTTTCGTACTTTGAACCGGCTTCCACGAGCGCCATCACGGTCACCGTCGGGCTTTCCTTCATCGGGACCACAATGAGACGAAGTCCGTTCTTGAGAATGGTTTTTTGAAATTGCATATAATACGAATAAGATAAAAAGGCAAACGGGATACGAATAAGAATCAGTACCCATGGTACTATGGAGTCTCCTTAGGTTCAACCTAAAGACTTCTCTCACTGATAGGCATCGGATGCACCCAAAATAATGACTTATTAAAGTCCCCTGAGTTGTTGAGGTCTAAGTTGTTGAGGTCTAACCTCAACAACTTTAATTACTCAATGGAAAGCATTGTTGAGGTCTAACCTCAACAACTTTAATTACTCAATGGAAAGCATCCCGAATCGACTTACTTTTTTATCTTCGAGCCACTTCCCTGCGAGAATCACCTCTTTCGCGTAGGACTTAAACTCCCGCGGATTTGCAAATACTTCCCCCAAAATATCTTTCTTGATCACCGGCGATGTCTTTGTTACACGATTTCCGGCATAGTCACCTAAACTGGAAAATGGATATGAGAGTGCCCACTCCCACGCGTCCTCAAAATCTTTCATTGCTCCCGCCAATCCACCTTTCGGGTAAAGCTCCATGGAATTCTTCACCATGATATATGCCGCAAGGTAACGAAGATAGGTATCATCATCGACTGTCCGACCTTTATAACTCCCCTGGAAAATACTCCCTTTGCTTTTGTATTTCTCATTGAACGTACCGGTCATACTGTCACCTATCTTTTTCAGAAAAAGAGACATGCCACCCTCCACAATTTCTTTTATCAGCAGGTGAAAGTGATTAGGCATCAAGGTATAACAGAGAACCTTTACGATGGGGTCTTGCGGTGGCCATTCGGGCGGGCGGGTGAACATCCCAAGGTCTTTCGTATCCCGCTCCCAATTTTCAGCAACAAAGCGATCGTTCTTGAAATAGAGAAGTCGGAGGTTGCGCCATTGGTCAGACTCGTCACCAATAATTGGCAACCCACGAGAGCCCCGCTTCAGAACGTGTATGTATGAATCAACGGCATATGGTTCTACTCTCATGATTTTCTTGGTTTGTTGAGGTCTAACCTCAACAGAATAACATTTTTCGTTTCTCTATACGACTGGATTGTTGAGGTTAGTTGTTGAGGTTAGACCTCAACAGCCTTTTTGGTGGGGTTAACGGCCGAGGAGGTAAAGCTGTTTCACCTCTGCGGCGGAGAGGCCACGGCTGTAGATGCGCACTTCATCAAGAGCGTCTATAGCGCTTGATGCTCCCGCGCCGTATTGTCTCCCTATGCGATTTAGGGGGCCACTAGCGTTGGTAGTAGAATAAATATCATTTGCATCTAATACACCGTCAACATACATATCCATTGTCATATTACTAGAATTTACCCATGTGAGTAAATGCCATTTGCCGTCATTGACTGTTATCGTTCCTGAAGTACTGTTCCATATGCCATCGTAGTTATAATAGTTTATTTTACCTGCAATTATTCTCATAGCATTGGTAACAGGACCACCTGATTGGTTTGTTATAATCCAATTATCTGTTGCCCTAGTCCTTATCCAAACTGATGCCGACCAATTTGTATTACCCGTATAAATAACCTGATTAAAGTCCATATTACTGGTCCCGTCGAGCTTGAGCCCCTGCCCCACCTTCCCCATCGTCTTTGCAGTTGAAGTGGCGATATTGTGGAGATACCCATGATTTGCCTGTCCTGATCTGTCATATATATATGTATTGTCGACATCCGATCCATTGAAGCTCCAGTATCCCACGAGCCCGCTCGTCAATTTATTATTCTGCGAGGTATTCACAGGAGTGGCGTTTTCTTTGTAGATGGAGAGGACTTCGGCTTGGGTCAATACGCGGTTGTAGACGCGGACATCATCGACTTTCCCTGGAACACTCGCTGATGTAGCACCAATACGAAAAGTGCTCAAGCTCGCATGACTTGTACCAGCAGTCTGAATATTGACAGTATATCTGACGCCATTTATATAGAGCAGATCGTTTTCGTGAGTGCCGTTATAAGTAAGGACAATATGATGCCATGCATTGAGTGTCAGCACAGAAGCAACATTAAAATAATCTGCACCACCACCACCGATATAGAGAAAGTTGTTAGCGGGATGCTGATAGAGCTGTGTGTGCAAGTTAATGGAATCACCCCTCGCAAGTGCAGATGTCGTAAAATAATACCAACCCGAAATAGTCGCTGGACCATCTAGAGAAACACTACCGGATAGATTTCCAGTATTTACATTGTCATCCACTCCGTCAAACGATAGTGCCTTACCCAGCTTCCCACTCGTCCATGTCGGCCCACTCGTGAGTGTCCCCTTATTTCCATTCCCACTACTATCCCCCGCAGTAGTACTCGTCCCCTCGTCGAACTTCCACTGCCCCACGAGACCATTCTTCGTGGCGATCTTTTGCACACCGACTCCGCTCTTGTAAAGAGCGAGGACTTCTGAGGCAGTTAACACTCTATTGTGAAATTTAACTTCATCTATAATGGCGTTCGCAGGTACTGTGCCATCTGTGTATGCACCGATGGACATTACTCCTGTCGGAACTCCAATAGCCCCTGAGCCACTATCATTATTTTGATGATCAACCAATATCCCATTTATATAGTAGTGTGGATTGGCATCACCTGCTATATATGCCATTGTTACATGTGTCCATCTATTGAGTGTTGGGGCACTTGCAGTCACTATCTGTACTCTCTGTGGTGCTGTTGCCCTGTTTTGTCTAAGCTCTATAGTTGGACCAGACCTAGTGTATATACCCCAACCTGCAGTTGCTGAACTTGCTGTACTAAGTATGTGGCCATCAGTATATGATCTCAAATACAACCAGAAAGATATCGTACCTCCATCAGCATCGTCAAAGGTATATCTGGTAGCACCGTTAGGTACGGAAACATAATCATCCACTCCGTCAAACGAAAGTGCCTTACCTAGCTTCCCACTCGTCCATGTCGGCAGACCACCAGCTCCAGTCAATGTCCCTTTATTACCCCTTCCGCTATAGTCCCCCGCTGTAGTACTCGTCCCCTCATTGAAAGACCAGTACCCTATGAGATTGGTACTACTTGCAGTCCTTGCTTTTATCGCGGCGGAAGCGGAATAAGGAAAGACAAAAGCTCCCGCGAAGAAAAAGAGAGTTATGGTAAGGAAGGAAATGATGGTTTTTTTGATGTTTGACATGGTAGGTGTAGATGGTAGTATATGCGCATAAACGGCTTCGGCCTCGTCCTGACGCAAGTCAGGCAGACAATAACAGAGAGCGGTTACATGCTACAAAGGCGTATAACCGCTTTTTGTATATCTTTATAATTTACTTCGTCAATCATGCCGATTTTGGTTAGGAGTCGCTTTCTGTCAATTAAACGCACCTGTGACAACAGGGCGGTTCTCGGTATACCATCCTCAAGCGAAACAGCCGAATAAAAATGTGCCGTTTTCTCTTTTGTTTTTACCTGCAATGAAAGTGGCAATGCCAAACATATTTCATTATTGAACTTCTTAAAGACGAGCACGGGTCGGGCAGATTTTTCTCCTTTTCCATCTTGTTCAAAGCCTATGTTTATGCCGAGCGAGCACCACCACACCTCACGCACATGAAAAAAGACTGCTGATTGCTCACTGTCTATCCATTTCTTTTTCGCATTCCAAGAGTCAAAATCTTTGTGTGATTTTTTCTCCTCCCCATGCACGACACCTGACTCCATCAAAGAAAACCTGATTCCGTATTCTACTTCATGCTCAATTTCTCTGATATACTCTTCGGCTTTTCTCACCGCCAGTTTTATGGAAGCAAAAAGGCCAAGCGTGTGGAGTTCTCCTTCGCTTTCATAGTCTCTTTCTGAGACTTCATACTTGTCCGGGGATGTCTCTTTAATTTGAATATAGTTATTGGCGCTCATAGTTGACTCTATTTTACCATGTGCGTTGAGGTCTGTGTTGTTGAGGTCTGACCTCAACAGACTAGTTGGTCGTGGTTTCAGCAGGTGTCGTGGTGGCGGGGGTGGCGGGGGTGTTGAGGTCTGACCTCAACAGATTTTAGGGGGTGGTGGTTTCGGTGGTTGTCGCGGTTACCGGAGCGGTCGTGTTGCTGGTGTCAGTGGTGATGGCGGTCGTGGTCGGCTCGGGGGTGGGTTCAGGCGCTAGTTCAGGGGTTACGGTTGCGGTTGCGGTTGATTCAGCTGTTTGTTGAGGTCTAACCTCAACAGATTCGGTGGGCGTCGTGGTGGCCGAAGAAGCGCTTTCCGTAGAGAGCGCCGCAACTGTTTCCAAGAGTTGACTGCTTCCCGTAGAAACAGTTTGTGCTTCCTCGAGAGAGGCAACAACCACCGTTCGTGTCGTCGTAGCGGTGTTCCCCGCCCCGTCAATAGCGACATAGTCAATCGCGTAGGTCGTTGAGGAAGACGTGTTGAGAGAGACTTGCGAAACCGATACTCCGTTCACAAAGAAGTGATAGCCGAGGTTAGTGCTTACATCATCGGTAACCGTTACCCCCAGGTCGCCATAGGACGCGCCTACCGCAATCGTGGCGGGGTTATTACCGATAATCGTAATCGTCGGCGGAGTGGTGTCTCCTCCCACTGTCCCTCCTATCACCTCTCCCGGGGTGCTGGAAGCCGTGGTGAGAGGAGTAACCCCCGCGCTCGCGAGGAGCGTCTTGAACTGCTCTTTGTTTATACAGACATCATCAACGCAGAACTTCTTCGTCGTGAAGGTCTCCACCACCAGACTCTTAAACTCGACAACTCCCGCGGTGATCTTTACGCCGAGTGAGGTGAGGTAATCGGCAAGGAGCGCTGGCCATTCTTCACGCGTTACGGCAGAACCCGTGCCTGTAAGGAGTGTGGACGGGGTGCTACTCGCGACCAAGGCCTCAAGCTTCGCCAAGCGCAGTTCCAAACTATCAATCTGCTTCTGCTGTTCCTGCACACCCGCGAGAATAAAGGTCGCGAGTTTGTAGACATCTACACCCTTGCCGTTTGCGGAGAGCACCTCGGCTGGTGCTTCTTCGGCGATTAAGCCAAGGCGGCGGGAGCAGTTGCTCGTGACACAGGACGGTTCATTCGTATAGGTATAGGTGGCGACTCCAAGGGTCTTCAGCTTTGTGAGCACACTTGTTTTGTCCGACTCGGATAGATAGACAATATCTTTCTTCGCCTCGCGCGTGCTGATGTTGACGAAGGAAGTCGCGGCCGCGTCACCCGCGACATAGAGCGCGTAGCTCATATCGGGTGTTGTCGTGCCGATAGCAACCGTGCTTGAGGCGGTGATGAAGAGTGTCGGAGTCGTCGTTGAAGAAGCGGACGCGATAGAGATGCGCTGTCCGATTTCTTGAATACCCTTGGTAAGGAGCGCGGTGAACTTGGGATAGTCAACACCGGAAATCTGTCCGCCGGTGTAGCTTATGACCTCGGGAATGACACTCGCCACCTCTTCGGCGATAAAGCCCATTTGGTGTCCCGCTCCCGTGATATAGTCGGATTTGTAATCAAAGGTGACGGGGCGGAGTGCCTGTATCTCGGCAAGTCCATACTCCATAGTCTCTACATTCTCCTTGAAACGAATAGACGAACCGGAACACGCGCTGGTGCTGGTAGACATCTGATAGGTCGTGGTGTTGAGACAGACATAGTAACCGGTACTGTCGTTCGTAAGTCCCGTAAAGGCAGCGGTGCCGACGACCGAGAGCGTGCGGTACGGCGAGGTGGTGCCAATCCCGACGTTGCCGGTAGATTGCAAATAGAGACTACTAACTGTGGAGGAGAAATCAGCGTCAGCCGTATTTACACCATTCCAGAGAAAATTGATTCCCGGTGTTGCTGCTTGATCGTGTCGGATGGCAAAGCCGTTGTAGCCTGTACCATCATTTCTATAAGTGTTCGCTGTAGTGGAATGCTCGGCGTGGAGTCCTATAAACGGATTGCCATTCCCGCTATCAAATCCTATAGAAGAACGGTAGGCAACATTACCGTGTGTAAAGATGGCGGTATTGGCATTGTTAGTTGCATAAAGCGCCGTGGTAACACCATTGCCTGTCGTACCTGTAATTGCTAGTTTGTTGTTGGTAGGAGTTGAAGAGCCGATTCCTACATTCCCACTCGCATCAATAATGAAAGGAGTAGTGTCGGGAGAGGTGGAGTCTTCTACGACGAAGGAGGGGTTGGCGGAAGTGTTGGTGACGGAGAGTTGTCCCCATGGGCTAGAGGATGCAATCCCTACATTCCCCCCACTCGTCGCAAAGTACGCAGAACCAGAGGAGGAGATAGCGGTAGTGGAAGCATAAGGGAAGGTGGAGGCGGTGGATGAGGTAGCGGTGAAGTATGGGGCAGTGAGAGTAGAGTAGAGAGTGGAACCGGTACTTGCAAAGTTTGCTACTCCAGCGACAGAGAGGATGGAGCCTGGGGTGGTGGTCCCGATGCCGACGTTGCCTGTAGCAGCCGTAATTGCCATAGCCAGCACATTGATACTACCATCGTTTCCTGTATCAAATGAAAACTGCATCGAGTCATCATTCATGCGCCAAATTCCTGCCGCCGTTCCGCCGTTGGTATCAAAAAGACTGGTGACAACATTACTGCCTGCGACTGAGAAGTTCCAATTCGGACTCGCCGTCCCCACCCCCACATTCCCCCCACTCGTCGCAAAGTACGCAGAACCAGATGAGGAGATAGCGGTAGTGGAAGCATAAGGGAATACAGAAGCGGTAGTAGAGGTGGCGGTGAATTTGGGAGCGGTAAGGGTTGAATAGAGAGTGGAACCGGTACTTGCAAAGTTTGCCACTCCAGCGACGGAGAGGATAGAGCCTGGGGTGGTAGTGCCGATGCCGACGTTGCCAGCACTATCTATTCTGACCCTTTCCAGTGGAGTGCCGCCGTTTATACGAGTAGTAAATCTCAAAGCACCAGCGTAATTTCCTGCCGTCCCATTTTCCTTAAATCCCTGAATACCCGCTAAATCATTAACATAGTCTGTTGTTCCATTGTAAAAACCTCCAAAAGCAATTCCTCCACCAATACCCGTGCCAGCGGAATCAGAAGTGCGGACTACCATATTACGATAAGCCTCCCCGTTGTTTGCAGAAGGAATCAAAACATCCAACCTTAACCCTGGCGCCGTCGTCCCGATCCCGACGTTGCCAGCATTTGTAATTGACAAAGCCCTTGTCGCTGAAACTGCCAAAGCAGATGAAGTTGTGCCAAGAGAAAATACTCCAGCGTCATTTTCCATAAACCAATGACCGTTGGTGGCGAAATCAGTGTCAGAGAGATAAAATCTCGGCAAAGTGCTGGCTATGTTCAAAAGAGAGTTAGGCGTCGTCGTCCCGATGCCGACGGAGCCGGCACTATTTATTCTCATAGCTTCAGTCAGAGCTGCACCTCCACCCGCACCCTGAACTGAAAGGATTAACGAACCACCATAATCTCCATCACCTGCTGCAGTAGTTTTCACTCCCTGAATAGCGGCAAAACTATATGGTGTAGTTGCGTTTCCTGTCTCTCCCCTGAAACCAATTGTGGGACCGACATTTATTCCTGCGGTTGCCGAAGAGTCAAGTCTTAATGCAGGTTGACTATTATTAGCTGCCGCAGCTCCGACTGTAGTTACAACATTTAGTTTTGCGACCGGCGCCGCCGTCCCAATCCCCACATTCCCCCCACTCGTAGCAAAGTACGCAGAACCGGAGGAGGAGATAGCGGTGGTGGAAGCATAAGGGAATACAGAAGCGGTAGTAGAGGTGGCGGTGAATTTGGGAGCGGTGAGGGTAGAGTAAAGTGTAGAACCTGTACTTGCGAAGTTTGCCACTCCAGCGAC
>CALQZP010000012.1 GCA_943349725.1 Candidatus Nomurabacteria bacterium | reverse complement strand
CATTTTTGGGTTACGCGCCAAGTGGAGCGAAGCGTCCTTTTCCCGCTACGCTCTGCGTATCGGTAAACGACGAGGTGGTGCACGGCATTCCAAACGAAATCGAGAAGATATTGAAAGAGGGAGATATCGTGACACTTGATGCTGGGCTTGTGCACGGTGGGCTTTTTACCGACAGCGCGATAACGGTCGCGGTGGGGAAGATAGATGAAGGAGCGAGGAAACTTCTTAAAACGACCCAAAAGGCGCTTGCCGTGGGGATTAAAGCCGTACGTGCCGGAGCTACTACGGGAGACGTGGGGTTTGCGATAGAGAGTTTTGTAAAGCCGTTTAACTTTGGCATTGTTCGTGAGCTTGCGGGTCACGGGGTAGGTTATGCGGTGCATGAAGAGCCCTTTGTCCCTAATTTCGGTAAGAAAGGCGAAGGGGTGGTGCTCCAGGCCGGTATGGTGATTGCGATTGAACCAATGCTGAACGAAGGTGGCGCCGGTGTAAAACTTGCGAAAGACGGCTACACCTACATCACCAAAGACGGCTCGCGGAGCGCCCATTTTGAACATACCGTCGTGGTCACCGAAAACGGTGCTGATATTTTGACCGTATCTTAATTCTCCCTTTTCTAAAGGGAGTACCCGTTAGGAGGAGGGATTTTTAAAATCTTCCTCGTATAAAAAAACGAGGCTTGGAATTGCTTCCAAGCCTCGCGTGTTTTCTAAAAGAACTTGCGGCTACTTCGCCGCTTTTTTACCCCCTTTCTTTTTTGAGGTCGCCCTTTGCAAGGCCTCCTCAATGTCGTTGGTTCCCACGTTAGCCTTTTCGGCCTGCGCGGGTTCCATTGTTGAAGGGGTTGATGCAGGCGTTTGTGCGCCTGCCGCCGGTTTTGCGAAGATCTCTTTTACGAGCTCTTCTTCCGGCGTTGGTTTTTGGGCCACATTCCGTTCACCCTTACGGGTGATGATCCCGTGTTCCCGAAGCCATTTCGGGATACCAAAGGAGTGAAAGGCGTGCTGGATGGCGTAGAGGAGCGCTTCCCCTTTGATGGCCGTTGCCGGTACATCACCTTGGGAAAAGCCATTCATGATTTTCTTCTTGCGAAAGACGTGCTTCCACTTATCCTGAATGGCCGCGTGTCCCTCCACTGCCTTAAGGTCGTGCCAGGGAATCTCCCGTGCTCTCCACCCCATGGCGAGGAGTTCGAGCGTCTGAATCATCTGCCAGAGGCAGACGAGACCGACTGGCAACTTTTGGTCCGCGTAAATCGCGAGATTGCCAAGGGCGTTTTGCACTACCACAAACCCGATCTTCCCGACCTCTTTGCTGTGGCTAGCATGAGGAATGAGGGGGTTGTCGGTTTGTACAAAGATTGCGTTTATTGTGCTCTCCTTGCCGTAGTGCATGATCTTGACGGTGTTTTTCTCCGCCCCCTTGCAGAGGTCCACAGCCTCCCAGTACAGGAGCTCATCCTGGTAGAGGCCACGAAGGAGGTTCTGGACAATTTTCCTGCCCTCCTTCGGCCCCTCTTCGCAGATGAGGCAATCTGTGATTGCCGCGAGTTCCAGAATTGAGTTGTTCTTGCGTTCAACACTTTTCTGGACAAGCTCTTTCAAGCTCGCACACGCCCGCTCGTCCGTGAAGACGGGTGACTTACCGCTGCACATCTCCTGGTAAAAGGAGAGGAGGGTTCCATCGTCCGTTTTTTTGACGCGGCGATGAATTAACCCGTTATGCACGTAGTGCATAATGCAAATGGTGTAGTCAGCAACCGCGTGGCGGTTGATGACGCGGTGCATTATCCTGATGATTGCAGGAAGCTCGGTCCGGCTTCCGTAATCCTCCACGGTCTTCCGAACCGCGGCGGTGATGCGCTGAAGCGGCTTGTCCTCCTCGATGCCGAGGTAGACAGTCATCGCCTCGGTCGCGCATTTACCGAAGGTGCCGAAGCGACCGCCACCCGTGCCAATCACGAGTTCCTGTCGCTTCTCGAAGTATGATTCGGGCTGGGGCGAGACTCCCTCGCTCAATTCCAGCACGGCGGTTTTGAGGCCGGGGAACCGCTCGTCTCCCTGCTTGAAGGAGCGGGCGCGGCGAAGCGCCTCAATGGCATCCAGTTTCAAGAACTTCGGGAGCCATATCTTTTTGACGGGGTAGGGGGCGATGGTAATGGCTGTGGTCGGTTCGGCGGTCGGGGCGGTGTTTTCGGTATTCATTTGTCAGTCTTCTTTCTGTTCAGAGAGGGCTAAAGAAAAAGGCCCTTTTGTTTTTGTTGGTTTGCGAAATGTAGCTTTTCTTGTCGAAGAGCCACCAATGTATATAGTAGCATATTTAAGTACAAAAGTCAATAGTTACAAAACCCCATAAAACCCTTATTTTTATCGGTGAAAATCACCTTTATCTCCTCACTTTTTAAAGGTTGTGTGTTACACTTATTCCTATGTCTAGATCAGAAGAACCTTCGTTTGAACTTCCTTCTCTGCCTCCTACCTTCGGCGTGGTTGATGAGTCACCTGAACTCAAGGATGTGATAAAACCAACTCCTATCCCGAAGAAACCAGAACTGCTTCCGAATCCTGACGCAACTAACAGCAAGAAGCCGGAAAAAAAACCCGCTCCGAAAAAACTGATTACCCCGCCGCGGGCAAGACTCGGTGCTCCTCCAAGCGTACCCAAACCGCTTTCCGCTCCTGCTATTCCTGTGGTTGTAGTCGCTCCCGAACGAACAAAGAGTCCCGAGATGGAAAAGGCCGAGGTGTTTTCAGAGTATTTCAAATCGGTGAAAACCCACGAGCGATTTCTTGAAGAGATAGTCAACATGCCCCGTGATAGAAAGTTGCGGCAGGTTATGGAGGTTTCGGAGCTTGAAACGTTTTCAGGCGAGCTGTATGACAAGATGTTCGGTTTCTTTTTGGAGTTTGAAGCACGAAAAGAGGGGGAGAGTTCTTCAAACTTAGTGAAGTTTGCGGGAACTTTTATTTCTAAGGAAAAGATTCCTGCCGGATGCCAAGGAGCGCTTCGTGCCATCGTGCACGCGGATGTGGTCAAAAAGCTCCGAGAAAGTCTGGCGCAGCCCTCAACAGAAAATTCACCAGTCGCATCTGAACCAGTTTCTGCCGAGAGCGGTGGAAAGAAACCTCTGACTCGCGCCGAAACGCTCATCGCCGACCTTGCGAAGGCGAAGGCCGAAAAGGCTACCAAAGGAGTTGAAGCTTCAAAAGAAGGAGAAGAGGAGAGTGCCTGGGAGAGGACCGAAAGGATGTTCGGTTCACTGTTTAGGGCCAAAGGTGCCGAAGCTCCGTCACCTACAAGCACTTCCCTCATTTCACCAGAAGTCGTGCGCACACCGGCTCCACAGCCACCTCTTTTGAAAGAGACAATTTCTCCTGCACCAGAAGCCAGTGTGAAGGCTAGTGGTACAAAGGAAAGTCAACCTGAAGAAAAGTATTCAGGGAAGTTTGATACGATTACCGACTTGGCAGACCTCGATACTGCTTCCATTCAGCTAATCTGGGACCGCGTCAACGATGCAACATTTCAAACCGCTCTCGTTGATTTACATGAATCGTTTCGTACCCCGATACTTGAAGGTCTTTTGGCCACACATCGCGCGACTTTTGCGTCGGAGATAGCTCGTATGGAGAAGGCACATAATGATAGTATCCTTACCGACGCAGAGATTGATGCCGCCCGCAAAGAAGTCGTACGCGTTGTGCGAATACTTGAAGAATATGGCAGTCTTTCTTACCGTCAGGTTCTGGCAGAAGGTGTAAGTGGCGCTGAAACAACAAGAAAAGTTGAGCACAAAGAAAACCTTTCTACCGCTGAACAGATAGGGCAAGCTTTCGTCAGGTTTTGCAAGGAGGATGGGCCAGTTTTTGATGAAGAGGAGCTTCGGATAAGACTAAGGTCTGTTTCAGGAGCGGAAGTGCGTACAGTGTATAAAAAGACGAGCAGTCAAGAAGACTACTTTTTAGAGAAGGATGCCCTCGATAAGGACCCAGGAAGCGCTCTGCGATATTTCTTGGTTGCGGTCGGCTCCGAAAACTATCTCTTACCTAAGCCGAATAGTTCAGAGCGTTTCGACAGCATCTTGGCACTCCCTGGCCCTAGGTTAGGTAGACCCGACCAACTTATCAGCTTCCTACCTCCTGAACTTGTGCTGAACGGTAGGCGTTGGGAACTCAAAGATAAAGAGTCCTCGGGAGCGGGTAAGGTAGAAAGCAGTAAAATCGCTTCGCTCTGGACACCGGAGAAAATAGAAGCGATGACGTTTGAGGAAATCGGTGGGTTGAATGATGCAGATCTGGAAAGGATTCTTATTGTAGGGGATGCATATGAGTGGGGAGTTGCCTCGCAAGGTATGTCTAAGGCTTTTCTGGATAAAGTTCACTCTATATATACCGTGCAAGCAGGTGTCAGTTTTAATGCCGGTTTGTTACATGTTGGCACTGATTCAATGACAACAGATACCAGGCGTGACCTTATTGAACGCGTAAAAAATAGTTTAAGAAAGAAGTAAAATAATCCCGACTTTTCCATTCTTGTAACACTCTCTCTAACTACGCTACACTATAACGCTATGGACACACCAACACACAGCCCACAACCCGAAGCAGAGCGTCCGCCGGCGGCGATTGAGAAGCTGTTTTCCGTGCAGGAAGCGCTTGATACGCGTGGTTTTCACGCGTTCTACGACAAAGCACGTCCCGACGGCAACGTGTTTGATGATCCGAGGGACACCCAGAAGGTATTTGAGATATTTGAGGCAAAAAGTAAAGCTTCTCGCAGGCTTGAGGTGTCTATGAACGCGATGTTGAATGGGAAGGGCAAGGGGAAATTAAGCGCCGAAGAGCAAAAGGCGTGCAAAACCCATGTAGAGAAACTCGCGACGGAAGACCCTGACGCACTTCTTGAGCTTCAGAACGATTTGAACGCGCTTGAGTCGCACCCCGCGGAAATTGCGCGCAAAGAAGCCGAATTTTTAGCTTTGCGCGAAGAGCATAAGCCGGAGAAGCTTTCGGCGACAAAGGTTGAACTTGAAGCTAGAAAGAAGGAGCTTGAGCAGATAAACACGGAAATACTCGCTACCAAATACGGGCTTATGGACAAAGCTTTGGCTCTCATTGGTGGAGGCAAGAAGGAGGAAAATGAAGAAAAGCAAAAGGCTACTCAAGCGGAGTTGGTAAAGATAACTGCCGATATTCAGGCACTTGAAAAGCGTATTACCGAAGCTCCACAGGTGGTTGCTAAAGTGCAGGCGGAACTCGCAAAGATAAAGGGCGAACTTACCTTGGCACAGGAAAGGGTATTTGCAGAGCACGACGTCGCAAAAATGGTGCGCGAGCGTCTGCTCAAGGATAACCTTGTTGCACTTACCGGTGCGCTTAACTCAACTGACCTTGCAAAGAGGCAAATGGCTACGAAAAAATTTAGGGAAGAGGCAGAAGCGGGGTATCTCTCGGGCGAGATAGAAGGCAAGGAAATGTCGCTTGACGAAGATGCCTATGAGAAGCTTATGTGGGAAGGGGGAACTACCGCGGAAGGTAAACAGGTTGTCGGTATGAAGAAACTTTTTGAGGAAGGAATTAAAAAAGTGGTTGAGCACTTACCTGAAGACGCGGGGCAATCGCGCGTGCTTCGCGCCTACCGCACGTTTATGCGAATGTCGGGTGCGGAGAGCGGAACGGTTGGTTTTATGGACGAGGCCGAAAGCAAAGAGTTTATACTGGATACGCTGGAGCAGGCCGAAGAGGAGGCAAAAACAAAACATTCGGGAACCGGACGACGAATCTATTATCAAAGTCTTATTAGGCACCTGAAACATCCGGGGCCTATAACGGTATAACCTTATGACTGACACACTCGCACAATTTGAAAGTCTCCTTAAGGTCGGAAAGATTGAGGATGCAAAGGCAATGCTCGGCTTGCTTGCAAAGCGAAAGCTTTTGCCTGAAGAAGAGGCCGAAGCAAAGGTACTTCAGACACGGCTTTCCATAAAACTCACGAATGCTATCAATCAGGCATATATCAATACCCTTGATGAATCCATCGCGAAGCTGAAGGAGCTTGGGGGAATGGAAAAGAAACTTGATGAAAGTGTCAAACTCGCGGAAACCCGCGCCTCCCTCGCGCAGTAAGAAGAAGGCTCTAGGAAATAGGCATTAGGTACCAGCGAAAAAGAAAAGACGCGGATCACCCTGAACCCTCTATCAAAAGGAAAAGACACTAGACAAGTCCCGAAATAACTTGTTTTTTCTGGAAATATGTCGATAGATAAAGATATTTTATGATTTTTTATAAATATCGCATTTTTACCCATATTTATCAACGTATTTCTCTGATTTTGAAGTTATTTCGGGACATGTCTACTATTCTCTCTCCTCTCCTTCGTACTCTGACGTGTGCAAAAGTGCGATATAAGTACGATCGTACGTATATCGCACTTTTTTGGAACGGCGGAAAAGTGAAACTGAAACAGAGATAAAAAAGGTCATTCAAGATTGAAGAACTTTTTTAGATGGGGTTCGTTATCAATTGACTCAACCACCATAAAGCGGACATATTTTCGTATATCGTGGAGTTCAACCAAGAAATCTATCTCATCTTTGCAGTCAAGTGGGTGAACGAATACTGAACGTTGTAACACAAAGAAACCCATATCTTCAAGATGTCCACGAAGTGCGTCGCGAGCATCACGTTCATCTTCAGGTATATCAAAGACAACCACACGCCACCTCTTGTCCCAAAGATCTGCGCTTTGAATCTTCATCGCACTCGCTTTGTAAGTGAGCGCTTTTTTCTTTCCCTTTTCATTAAGCACAAGCGTCGTAGTGCCGTCGGTGTTTTCACGTGCCTCAATGAGGTGCGATTCATACAGCTTGGTAATGGCGTATTCAGCGGTGCGCTTGTTAATATCCTTCCATGTCTCGCGCATACCCTTGATAATACGCCAGTTTTTCCTTGGGGAACGTGAGCAGGAAAGCGCCAGACCACCCAAAAGTAGCAGCAGTATCTTTTGTTGTACCGGCCCAATGCGCAGTCGGGTTTCTTTGGCCTCTTTTTCACTCACCCTTCTTCTTTTTGTCATCCTATAATTGTATCATATAGCTACGATCGTACTTATATCGCACTTTTTGAGGAGGTTATGAGGGCATTAAAGGGGTGGCCTTATACACGGGGATGAAGAATTGATTATTCTTGCTATACTAGTGCATATGGAAAAGACCGTTACAGGTTCGGTTGAAAAGCGATTCTCTTCCCCTGAAGAGGAGCTTAAGTTTTTGCGCGAGGAAGTGCAACGGAAAGAGCAGGCACTTACCGAGAAAGGTATCTCGCCTGAAAGGGAACAAGTAGTACAGGAAACCGTAACTACCTATGCGCAAACTCCGGTCGCGGAAGCCGTTGCCCCCGCGATGACCATCCCTCCCGCCGAGAAGCAGGCCATCGTATTTGACCTTGCTCCCGAAACGCATGATAAGCAGATGGAGGAGCTTGCGGTGATTGTGCAGGAAAAAGGAGTGCGAAGCGCGCTTGATGTCGCGGAGCGACTTAACAACGCGCACCTCTTTGACGATTTCCACCGCTTTCTCATTCAGTATATACAAGCAGGTCTTCCGGTGAAGGACCTACCGGAGAGGAGTGCGCTATGGAAACCACTCCATATGACCCTGTTTGAAATCTCGCTTCCCGAGACCACTAAGGAAGAAGGGGAGAAGGAGCTCAAGATCCTCATTGCGGGAATGGAGCAGTTTTATGCAGGTATGCTTTCGGTTGCCGACAAAGGAAAAGAGGATACGTTCTTTACCATAGAGATTGCGAACGCGAACGGCAGTGACGAAATCATTTTCTACGTATCGGTACCCACGCTGAAAAAAGCGCTTTTTGAAAAGCAGGCAAAGTCTCTTTTTCACAATTCAAAAATTCGCGAGGTGAAGGACGACTACAATATTTTTAATGAAAACGGTATCTCCCTCGGCTCGGTGGCGACTCTCTCGAAAAACCCCATTTATCCGCTCAAGCTCTATGAAGAGTTTCAGGTAGACCCTTTGAGTGTGCTTCTGCACAGCTTTTCCAAGATTGACCGCGACGGGGAAGGCGCGGCGGTACAGCTTCTCCTTCGTCCTGCACAGCACTCCTACAATGAACGCTATGAGTATTCACTGCGACAGATACAGAAAGGCACTCCTGTCCGGAAAGCTATAGATATTCCGTTCACCTTTGCCGGTCACTTCTTTAAAGGGCTCAAGGATATTCTTTCGGGAGAAGAAGAAAAGCTTCACAAGAAGCATAAAGAAGATAAGCAGGGTCCAAAGGTGGATGAGCTTGTGGTTGAGGAAATCAAAAAGAAAGTTTCCGCGCCAGTGCTTGAGTGCGTCATTCGCGTTGTAAGTTCTTCACAGACACGCGAATCGGCCACCGAGATCATCTCGGACCTAGAAGCCTCATTCAACCAGTTCAAAAGCGGAACAGGGAATGAACTTCGGTTTAAACGTCTGGAAAAAGCCTCGCTGGGAAAGCTCCTCCGCGACTTTAGCCTGCGAGAGTTTGACGAAGCATCAGTGCTTCCCTTGAACGTCAAGGAGCTCACTACGATGGTGCATTTCCCCTCTACAAAGCTGAAGTCCGCTCCGGCGCTGAAGCAAGCCAAGGCGGGGACGGCACCCGCACCAGTAGGGCTTCCCGCGTCAGGACTTCTCCTTGGGGTGAACAGGGTTCGCGGAGAAGATACCAAGATTTTCGTCACGCCTGACGACCGCCTTCGTCACTTCTACACCATCGGTCAAACCGGTACCGGAAAGACCACCTTCCTGAAGAATATGATTGCGCAAGACATCGCGAATGGGGAAGGGCTGTGCTTTATTGACCCACACGGGGTGGATATTTTGGACGTCCTCGCGATGATTCCCAAAGAGCGCTACGAAGACCTCATCTACTTTGACCCAAGCAACACGGCGAGACCGATGGGACTCAATATGCTTGAGTACGATACTCGTTTCCCCGAGCAAAAGACCTTTGTGGTAAACGAAATGCTCTCTATCTTTGACAAGCTGTTTGATATGAAGACTTCGGGCGGGCCGATGTTTGAACAGTACTTTAGGAACGCGGTGCTCCTCACCATTGAAGACCCGACGAGTGGTTCCACGCTCCTTGACGTCTCCCGCGTCCTCGCGAGCAAGGAGTTTCGTGAGCTTAAGCTCTCGCGCTGTCAAAATCCGGTGGTCAATCAGTTTTGGCGTGAGGTGGCGGACAAAGCGGGCGGTGAGGCGTCACTCGCGAATATTGTGCCCTACATCGTTTCGAAGTTCGACAACTTCCTGTCCAACGAAATTATGCGCCCGATTATCGCGCAAGAACGCTCCACCTTCAACTTCCGAGAAATTATGGATACGAAGAAAATCCTCCTCGTGAACCTCGCCAAAGGGCGTTTGGGTGAGCTAAACGCCAACCTCATCGGTCTTATTCTCGTCGGAAAGATGCTGATGGCCGCGCTCTCACGTGTAGACTCATTTGGTAAGGATATGCCCCCGTTTTATCTCTACATTGACGAGTTTCAGAACGTCACGACGCCATCAATTTCCTCGATTCTCTCCGAAGCTCGCAAGTACAAGCTCGCGCTCATTATCGCGCACCAATTTATCAAACAGCTTGATGAAAAGATAAAAGACAGCGTGTTCGGCAACGTTGGCAGTATGGCGATGTTTCGTGTTGGGGCGGAAGACGCCGAGTTCCTCGCGAAACAGCTTGATCCGGTCTTTACCGACCAAGACCTCATTAACCTCGACAATAGGAACGCCTATATGAAGCTCCTCGTGAACGGCCGTCCGGTGAAGCCATTCTCGCTTGAGACACTCCCACCAGGGCAGGGGAACAAGGCAAACATTGAGAAACTCAAAGAGCTCTCGTACCTCAAGTTTGGCCGACCGAAGGAGGAGGTGGAAGCGGAAATCATGGCGAAATACAAGAAGTAACAAGTGACCGGTGACAGGTCACAAGTAACGGGAACAAGAAAGAGAAACCCTTAATCCTCAACAAATAACAGGACGTTCTATGATTTTGTTTTGAAGGTTTCGCGTGATATACTGCCGAAATGATTGATGAGCAGGCAAAGGCAAATATTGTGCGTGTTGCCAAACAAAACAAACTTGATTTTGTGGTGCTTTTTGGTTCAGTGGCCAGAGGGACACAGCGGTCGGGGAGTGATATTGATATTGCCGTCTTTCCGCAAGATCCTTCCGTCCTGTCTCTTGTTTCCGAAGAAATCGGGACGGCACTCAAACGCAACGATGTTGAAGTCGCAGACCTTTCTATTCCCTCGCCATACCTCTGGCGCGCAGTCGCGCGTGACGGCATACTACTCTTTGAGGAAAAGCAAGGGCTTTTTTCACAGTGGCGTTTGCGCGCAATGAACCTCTGGTTTGACACCGCGCCGATTCGGGCGCGACAAAAGCAAGCGCTTCACGTGTGGGCCGATCAGCAAACAAAATGATATGCCAGAATCATTTTCAAAAAAGATAACACTTATTCAAGAATATCTCCGTCAGCTTGGGGAGTATCTTGTTGAATGTCAGGGAGGAGAGCACCCTTCTGACAAAACCGTATTTTCCATTGAACGTCTCTTTCAGCTTGTCGTGGATGAGGCGGTGGATGTGAACGCGCTTATTCTTGAGAAAGAAAAGAAACAGCTTCCTGATACGAATCAAGGGACATTTGAAGCGCTTGTTGATATCGGGGTTCTTTCGAAAACACTTTACGCCAAAATTGCCGGTTCAGTCGGGTTGCGAAATCGGCTGGTGCATCGTTATGAAACAGTACAGCGAAGCGTGCTTCTGCGTGAAGCCCCGAGATATGTGGAGGCGTATAAAGAATATTTGACACTCATTATCAAGAAGTTTCTGAATTAAATCGGTCGCCCCAAGGAGGAGGTAGAAGCGGAAATCATGGCGAAATACCGGAAGTAGTTCCAAGTTATAAGTTTGAAGTTTTAAGTTAGCAGTTAAAGAACCCCCTTGTCATTCCATTGAAAAATGGAATCCAGATTAAATATGTCAGAAAATCCACCACAACCAAAGTCTTCTGGTGAGACGCATTTAGAGGTTGCTGCCGTTCGTTCTGAAAGCACCGAACAACCGTCCGTTGTCGAGTTAACTCCTGACAAATGGGAAGAATATAAGACGCTTCGCCTGCGCAGCAGAGAGACAAACCCAGAAGCATGGCGCTCGTCGATACATACAGAGCCTGAAATGGACGAGTCATATTGGCGCGAGTATCTTGAAGACCAGAACACGAAGATGTTCGCTGTAGAGGTGGCAGGCACTGCTGTGGCTATGGCCGGTCTGCAAAAACAAGCTGACGGCAGTTTTCGTTTAAAGCGGGTCTATACGGCTCCCGAAATGAGAGGGAAGGGTTTTGGGAAGATGCTTCTCGAAAAAGTCTTACAAGAAGCGGAAGGTCTCGGAGCAAAGAGTATTCGATTGGGTGTCACCGGAGATACAGAGGAGCAACGTGCCGCGATGGGGCTTTACACGAGCTTAGGTTTTACAGAAACATATACGGAAGATGACACTATGGGCGATGGGAGAATTCACAAGAACATTGAAATGGAAAAGAAATTCGACGAATAGTAATGAATTGGCTTTTTGGTCGTTTTTTGCTAAAATTAGGCTATGAAATACATTATCGCCATCAAGAAAACAAAATATGGCTACGATACCCACGTACCGGCTCTCCCTGGGTGTCATAGCCAAGGAAACACCGAACGTGAAGCGATTGCGAATATTCGTGATGCAGTTTTGACCTATCTTGATATGGAACGAAATGAATTGAAAAATACAGAGTTTCGTGAGATACAAGTAGCTTTAGCGTAATGTTGTTCACGGATGTTTCTTCGGCGAGCGCAATCCGCGCTTTTCAAAAAGCGGGCTTTTGGATTTCTACAACACGCGGGAGGAAACATACTGGTATGACAAACGGTACCCGTAAACTTACTATCCCCAGGCACTCACGACTAAACCCCTACACACTTAAAGCCGTTATACGAGATGCAGGTTTGACTGACGAAGAGTTCAAACAGTTACTCTGAAAGAGCTCTCATATCTTAAGTTCGGTCGCCCCAAGGAGGAAGTGGAGGCTGAGATTATGGCGAAATACCGGAAATAGTTAGTAGTACGTAGAAAGTAGTTAGTATAAAAAGAGAAGAAATCTATGATACGAGAAATGCCTGTGACAAGAAGCGAGACTCCTGAAAGTGAGGAGCTACGGCAACAAAAGCGGATGAAGCCAGGGGGTGGCGCGTTTATTCCGAACGGCAAATTGCATGAAAATGTCATGGATCCGAGCGTAGATTGGTTAAATCGAATGCTTGCAAAACAGATGTCGCTCTCTGAGACCATCGCTCTTAAGCCTGATGGTTCGCTCAATCCCGAGTCTACTGCTGAGTTGCCGAGGCCTGTACTCATCAATTCCTTGATGGACATGGAGCTTACGCAAAATGGATTAATGAAAGCGTGTAAGGAAATAGCAGACAAACATCCAGATCTTGAATTTTCATTCAAGCTTGATGATGTGAAGCACACACTCACCTATACCGTTACAAAAGGGATGGAAGGAGCAAACAATCTGGCGGAGTCCATGAAGGAAAAGGAAAATTCTGGACATCAACCGGACGAGAAGATTGCCGACAGTGGAATCCCGATATTCGTTAGTCGCGATATGGAACAGCAACTCGCGGATTTTGGTTGGAACAAGGAACAGCGGAAGTACTTGGATCCAAAGGACGCATTTAGGATTCTCAAAGAAGGAAAATCAAGAAAGCAATCTGAAATTGACCAGGAAGCTTTGCGAAAAGTTCGCGAAGAATTGAGCCGCACCGGATAATTGGAACCAAAACATGTCAGAAAGACTTCCACAAGAAAATGAGAATTTGAGCAACGTTGACCTAGGAGAACTGGCACGTTGGCTGGATATCTATAATCGTCACTTCAGTCTTGGTAGTATTGCTGGGCGCCATCTTACAAAAGATGAATCTGAAGAAGATGGTAAAAGCCAAGGCTCTGACGGAGAACAGCAAATTTCTTTTGCTGAAATCGAGCGAAGGACGCGCGAATTGCTCGCGAAAAGTGGTTTATCTCTTGAACGAATACGAAGCGGTGGTTTTGTCGCCTCTTCAGACAAGGAAGGTGCTGATTTCCCGTCCGTTTTGCGTGTAAATATCGGTAACGGAGCAAAGTTTCTTTCCTATCTAGGCTCACTTACCGGCGACAAACTGTCTGAAGAGCAACGTCAAGGTCTTATTCGTGTTGCCGAAGACCTTGCCCTCCAGCTTGCAGAGCAATACGACCTGGAAAACGGCGAAGATGATAGGGCCCTAGAGCTATTCGGAAATGCAAGCAAGATTATCTCTGAATACAAGCGCCTCGATGGAGAAGGTGCAACAGGTTGTGTTGACGTTGTTTCCAAATTAAAACGGTATCTTGAAGTCTCAAAAAAAGGATATCTACGTGAGCAGTTACTTGTGGAAAAAGAGGGACTACTTGCTGAAGTCGGGGGGAGGAATTTCGGTCCGAGCAGGTGGCACACCGACTCCGCGGAAGAGGTATATTGGAAACACTGGGAGGTTGCAAAAGACGCTGTCAGTGCTCTTAAGAAGAACCCAAAAGCGAGTGAACTTCTTGGGCGCGTCGTAGATAACTTGAAAGCAAGTATTGACTACGCAAAACGTGACATTACCAAGAAATTGAGTGACGGGAATAAAGAGTACTTTGCCTGGTGGAATAATGAAGCGATGAACTCTTTGGGTAAGATTCGCGAAGAATTATAAACGCTCTCCTCTGATTGGCTTTTGAGCCGATATTTGCTACGATAGGGCGCGTTAGACGTCTTTCTACGTTCTACTTACTACTAGCTACTTACTTTCTTCATATGGCTCACATCAAATCAGAACGCACACTCGTCGTTATCAAGCCGGACGGACTTCAGCGAACACTCGCCGGAGAAATTATCAAGCGCTATGAGCGCCTTGGTCTTAAGCTCGTGGGAATGAAGCTTCTTGTTCCGACCGCGAGTCACATCAAGACCCACTACAATCTTGACCCGAACTGGAAGCGGATTGTCGGGGAGAAATCCATTGAGGCTTATCAGAAGAAAGGACTCACACCTCCGTCTATGGACCCGCTCGTACTTGGCGACAAAGTGATTGACTCGCTTCAGAAATATATGACCTCGGGCCCCGTGGTCGCGATGGTGTGGCAGGGAGCGCACGCGGTTAAAATTGTGCGCAAGGTTACCGGTGGGACCGAACCGCTCACCTCGGACGTTGGCACCATTCGCGGAGACTTTGTGGTTGATTCCTATCAGATGGCGGACACCGACGGCAGGGCAGTGCGCAACCTCATTCATGCGTCAGGCTCGGTAGACGAAGCAAACAACGAAATCAAACACTGGTTCAATCCTGAAGAACTCATCAACTACCGCCTCGTGCAGGAGCAGATTCTCTACGACGTAAACCTGGACGGGCTGTTGGAATAACTGGAACAAGAGGGCCTACCAAGGCTCTTTTTGTTGGTACGGGTCCCAGTCACTTGTCACAGGTTATAGGTCACCTGTATACTTAGGACAGGTTACTTGAGATGTTACCTCTATAACAATTTTTAGGGAGTTCGAATCATTGCACACTGGAGAGCCTTCAGTGGTTCCCTTATATGCAGTTGAGAACACCCACCTGGATTCGTTCTAGGGAACATCCGAGTAACCATCAAAGAACTCCCAAAGCGGAGTTTTTTGATGTCCATTCGTTATCTAGTTTTCAGTAATGAGTTATAGGTTATACTTACTGCTATGTCCAGAGATTATCTACTTCGCGTTCTTGCCGTACTTGTGTGCGTTATAGCCGTGATGCATCTTCTGGCGATATCTTTTCACTTATATTGGACGTTTTGGTGGTATGACATTATCTTGCATTTCCTCGGCGGAGTGTTTATTGGCCTTCTCTCGCTGTGGCTCCGCTTCTTTTCAGGATATTTCGGTACTCCCCGCATACCCGCACGTACCCGTGTGTTCTATTTCGTAGGCGTCTCCGTTTTGACCATCGGCATTGGATGGGAGGTCTTTGAGCGGGTACTCGGACACACGTGGAGTGTGGAAGGGTACTGGCTCGATACGATTCTTGATGTCATCCTAGACTTTTTGGGTGGAATCGTGGCATTTAAATTTTTTAATCGTAAGTATATGTCCCATGGAACAGAGGCATAACGCAACTCTTTCGTTTTATGGCGGGGTGGGGAGCGTGACAGGCTCCAACTTTATGCTATCGGGTGAGCACAGCAAGCTCCTTATTGATTGCGGTCTGATACAAGGGGAGAAGTTTGCCGGAGACCTTAATAAAGAACCGTTTGCCTACGACCCTGCGTCGATAGACTTCCTCCTTGTTACGCATGCGCACATTGACCATGTGGGGCGTATCCCAAAGCTCGTGCGAGACGGTTTTAAAGGAAAGATTATCAGTACTCCGCAGACGCTTGACCTCTCCCGGCTGATGCTCCCCGATGCGTTTTCGGTGCTCCGCTCCGAACTTCCGCAGGGTGAGGAACCGATGTACGATGAAAAAGATATTGAGGAAGCCTTCTCGCTCTGGGAGACGAGGGAGTACCACCAGCCGTTTCCGGCAGGGGAGTTTGAGGTGGTGATGAAAGACAGTGGGCATATTCTGGGCTCGGCTATGTTTGAGATAAACGCGGACAGGCGCGGACATGACGCAGACAAAAGCGGACAGGAAGACACCCGCAAGATAGTTTTTACTGGGGATTTAGGTAATACCCCGACCCCACTTCTTAAACCAGCTGAAGCCATAACGGATGCCACCTATATGGTGATGGAGAGCGTCTACGGTGACCGCAATCACGAAGGGGGCGAGAGGCGCAAGGAACGCCTCGCCGAGGTTATTTCGGCTTCGGTCGCGCGTGGCGGTGTGCTCCTTATTCCGTGTTTTTCGCTGGAGAAAACGCAGGTGCTACTGTATGAAATGGACGACCTCTTGGCGCAAGGCAAAATTCCAAAAGTTCCCGTTTTCCTGGACTCTCCGCTCGCGATTAAGGTGACGGATGTCTACCGAAAGTACACAAACTTCTTTAATGATGAGGCACAGGAGCGCCTGCGAAAAGGAGATGATATTTTCTCGTTTCCCAATTTACGCATCACGATGGACACACAGGCGTCATCAGAAATCATACGTACGCCAAGTCCCAAGATTATTATTGCAGGTTCGGGGATGTCCGCGGGTGGGCGTATTCTTGACCACGAACGGCGCTACCTTGGCGATCCCACAAACACGATACTCTTTATCGGCTATCAGGCGATTGGAGGCCTCGGAAGGCACATTCAGGAAGGAGTGAAAGACCTCACCATTAAGCACGAAAAGGTGAAGGTTCATGCGCATATTGAAACCATTACCGGCTATTCTTCGCACAAGGACAGTGAGCACCTTGTGGAGTTTGCCTCCGCTGGCGCAGACTCTTTTGAAAAAATTTTCATGGTGATGGGCGAACCCAAATCCGCGCTCTTTCTCGCCCAGCGAGTGCACGACTATGTTGGTATTCATACAGAGGTTCCCGAAGCAGGGGAGAGCGTGGAGATAGAGCTCTAAAGAGAGCTGGTAGCTTTTAGCTTATAGGAGTGGGGTAACAAAAAATAAAGGTTACTCCATTTGTGTTTGTGCAAGTCGCTTTGCTTCTTGTATGAAAAAACTCTGCCACTCTTTTTCTGCAATCGGCTTTAGCATAGTCGGATAATCTTTGAGCGTTTCCGATTTGGTGAATTGGCCAGCTAACTGAATCGGGTCAATAAAAGTATCAAACTTTATTTGCGCCCTTTTGGCTAAATCGTCTATGTTCCACCCCTTTTCTTTTTGGAGAATACTATAGAGGTCAATGAAGTCGCGTGAACGAGGTTTTTGGAAGATGGTAAAGAGTTTATTGACGGCAATATCAAGCAAACTATCAATGGAGAGCTTCCCAATTTCTTTTTTCTGTTCAATTCGGAGGAATGGGAAGTAGGTGAATTCGGTTTTGATACGTTCGCCACCTATACTTAAAAAGAACAGATTTCGGTTAAAACTTTGCTCGTATTCAACGGATTGTATCCTCGCTTTTTTAGCGATCTTCTTAAAGAAGACGGAGATTGCTTCAGGGTCAAATTCCTGCTCTGCGAAGAAATCTAAATCTTCCGATAATCTGTGTTCTAGATAGTATTCGGCAAGCGCGGTCCCACCGGAGAGATAAAACCTCTCGGCGATTACTTCATCGTCGGCAATAAGTGCGAGAACTTCTTTCTGATTTTCGGATAGGATTGACATATCACACAAGAACTAGAGAAAGTGCCTTGCGCTTAAATGGGTCAATATCTATTTTATCCCAGTATTTGATCAGTTCCGACCTCTTAATCTTTTCCTCGCCCAGCCCAAAGTTTATTCGCTGTTCCAGACACCAAACAGCGTAGCCTTCAGGGTCCTTCTTAAGTTCGGTTTCATCAACCGACCAGTGTTGTTTCGCCGTTTGCATTCCTGCATTATAGCACAGAATCTGTCTTTCCGCTTTTTCGTAGTGAACCTAAATCCGCGCTCTTTCTTGCGCAACGTATTCACGACTATGTCGGTATCCATACGCACGTGCCGGAGGCAGGGGAGAGCGTGGAGATAGAGTTGTAAGAAGCTTCTAGGTTCTAGGTGCTAGCTTCTAGGAAAAAACTCTTGTCCTGTCATTCCTGCGCTTTGCCCATCCGTAGCTTCTAGCGAAGGCGGGGAGGCAGGAATCCAGTCCTGCAATAAAAAAGAGCCCATCAGTGACGATAGGCTCTTGTTGGAAGATTCTAGGGCAACTCCCGGCCCGTAAAGATCAAATGATTGCTGTCGGCTACTCTTCAAAGAGTCTCGACGGATAGCCTGCGCGAACATACAGATCCTTTTCTGCGCGGTCTATCCCGCGAGAAAAGTTGAGGTTGTCCATCTTGTAGACGGTGACTGTAGGGAGTACTTTGTCTTCGTAGTCCCACTTTTCTCCATGAGTCTCGACGACGAATGGTGGAGAATCCTGACTCAACAAAGCGAGTTGTTCGCCGATGGACAGGGCTGGCTGACTAGATCTGATCCCGTGCGGCACGACAGACCTACACCATGATGAATCGAGCATTTGGATGTCTCCATTCAGGGCAACGGCGCAGAATGTCCGGAAACCACTATGCTCTCCACTGGCACCGGAATCATGGCACCATGCCCCGGGGGTGACTTCAAGGAGATTTCGATCTCCGCGCTTCACTTCTATATTACCCACAGACTCAGCGGAGTATTCCCACTGCATAAAGATTTTGACCTTCCAGCTACCTTTGAAGTAGTACAAGGCGATTAGCCATATAATCACCTGTATGAACAGCACAAAAAACTACGGTCATGTAAGCCTTGAGGAA
>CALQZP010000011.1 GCA_943349725.1 Candidatus Nomurabacteria bacterium | reverse complement strand
AAAGTTTGGCCTCGTCCTAATCCCCGCAGCAAGCTGTTCCCTCGCGGACTCGGTGGAGTATTAGGCGAGGCACAAGGGCAAACTTTGTTGCAGAAGAGTTGGCTCCGCCAACACACTTCGCTTTTGCGGATTCATCCCCGCCGCAAAGCGGACGGGGTATTCTTTGCAATCACAATAACGATCATCCTGAAGACAATCTCCTAGATTATAAGGAGTATAGCCCTTGAGTACAACCTAAATGTTGGGTATAACTTTTCGGGAGGCAGGCAGACGGTAGACAGTAGAAGGTAGAGGTGAAAATAGACTTGCTACTGCTCCCGCTTCTTTACCTCTGGATGAAAATCAACTTGATGTGCAGGAATTCCAAGTGCAGGTACATACTGCTTGGCTGAAAAAAGCTTTTCAAATCTCGGCTGCAGGCAAGCAGTTACCTGCTCACCCCCGCCACTCATCGCTGCGCTCTTCCTGTCGGGATGCCGAGATTTGAACTCGGACCCTACGAACCCGAATCGTAGATACTACCGTTATACTACATCCCGTTTTACCCTTCCGAAGCCTCGTGCGATGGAAGATGGTAACGATTACTCTAGCAAAAAAAATCAATAAATAGAAGCGGGCGCGAGAACTGGAACATGTAGCAGAAACTGATAACCAGAACGGTGAAATCCCCTCCCATCTTATTCCTGTCACTTGTTACCGGTACCCGTTATGGGTTGCAGGTATTCCGGTGCGTTCACGGTAAGCCATTCAAAGAATTGTCGGGCGACATAGGTGGCGCCTATGGTGTTGTCGCGTGGACCCTTTTCCATAACAATGGCGAACGTGTAACGAGGCTTTTCATACGGAAAGAAACCCACCACCCACGAGTTGACAAGCTTTTTGACTGTCCCGAGCTCTGCCGTGCCGGTCTTTCCGGCAACACTTACCCCGGGAAGAAAAAGGCCACTTGCCGTTCCCGAATGCACTGCCTCAAGCATTCCCTCCCGAACCACCTGAAACGAAGATGTCTTGATGGGAATGACGCTGTATATGGGTGTCATCCCTTCCTCCACAATGAGGCGTGGCTCCAAAAGTTTGCCTCCGTTCGCAACCGCAGAGATACCTCGTACCATTTGGAGGAGGGTAACCTGAAATCCATACTGTCCGATGGATGTATGATAGGTATTTCCTATATTCCATGCCTCTCCCTTAAAGTTCGCTTTTTTCCACTCGGGAGTGGGAATCACCCCCGCTTCACCCACCAAATCACCTGGGGAGACTGCCCCAAAGCCGAACATTCGACTGTATTTTTCAATGAGAGAGATTCCCAACCCTTTTTGTCCTTCAAACCCTCCCCCAATCGCATAAAAATACACGTCCGATGAAACCGCGAGTGCCTTACGCATATCCACCGCGCCGTGTGCCTTCCAATCTCTAAAAATAGTGGGTTTACTCGGATCGTATGGATTTGGTATTGAAATGGAGCCGGTACTTACAATTTCTTTTTCGGGTGTAATAATGCCCTCTTCAAGTGCCGCAAGTGCCATAAACGGCTTCATAACGGAACCTGGTGTGTACAAACCGTTTATGACACGGTTAAGAAATGGCTTTCGTGTATCGGCAAAGGCCTTTTTTATCGCCACAAAATCCGTGCCGTCGGTAAGAACCTGTGAACGGTATTCCGGGAAACTGACCACGGCAAGGAGCTCGCCTGTTTCAACATCCATGATGACGGCGGCACCGCCCTGAAACCCTTTTTCTTTTGCGAGACCCTCCATCGCCGTATAGAGTTTTTCCTGGAGACGCGCGTCAACCGTGAGTGTTACACTCGCTCCATCTTTCGGCGGAGTAAGAACGCTTTCGGACTGCACGACTCCGTGGACATCCGTCTCCACAATCTGTACTCCATGCTTCGGCGCGACATACTCACCGTAATTCCTTTCAACCCCGCCTTGTGCCTCAAAATCGACCTTGTAGTAAAATCCCGCCTTATCTTTTGATGGATACTTCAGGTATCCCAGAAGAGACGAGAGCCCCGGTTTGTCCAGGTATTTCCGCTTTGAAAAAGCAGGCTCGTTTTCATCAATAACGTTCCACGCGAGAAAAGTCTTGTTTCGGTCGTAAAACACACCGCGCGATCCAAAAATAAGCGTGCGGTTAAGACGATTCTGTGTACTTTTACGACTATAGCCTTCGGCATTCGTCACCTGAAGCGTATAGCTTTTCCCAAGAATCAACAGAAAGATCACAAGAAAAAATACGGCAACACTCACGATGGTTTTTTGAGAAATAGGTCGCTCAAGACGTCCCTCAAACTGGTGTACGTTAAATTCAGGGAGATTACGCGAGTCAAGAAAGATCTCATCGGGGTTTATCTCGTGCACACTTGCGCGGGGATGCCGCAGCTTATACCAGAAACGGGTGAACGAACTTAGCATAGGTGGCATTATACCTTAGGGAGAGCTATGCTAAAACCTGAAATCGCATTCTCTTCTTGATAGCGCTCAGAAGAAAGTAGAGAGGTACCGCCATGAGTGACAGCACGAACGATGAACCAAAAAAGTGGAGAAAAGGAACGCCATAGAGGATATCAATAAGAAATGCCGTAAGAAAAAATTCAATGAAGTAATCAAAATTAAAAAAGAGGATACCCGCGAGACTAAGTGAAAGCCACCATGGTAATACAAAGACCGTGCTCACAAGCAGGAGATCTGCCATACTGCGGTTTGAAAACACTCGCATTGCCATCTGGACAACAATCATCGTATTTACTTAATTACTACTTTTTCAATCTCCAAAAAACGAAGCGCGCTGAAAGGTACGGGGTTTTTAAATCGCACCGTTTCAAAGGAATCGGTAGGACTACTTTGGAGTGCCTCTACTATGGCAAAAAGAAATGGGTTAATGCCCTGCATGACTACTTTATCACCCACACCAATTGATACTTCCTTGGGAAGCGTCACGGCAAACTCCCCGCCACCCTGCCCCACCGCTTCAACAGGAATTGAAGCATGGTCATGCAAAATCGAAACTTCTGTCTTCTTGCCTGCTGTTGAATAAAACTCAACAACCGAGGTACGTGGATACACTCTACTTACGACTCCAAGTACAACGGACCCGACAAGTGCACGGTCGCCAACTTCTACACCAGCGCTCTCTCCCACATCGAGTACGGCCGTGTCATAGGGCGAACGCGGGGGCGAGGCAAGAACCGTTCCAATAACCCTTGATTCCTTGGCGTTGCTACGACCAAATTGCTCTTTAAGCAACGTATTCTCCGTGAGTAGAAGATCCCGATCGGCAAGCAATAGGTTTGCTTCGAGAAGTTCGCGCGAAAGGCGATCGACCTCTGTCCCCAGCGTTTGCTTTGACGAGAAAAAGAACAGGAGAGCTTGTGTTTCCTCACCTATCGAACGCCACACACTCCAAAAAGGCGAAGCTACTCGCGAAAGGAAACCCGCAAGTGAACTTGGGTAGATTACATGAAAAAATAAGATCACACCCAAAAAGAGAATCGGTGCTCCAATCCTCCAAAGACGATCTTTTGTTCGTACTTTATGAGTGAGGCGGTAGTTCATCTTCGTTCTCGATAAGCACACTCTTATAACGGTCGAAATCTTCAAGGATGATACCGGCTCCACGCGCGACGGCGGTCATCGGGTCGTCCGCCAGGTGAACGGGAATTTTGAGACTCTCCGCGAGAAGCTCGGGAAGCCCCTTAATAAGTGCTCCACCGCCCACGAGATGGAGTCCTCGCCCCATCACGTCCGATACAATCTCGGGGGGGGTAGTCTCAAGCACTTCCTTCACCGACTCAATCAAATTGTCTATGGACAGTGCGATGGCTTCGCGCACATCCGTATCGTTAATCGTAAGTTCACGAGGAAGACCAGTAATAAGGTCGCGTCCTTTAATAGATGCCTCAAGCGTAGCCCCCGTCGGCAACACGGAGCCGATCGCCATCTTAAGATTCTCGGCAGTCTTTTCGCCTATAAGCATCTTATACTCGCCCCGGATATAGGAAATAATATCCTGGTTCAGTTTATCACCAGCGATCTTGAGACTTTTTGACCGCACAATACCTCCAAGAGAGATAACTGCGATATCGGACGTGCCTCCGCCAATGTCCACAATCATATTCCCCACTGGATCATTGACTGGTAAACGAATACCGATGGCCGCCGCCATTGGTTCTTCTACAATATAGACAACGCGCGCGCCGTTGTTCTTGGTCGCGTCGCGAACGGCACGCGTTTCCACGTTGGTTATGCCAGACGGAACGCCTACGACAACGCGTGGTCCTAGCATCTTTCGCGAATTTACCTCGGCGCGTCGAATAAGGTACGCAAGCATTTCTTCCGTCACCTCAAAATCAGAAACGACACCTCCAACAAGTGGCCGTACCGCAACAATATGTGGTGGAGTTCTGCCGAGCATCTCCTTAGCTTGAACTCCAACCGCGACCACCTGTCCGGTTTTCTGATTGACCGCAACGACCGAAGGTTCATTGATAACAATCCCCTGCCCGCGCATATACACCAAGGTGTTCGCGGTGCCAAGATCAATACCGATGTCATTCGACAGATAGCCCGTTAATTTTTCCAAATGTTTTTTGAACATAGATCGTGTAGGCATTATATACGAAAAAGGAAAAAAGCAAGAACTACCGCAAGGCCTTCTCCTTCTTTAGCAAAATTGCCACGGCCGTGGCACTTTTGCTAAAATAGAGGGACATGGACCTCAGTGAACGAACTAGAAAGGTACAGCAACAAAGAAAACTGCGAATAAAAGGAGTCTGGTGCGGTCCGGTGCAGAAGAAGATACTCCTGTTTATTCTTGGCGGAATGGCTCTTTCGTGCGCGCGCTCTCCAAAAAAGCAGTGGCATATTATTAAAGGTCTTCACGAAAACTGGAAGGAAGTAAGCTTGCAAGCGGCCGAGCGGGCGGTCACGGCCCTTTATGAATCCAAATTGCTGGAAGCAAAAGAAAATGCGGACGGCACTACCACCCTTATACTAACTGATGAAGGAAAAAAGCGGGCGCTTACCTATCGAATTCGTTACGCGAGAATCAAGCCAACTGGTCCATGGGACAAAAAGTGGCGTGTGGTACTGTATGACATCCCCGAGGATCAGCGAGAAGTTCGAGATGCTTTTCGCGACCACCTGACACATCTTGGATTTCGGAAACTTCAACATTCGGCTGGTATTTATCCATATGAATGCAAGAACGAATTAGATTTTTTTATAGAATTGCTTGATATAAGAAAGTATGCCCGCTTTATTGTGGCAGACTCCATAGACGATGAACTGCACTGGAAGCGAAAATTTAAACTCACTGAGTCTATTTAGCAAAATTACCACGGCCGTGGTAATTTTGCTAAATAGCTTTGTAGCCTTTCAAAAAGCTGAAAGAAATTATTGAAGGTCTTGAAAAAGTTCGGATTGGGAGAGCATAGAGACTGTGCCGGTTTTACGGTCCTTCACTTCGAGCTTGCCTTGAGCAATTGTTTTTTCGCTGATGACCACGCGGGTGGGGACGCCGATAAGGTCGGAGTCGGCGAATTTTTCTCCGGGACGAAGATCTCGGTCGTCATAGAGCACCTCAATTCCCTTTTGCGTAAGTGTTTCGTACAGAGCATCGGCCTCCTTTTTTACCACCTCACCGTTTGCGCCGACAATTGAAATAAGGTGCACCCGGAATGGAGCGACGCTTTCGGGCCAGACAATTCCTTTCTCGTCCGCAAACACCTCCACAATCGTACCCATAAGCCTGCCAAGTCCGATACCGTAGCTTCCCATCACGACGGGCTTCTTCTCGCCATCTTCGCCTGTGTACGAAAGACCTAGGACGGACGCGTACTTGGTGCCGAGTGAGAAGATATTTCCGACCTCCACCGCTTTCTCGGTTCGCGACAGGGCTCCGCTACAAACAGGACAGCTAGAAACGTCCTTACTAATTTCTTCATTTACCGCAACATGACAGACATCACAAATATGAATGATGTCCTCACCTGCCGAGGTAAGCGTTTGAAACTCGTGAGAATATTTACTAAAGGTGCCTCCCGAGGCATACGTGAGATAAGTCTTCTCACCAATCCCTGCGCGTGTGAACACGTTTGTATACGCCGTTTTTGAGCGTTCATAAAAATCTTCATGTTCTTTATCGGTACGGGAAAACGAGTAGAGGTCCTTCATCAAAAACTCTCGTCCGCGGAGTATCCCGCTTTTTGCCCGCGCCTCATTCCTGAACTTCGTTTGAATTTGATAGACATACTTCGGTAAGTCCTTGTAGGAGTTAATATACTCGGAAAGTATTCTCGTCAGTGGTTCTTCCTGCGTAAACCCAAGGCCCACTTCGGTACCGCTCTTGAGTTTCGTCTTAAACCAATTGTCCACCACCTCGTCGCTCCATCGTCCACTCTTCTCCCACACTTCCCTATCCTGAAGCGCCGTGAGGTGGAGTTCCACTCCGCCGAGCGCGTTCATTTCTTCGCGGATTATTTTCGCGATATTGTTCATCACGCGAACACCGAGCGGTAAAAATGAATACACACCCGCCATTTCCTTGTGAATATAACCGGCGCGAATAAGAAGCTTCGCGTTCTCGGCGACTTCGTCGGTAGGGGCTTCTTTACGTGTTTTGGTGAATAGTGCTGACTGCTTCATATTATTTCTACTTACTACTTTCTACTAGCTACTTACTAGCTTGATAATATCCCGATAGGTGATAAAGAGCATAAAGGCAATCAGTAGGATAAAGCCACCGGTGTTCACCACTTTGGTAAACTTCGCAGGAATGGGGCGGCGGATAATGCCCTCAATCGCAAGAAAGAGAAGTCGTCCTCCGTCAAGCGCGGGAATGGGAAGCAGGTTTATAACCGCAAGATTAATGGAAATAAATGCCGTAAATGAAAGAAGATACACAAGGCCAAGTATGCGTGCCTCCCCCACCATACCGGCGATACCCACTGGCCCCGTAACCGCCGAGAGACTCGCTTGCCCAAGAATTGCCTGTTTCAAAAATCCAAAGAGACCTACCGCCACCTCTCGAAAAAGGTCCCACGTTATAAGGAGTCCTTCATACAAGGAGTAGAAAAAACCGAAACGCACCACTCCTAGGGTGTCCAGCGAAACTCCGATTGCCGGCTTACCTTCTATAATCCCCGCAACGGGCTCCACAACAGTCTGTCCACTTTCCTCTCCCCGGACATACGAGATCGAAAGATTACCGGTACTTGCTCCGATAAAATCGCTCGCCTTTTCCGAATCGGTGCTCGCAAAATGCTTTTCACCTTCGGTAATGGAAACAATCGTGTCACCCGAGTGAAGTCCCGCTTTCTGTGCGGGTGAATCGGGAAGCACCATGGTGATGGTCAGTTTCGCATCTCGAACATCCTTAGCGTATCTACCGTCTGAGGCTGAAGGAATACCTGCCATAAAGCCGATAGAAAGAAGAAGCCACGCGAACACAATATTCCCTAGCACACCCGAGACAAGTACGAATGCCTGAATGTAGCGAGGTTTTGCGACGAAGCTACGCGCTTTATCCGCTTCACTTACCGCCAAATCGGACATCACGTCTGCGTCATCTCCAAAAATCTTGACGTATCCACCAAACGGGACCAGATTCAAATTGTAGACGGTTTCGCCCACTTTCTTCCCTAAAATCTTTGGCGGAAACCCCAGTGCGAATTCGTCAACGCGAATACCAGACTTCTTGGCAGCAAGAAAATGTCCGAGCTCGTGTACAAACACGAGCGAACCCAGGATGATGAAGAATAGGACAATAGTCATGGGATAGGTTCTAGGAAACAAGGCTCTAGGCTCTAGGAAAACCAGAGAATCTCTTCCCTAGCGCCTAGCGCCTAAATCCTAGCGCCTAGCTCGAAATTTCTTTCTCTTTCCGGTCAAACGCATCTTGAAGTTTCTTGTTTTCCGCTTCGCTCATCTTGTCCAGCTCTTTCTTCAAACGGAATTTCTCATCCTCACCCATCCCTCCTTCCTTCTCCTTTGCTTCAATATCTTTGATGATTTCGTCGCGAATTTGTCGCATATGAATGCGGGAAGCTTCCAATTTTTCTTTGGCGACCTTCATAAGCCCCACACGACGCTCGGAGGTGAGTTCGGGGAAGCTGACGCGTACACCGCCATCATCGACGGAAACCGAAAGTCCGAGGCTTGCCTGTGTAATCGCCTTCTCTATCTCTTTTGAAACCGCCGTATCAAAAGGTACGATACGAAGTGACCTCGCGTCTTCAAGAGCGATGGTTGCAACGTGCCTTATCGGCATCTTGGCTCCATAGCTCTCTACCAGCACCGCGTCTAGCACTGCGGGGGTCGCACGTCCGCTCCGAAGACCTCCGAGCTCTTTCCCGAGCCAGTCATGCACTTCCTTTGCTTTTTCGTTTAGTTTTGAAAAGTTGTATGACATAACTATTGAGTATTACATGAATGAAAATGCTGTACAATAGATTCTAACTCATCCTTAGAAAAATAAAAATTATTCACAACATTGTACGACTTCTTTTCCTTCCATGCGAACAGGGCGAGTTTTCCGTTGTATACTCCGCAATAGCCTAATATATCGGAGATATTACATAGAGAGCTCCCTTTTGATTCCGACGGATATTTTTGCAGAAACTCTTTCTGTTCCCTTAAAACTGTCGAGTAAAAAACTTCTAGTGATCGCGCATCGGTGAATGTTTTCTTACCGTAGTCAAAACCGTCACCTCCATTCTTTCCGTACAAGGCATAGCTATTCACCTTCATACCGTCTTGAGTAGTTGCGTAGGCGAACACGAACCGCCCAATTGTATTTGCGTCAGCGGAGGGACATTCTTGTGCATAATTCACCGAATATATGGAGGAGGATGCATTAAACCGCAAAATACGAAGTGCAAACAGACCTCCAATCAATAACACAAGTAGGCAAACGACGAGCGCTATTCGGTTTTTATTCATAGACCCTGTTAAGTGTATCATATCTTCGGTAAAACGAGTGCTAAATGCTCAAGTAGCAATTTGAATGACGGTGCTCTATCGCGACTATACTTTTTCACCTCCAGCACTTCGCGGAGCGCAGGTGCGACCACGAGGCGGTCTCGCGTAGCAAGTGTCTGCTCAAGTAAGTCCAGGAACGCGAGTATTCGCCCTTTCTCCACTAGTGGCTCGGAAGAATCCTCCTGCTTCTTCTTTTCCTGTTCAAGCTCTTTGAGCATCTTTTGCACAAGCGCGAGCCTAGCTGAAACAGTGCCTGCGAGAAACTCGACAGCTATTTTTGTATCGGAGCCTTCTTTGTCAGAATGTAGGTCAAGTACTTCCAACCGCGAACGGAGAGTCGGAAGAAGAATCGTAAAAGAAGGAATGATGAGAAAGAAATGCGTATCTACCGGTGGCTCTTCAAAAACCTTAAGCAATGCGTTCTGCGCTTCCCTGCCGATACCGCGTGCCGATACCACAAATACCTTTTTCCCACCCGATACGGATTTGCGCTCCGCGGATGTCTTCAGTGCGTGAGCTTCGGCAATACCCATCGTCTCGTATTGTTGCACCAAAAAATCTGGATTGCCCTTTGTGCGAAGTTTCAGCTTTGTTTCAAAGGTGCGTAAAAGCTCGGGAAGAATATCTTCCGCGTTGCCGGCGAGAGCGTATGCGTGATGTGAAAGCGAGTCCAACATAAAAATATGAGCATAACACAAGGTCATTCGTGTCATTCGCTCTTCATTCGTAGATTAGTGTCGTGTTATCGCTTCGCGATTATCGTCTTCTTATACGTATCCAAGTGGTCAAGCGCGATACCAGTACCGAGCGCGACACAATAGTAAGCGTCCTTCGCAAGGGTCGCCTTCACGCCAGTACGGCGGAACACAAGTTCGGGAAAATTGCGCAGTTGAGAGGAACCTCCGGTCATAATAATACCTCGGTCAATAATATCGGCGGAGAGTTCCGGGGGTGTTTCCTGAAGTACATCCTTCAGCGCTTTAATCACCTCTCGCAGTTCTCTGCTGATAGCACGTACAATTTCGTTCGTCTTCACCTCGGCGGTGCGCGGAAGCCCCGTCACAAAATCGCGCCCTTTAATGGTCATAGAAAGCTCCTCTTCAAGCGGAACCGCGGAACCGACACCAATTTTAATATCCTCCGCCATCTTGTCCCCGATGCCGAGGTTAAAAGTCTTTTTGATGTAATCGGCAATCGCGCCGTCAATACGGTTACCCGCGCACTTCACCGAAATAGAGGCGACAATCCCGCCAAGCGAAATAACGGCAACATCGGTTGTGCCTCCGCCAATGTCCACCACCATATGTCCCACAGGTTCGTGGATAGGAATACCCGCGCCGATTGCCGCAAGAATTGGCTCCTTCACGACATAGGCATTTTTTGCACCCGCCTTAATCGTGGCCTCTACCACCGCACGACGCTCCGTAGAGGTCACACCGGCAGGCACCGACACAAGCACCTCTGGCTTCCAGATATTCCACTTGCCGAGCGCCTTCGTGATGAAGTAGCGAAGCATCGCCTCCGTCACGCGATAGTCGGCAATCACGCCGTCCTTCATCGGGCGGTACGCGATAATAGACTCGGGAGTCTTCCCTAGCATATTCTTCGCATCATTCCCCACCGCAAGTATTCGGTTGTCCTGCTCGGACACGGCAACGACCGAAGGTTCGTTCAGCACGATACCCTTCCCCGGCACAAACACGAGTGTGTTTGCGGTGCCGAGGTCGATGCCGAGTTTGGGCGTCCAGAATGACATACGAAAATACAAATTATACTAATATACGAATGACTACGAATAAGAAAAATTGATTCTTTATTCTCCTTTTTCTAAAGGGAGTGGCCGATAGGCCGAGGGATTTTAAAATCCTCCGTCCTCCAGACTCCCTCGAGAATACTCGGGACAAGTCGGACACCTCCTTTAAAAAGGAGGAATTACATACAAGTGAATGATAGCATCATAGCAGAAAGGGTAAAAATAGAGAGAGGTTGACATAAGTATAATTAGATTATATATTTCGGGACGAACGTTCTTCCCCAGAAAATATGCAAATACAAACTTTCGGTCTACCAGAAAAGGAATTCGCAGAATACGCCCCCGCTATGGCGCACGCACTACATTGGATGAATACGGGAGAATCACTCAGTGTCCATGCCCCGGCTGAAGCAATAGCTAATCTGCTCTTACAAAGAGAGGCTGCTGAAGTTATACCTGGTTTTACATTTTCGGCATGCAGGTGTCACGCCTCCTGGGCCAGAAAAATGACGTATTCTCTTGTTAGCGCCGCAAACGTACTCCGTTCACTTCGAGCGGTCACATCACGAATTGAGTCAGCCTCCTACCACAAAATTCGCGTTGAAGTGACCGATGACATGAAGTCAGAATACCCCGCAAATGCTTTCGTAATAGATCTGCCTGGAAAGCGGGTTGTGTTTCTCCCAAATCAGAGTTGATCCTTCAGTCAATCTTCGCTACGTTCTTCCCGGCCACCTTATCCCAAGGCGGCTTTTTTATTGCAACTTTTTACCTTATACCTGCTTCTCTTTTATCTCATATATGGTATACTCGCGGTATGTCATCAAATCGATTGAAGCATATCGGCCACCTTATCAAAGACCTGCGCGAGGAGCGTGGGCTCTCCCAGGCGGAGTTTGCAAAAAAGCTCGGCACCGCGCAGAGCTCCATCCCCCGCATTGAAAACGGCGAACAGAACCTCTCGACGAGCACCCTTTCGCGCATTAGTGAGGTCTTGAACCGCGATATCGTAAAAATCTCCGACCGTTCGCTTAACATCTCCATTGAAGGGGGTAAGAAACTACACGGAACCGTACGCACGCTCACTTCAAAAAACGGCGCGGTGGGGCTTCTCGCCGGTTCACTTCTGAACAAAGGCGAGACGCTTCTCAAGAGTATGCCTCGCATAGAGGAGGTGCACCGCGTCATTGAGGTGCTTCAGAGTATTGGAGTGTCGGTTAAATGGGAAAACACCGACGTCCGTATTACCGTTCCCGAAAAGCTGAACCTCGCCGGTATGGATACTGCCGCGGCGGAGCGAACCCGCAGTATCATTTTGCTTCTCGGACCTCTTCTTCACCACGCGAAGCAATTTACCCTGCCCCATCCGGGCGGATGCAAACTGGGGAGCCGTACCGTGCATCCGCACCTCCTCGCGCTTGAAAGCTTTGGTGCCAAAATACAAACTCGCTCAAAGGACTACCTCATTACGAAAACTACGCTAAAGCCTGCCGAGGTGGTGCTCTACGAATCGGGAGATACCGTGACCGAAAACGCGCTGTTCGCCTCCGCGCTCATTCCGGGCACGACGATTATCAAGTATGCCTCCGCCAATTATCAGGTGCAGGAAATTTGTTTTTTTCTGGAAATGCTTGGGGTGAAAATTGAGGGTATTGGTACTACGACACTCACGGTACACGGAATCGCAGAGATAAATGCCAAGATGGAGTATCACCTTTCGGAGGACCCGATTGAGGCGATGTTCTTCTTGACCGCGGGTATTTTGACCAAATCTTCGATCACCATCGCCCGCGCGCCGATAGACTTTCTTGAACTTGAGCTTTTGAAACTGGAACGTATGGGATTTAAGTATAAAATCCTGCGAAGATACAAAGCCGAAAATACCCGCACCAACCTCGTGGATATTAAGACCTTTCCGAGTAAACTCACCGCGCTTCCCGATAAGATTGAGGCTCGGCCCTACCCTGGACTCAACATTGACAACCTTCCCTTCTTCGCCGTGATTGCCACACAGGCAAAAGGGACAACACTCATTCACGACTGGGTGTATGAGGGACGCGCCATTCACTACAAGGAGCTGGATAAACTCCGCGCCGAGACACTGCTCGCCGACCCGCACCGTATCTATGTGACAGGACCAACGAAGCTCAAATCTGCCGAGGTGGTCTGCCCGCCCGCGCTTCGCCCCGGAGCGATTATCTTGATTGCGATGCTTGGCGCTGAAGGTGTGTCGGTGCTTCGCAACATTTACAGCATCAGTAGAGGGTATGAGAGTATTATTGAACGGCTGAATGCTCTGGGAGCGAGGATAAAGATACTCCGCTCTTTATAAGAATAAAGAGCGAATTTCTAAGTACCTAATTCACCTAATTTCTAATAAAATTTCAAATTCTCAAATTGAGCATTGGATATTTTATTAGGTGAATTAGAAATTAGACAATTAGGTGAATTTTGTCATACTGCTTTTATGGACCTCCCAAAAAATTATCTTGAAAACCTCAAAAAGCAGTCGCGACCGCTCAAAATCACCAGTGAGCGACAGGATATTATCCAGCAATTCGTGGACAAGATAAACCTGGAGCGAGTGGGGACAAAATTTAAGCCGGTTATCTGGCGACAGATAAACGGCCTCGTCGCCCACGTCAAAATGGGCGACCTCTACTGGTTTTTCAAAGAATGCGAAAGTGGTGATAGCTTTAGTAAGAAGTTTTTCGGTATTCTGAAAAGTAAACGAGTAAAAAAGTAAAACTTATATTTTTAAGTTGATTCTGGTATCCTTATGCGTATGGTACCTACCATTGTTCAAAAAGAAGACCCCGTGCTTCGGAGGAAGGCTGTGGAAGTCCCGCTGAAGGATATTTCAAGCGCGAAAATCAAGAAAATCCTGAAGGATATGGCTTTGGCGCTCTCTACTCAAGACGACGGGGTCGCTATTGCTGCTCCGCAAATCGGAGTTTCGCTTCGCATCTTTTTGGTATCCAAAGGAGCACTTAACTTCCCTTCAGGGCTTGAGGAACGACGAATGATGGGAAATAGGGCTGAACTCAAGAAAACGGCTGGCTATCTCACCTTCATCAATCCGGTGATTACCAAACTCTCGCGGGACAGGGCGGTACTTGATGAGGGTTGCCTTTCGGTTCGTCCGCTCTATGGGAAAATTAAGCGGTCAAAGAAGGCAACGGTAACCGCCTACGATGAAAATGGAGTGCTCTTTACCCGAGGCGCGTCAGGACTTCTCGCACAAATCTTCCAGCATGAGACCGACCATCTGGAGGGAATACTCTTTATCGATAAGGCGACCAACCTGCGAGAAATGCCCGGGGAAGATGAGTTAGGAAGTAAGAATTAAGAACTATGGGTCAATCACTATCCGGTTTAGTGCCCATCCCTTCTTCATATTTCATCATTCATAATTCATCTCTTTATATTTCATGATTCATACTTCATTCCCTTTTGTTTTTTTCGGCACTCCCGAGCCAGCGGTAGAAATCCTTGACGCACTTTTTGCAAAGAAGTTTATTCCTTCGCTTATCGTTACCGCCCCCGACAAACCGCAAGGACGAAAACTTCTGCTAACTCCCCCACCCGTCAAGGTCTGGGCACTCGCGCACAATACCCCCTTTCTCCAACCTGAAAAACTGGACTCGGCTTTCTTCTTAGAGCTTAGTGCTTCGAGCTTCGAGCTTTTTATCGTCGTTGCTTACGGAAGCCTTATCCCAAAAGAAATCCTCGCGCTCCCCAAACACGGTTCACTCAACGTGCACTATTCCCTGCTCCCCAAATATCGTGGAGCCTCGCCAATAGAACATCAAATTTTAGAGGACGACCGAAATCCCGGTATTTCCATTTTGCTTCTGGACGAAGAGATGGATCATGGACCGGTTGTCGCGGAAAGCAGAATTCAGAATTCAGAATTCAGAATTCAGAATTGGCCTCCCACCGCAACAGAGCTTCGAAAGGTCTCAAACCAAATAGCCGGAGAACTGCTGACAAACATTCTTCCCGATTGGGTAAACGGAAAGCTTGAAGCAAAGCCTCAAGACCACAGCAAAGCGACCTATACACGAAAGTTTAAGAAGACGGATGGAGAGCTGGACATGTCGGGCGATGCTTATAAAAATTTCCTTAAAATAAAAGCATTTGAAGGTTCTATTGGGACGTATTTCTTTACGGAAAAGTCGGGAAAAAAGATACGTGTCAGCACCAAAGATGCAAAAATGGAGGGCGACAAACTTGCGATTACTCGCGTGGTACCTGAAGGAAAAAAGGAGATGGACTACGCGGAGTTTCTTCGAGGGCTTCATCGCGAATAGTGTTTACAGGTGCTTTGCCTGGAGCTCTCTCTTCATAAAAACTGCCAGTGGCTGATAGCCACTGGCAGACGTGAATACTTTATCCTCGAAGCAAATACGGTCGCCGCAAACTTCTGCGTTCACGCCGTCGCAACTTATCTTCTTTGAGGACGGAAGGCGGCTCGCCGTTGCCCCACCCATTACTGGTGAGACATATCCGAAGCATCTCAAGAGCCTCCTTCTGGAGTTGCCGTGCTCGCTCGCGGGAGAATTTGAACTTTTCTCCCACCTCCGCGAGCGTGAGCGGTTCTTCCGCAAGAAAACGATACATAAGAATCGTTTTGAGACGTTTGGGGAGTTTCCTGAGCGCATCCATCAGCGTCTCAAGACGGTGTTTCAAATCGAGAAGAACTGCGGGGTGCTCTAGCTTTGAGTCCCCGACATCTTCATGTCGTAGTCTCGTGTTGTCTTCGCTCGCTTGCGCATCAAGTGAGACCATCGTGGTCTTGCTTGTTCTAACCCACGAAACCTTTTTGGTCGTCATCTCAAGCACCTCGGCCACCTCCTCGTCGGTAGGTTCAACCCCCAGTTCATCCCGAAGGCGTAAAGTTACCAGATCGAAACGCAACATACGCTCTACCATATGAACAGGAAGCCGAATTGTTCTCGATTGATTTGCAATTGCTCGCAAAATGGCCTGTTTAATCCACGGTGAGGCATACGAATAGAATCGCGCGCCTTTATGCGTATGCGGGTCAAACTTTTCTACAGCTCTCACGAGCCCTATGTTGCCCTCACTGATAAGGTCCATAAGACACAGCCCCAAACCCTGATAGCCACGTGCGATTTTTACCACCATTCGAAGGTTAGCGATAATTAACATCTCTCGTGCCTCCGAGTTCCCCGCTTGCACGAGCGTAGCCAGAGCCTTCTCTGATTCGGGTCCGAGAAGCGTTGTCCTTGTGACCTCGCGCATGTAAAGACCAAAAAACATGTCTTCACCAGATTCCCAACATCTTTGAGTACTCATAAGTTTCTTTCTTTGTGGTGTTCATCTTGCCCGAAAAAACAGTATCTGATTTTTTACATTCTGGCAACAAAAAACTCCCCACGGGGTCGTCCGCGGGGAGTTTTTGACACAACGTACAGGGGAGTTACTTTAGCGTAATGCTCTCTACGACCATCGGTGTTCTTGGCACATCATTCGGGCCGATGGCGGTATTCTCAATTTTCTCCACTATGTCCATTCCCTTTACGACTTTGCCGAAGACAGTGTGGTGACCATCAAGCCACGGTGTCGCCTGCGCGGTTACGATAAAAAATTGACTTCCGTTGGTACCTGGACCCGAGTTTGCCATCGCGAGCACTCCCCTCACCAGCTTGTTTGGATTGATTTCGTCCCCGAAAGCATACCCCGGACCTCCGGTCCCCCAGCGCGCCTGCTGTGCGTCGTCTTTTGAAAATGGGTCGCCTCCCTGAATCATAAAACCTTTGATAACACGATGGAATTTGGTACCGGCATAAAATCCTGTCTCAGACAACTTGGTAAAGTTCTCCACAGTCTTTGGAGCTTCTTTTCCAAAGAACACAACTTCAATATCTCCGAGACTGGTCTTCAAAATCGCGCCTGTCGGAGCTACTTTCGGCTGAGTAACTTCGGCCGGTGGCTGCGTCTTTACAGGCACGGCGACTTCGGCAACGGTCTTTACCGTTTGCGCCTCCTCTGTACTCTTCTTTGTGGTGTCCTTTGCATTCATAAAAAAGTATCCTAGCACGGCAATAATAATGAGGGCGGCGAGTAGCCCGAGCTTGTGTGATGTGTTGGATAAATCCATACAAAGAAAGTTAGTAGCTAGTAGTAAGTAGAAGGTAGATTCGACGAAAGAGAATTATACGCTAGCTTTATTCTACTTGCTACTGTCTACTTTCTACCGACTAATCGCTTCATATACTTCCACCCTGCCTTCGCGGGACGGCCGAGATACCCCATACCGTCGTAGCCACCCTTGAGGAGCGCCTTCGCCATCTGCCCGCCACGGCGAGAAAGCGAGATGAGTCTCCCCTTCCGCGCGGAAAGCTCTCCCGCGATTTCGTCACGCATATCGTCTATCGCGCTCAAAATATCGGGGCGGTTGGAGACCGAACGGAAGGTGTCCTTGCCCTTATGAATATTTATCTCGGCAAAAAAGATGTCACCGTTCTGATGATGATTGGTCGTACACCCAAGCTCCACATCCACCATTACCGCTGGGTCATCGAAGGAAATAAGCTTATCCAAACTCTGCAGGCGCTTATCAAGATAAGCGCGGATATCTTCCGTGAGGGTGATATTGGTTGCTTTAAGATTTAATCTCATAGTGATAAAGAGGTTAGTCTACTGAAATAATCTTGTGTGGAGAGTGATGACCGCTCACTATCCGTAGTCTTGCTTTGTTGCCGAACTTCCCCTTGAGAAGCAGAAGCACCCGCCGATTGGCAAGACCTTGTTCCGCCTTTTCTCGCACCGAAACATAGATGAGGTCATCCTTTTCGGCAATGACTTCTTTCTTACTTTCTGTGACAACATGTACTTTTATATACACACCACAAGTATATCAGCTTCCATGACATGAAGGACTTCCCTTGCTAGTAATACCGTTTCGCTATAAAAAATATTACTTCGGAAACTATTTCTAATCTTTCTCCAGCCCAACAACACCCTTTACCGCGTCCGTGATGTCGCCAATCACCCTATCCGCCACCTCCTCAATCTTTCGGAACTCCATTGCATTCCCCCACGTCATACCTCGCCCTCCCGTTGTATAGTGATGCGCGAGCTTCTTCGCCATATCTGATTTAATCTCGTTGCCGTGCTTATCCTTGAGATGCGTCCCGTCCTTCTTTTTACCCGTTTCCGAGATATGCTTGATATCGTCACTGGAAAACTTTGAGGTGTCACCAAACTCACCCAGTGTGTAATTGTATTTTGAAGCGAGCTCAATGTGCTCAGCGTCTTCCTCCAGTTTTTCCCTTGCCTCCTTAAGTTTCTCAAGGGTGTCTCCTTTTTCGGGAGGTATCTCTAACTTCCCGCGAACTGCCCCAAGTGCCTCCAGCTCCTCAATACGCGCGTTCACGTGCTTAAGGTCCCCTTGAACTCTTACTCGAGACTCTGAAACTCTCACCTCTTCGTCGGGATTACGGGGAGTTTTGAGCCTGTCGAGAATTGTCTGCGTGCTTTGCGCAGGATAAAACTCCGGACCGCCAGGTCCTTCATACGAATCGGACAGTTCTCCGATTTTTCGTCGTTCTTCAGCGCCCGCCAAGAAACCCTCTCCTTCTTCGGAGTCATCAACAGGAGTTGTGGGCATTTCACGTATCATAGTTGCCCAGTATATCACGGCACGTCCTCCTCTTCATGATACAAAAAACACCCCGCTGTGCGGGGTGTTTTTCGTAGTAGCTATCGATGACGAACCGAGATTTTCTTGCCATGCTTCTTCCTCTGCTTCTTCATCGCGTGTTTTTGTTTCTTGTTCATAAGCTCTAGTATACGAAATTATGCGCGAAAGTCCAGCGGAAGGAGGCTAGATTCAATATTTTAACGCAACGCCAGTTTTCATTAATAATACTT
>CALQZP010000010.1 GCA_943349725.1 Candidatus Nomurabacteria bacterium | reverse complement strand
TTGATCTAAAACTCCTTGCTCAGGTTTTTTAATATTTTCTCCAAATTTCCAATATTTTCCACCACTGTAAATTATCGGTCTTGTAGATTCATTAACAGAACTTACCAAAACTTCACCGATTAGAATAATGTGGTCACCCATAGGTTCATATGACGGAGGTCTGACCTCCGTCATAACATTTTGAAAATAAAAGCCATCGGAGATTTCCCTCTCGATGGCTTATGCGAATACGCTGACTGTGGTTACGGTGCCCAAATGTGGTAGGCGTCGATGCTGACCGATGTCGGCGTGAGTTCCTTTGCCAGAAACAGGCCGTACTTGTGGCCACTAGTCAGCACGGCGATAATCATTCCAGGAACCACGAGGGCGCTGGTTTTGCGCTGCTGGCAAGCAACCTGACAAATCTCGATGAGCTTCTTCGAATTGCGCCTCGCACTGAGGGTGTAGAAATCCTCGATTGCGATGTCAGCGGGAGTGACGAAGACTTCGTCGAATTCAGCATTGACGTCGCCGAGCAACTTGGCGGTCTTGGCCACCTTGATCGAAGAGACCTTGGCGCGAGTGGCGTCCTCGAACGCGAAATGCAGGTGGACTTCACGTCCGAGTATGCCCGCATGAATAAGGGCACGGGACTTGTTCGCCTTGCAATCCAGGAGCGCATAGAGTGGCCGATTGCCCGTAAAGGTGGACGAATAGACATAGTTTGTGCCCGGCATTGCAGGAATCACCTGTTCGCTGAGGGGACCTAGTGAACCCGTTCGGGCGAGCGACGGAGGTGTTTTAAGCAGAGTCTTCATGGTCTTTTTTTTGGTGAGCAAATTAAACCGTCTTATTCGATGTGAATAAGTATCTCGATTCAATTCCAATGTTTATACTAGTCTATGTATATATTTTCCGCAACTATTTCACCAACAAGTGAAATATCGGCATAAACTCTTTTTGTTTTACTATTTCCTTTTCGTAATAAGTACCCTTTTCCCAATACACTTTATACGCCCTTGCAGAAGGTTTTGAGGCAATGACACGATATGTATCATCGATGAATTCGACTGCACAGCAATTGTCTATAGCGATAGCGACGCCAGGAGTGTTCTTCATTATTTTCTTCAATCCCAAACGACGATCTTTTTCGACATCATAGTGCGGAGAATGCGTAGCATGAATAAACCCCAGTCCACTGACTTTGATGAGCTCAGCATCGGGATCTTTTAATCGTCTGGAATCCGAAATTCCACTACGAAACCAACATATTGATCCCGCACTAAGACCGGAAAGAATTATGCCTTTGTTCCAAGCCTTCTTTAATATGGTATCTAAACCGCATGATTTCCATGCTCGGATCATTTTCAGAGTATTTCCACCGCCTACATACACAATGTCAGAAGACATCACTTTTCGCTCGATCTCTTCGCGAGAAAGCTTTTCCTTTATCACACGGATCACGTCTACTTTGCACCCCAATCGTCTTCCGAAATGTTTTTGCACAGTCTCAAAATAGCCGTCTGAATCAGAACTCGCTGTGGGAATAAAAAGTACCCGTGGTCTCTTTTTGCCCGTCAGGCGGATAATCTCTCTATCGATTTTGGTGGTTTCTACCAGACATCCACGACTTCCGATTTCACCGCCTCCGATTGCTACGATCTTTTTCATAAACCAATGACGAAGGTCGGACCTTCGTTACATGCAACAATATCCTTTTTATTCATGTTATTTATTTTCTTGATTCCAAGTATATCGGCAATGATGCTATAAATCCGCCACAATACTTGTGTTTGTTTCTTTCATCTTGCATATCTAACAAAACATCCTGTGGGTTCGCCCAATATACACTACTCACTTCATCAACTTGTAATTCTTGAGGTTCAGCAACACAACTAAAAATATCAAATAGATGAGAGGACTTTCTACCGCCCTGGTAAATCTCATTTTTAGTCATACCATGACCAATATACTTAAGTTTGACTCCCTTAATTCCAAGTTCTTCAGCAAGTTCCCTATACGCTCCGTCTTCATACGACTCACCAACGTCCAAATGCCCCGCAGAGGAATGATCAAGATGACCATCAGCCCTGTGTTGAATAAGAATATCGCCTTTAGAGTTTTCAACAAAAATAACAGCAATACGATGGAGCGTACCATTTTTATGGGCTTCATCTTTTGGCATTGTGCCAACTATTTCATCCTCTTCATTTACAACTATAACTTCATTCATAAATTTATGATTCTATTCTGCACGAGGGAGGTCTAACTTCCGTCAGAGATAAGGTGTAATTTTACTCATGGGTACAGTACATCAAAAATATTTTGATTGGTGGCTGCGGGGGAAGGAATCGGACCTTCATACCGAGATTCAAAGTCTCGTGTCCTACCATTAGACGACCCCGCAATGATTAATTTGTCAAAGGTACTTTATCACACCTTCTACCCATCCCGCAATTTTACGATTGAGCGGTATGCTTCCACGAACAATCGTAGCCAACACTCCGTAGTAGTTCTCGCCAATTCGTTTGCGCTTTGTTTTTGGATTATGTTTTTTAAAATAAGTTCTTAGTTTGTTTTTGGAAAAACCAAGATTTTGCATCCAATATCTTTGAGCGCGTTCTATATCCGCTCGTTCATGGATGAACAGCTCAAATATCAAATCTTCATCAGCCACCGACAGATACTTTCGCAACCACCTCAAGAAAAGTGTGTGCATAGACAAATCCATATTGGTGAATTTTATCGGGCAGGCTTTTGCATGCTCTTTTGAACCCTCACCCCAGTATAAAATCACTCCAGCTAACCAAAATGGATCCTGAATCAGTGATGACACTTCGTTCCGTGCTAAGTCCTTTATATCTTTAATTCTTTTTATTTTATTTCTCCGTATGGACTCGATGGCCCGCAGTCTACCAGCAATTCTTTTCTCGGTAATCAGCTGCTTTTGTTTCTTGGCCAACCCAACATCCTGCAACCATAGGGAGAGTGTGGACTTAGCAACAGGAATGTCTCTCAGCATCTCGGAGTATGTGAGACCTTGTTTTCGCAACTGTATCGCCTTTTGTTTTAGCGGTATCTCGTGCATGAACTATGATCATACTATACCGTCATAGTATATCATGGTACAGAAATCAAATATGGCCCAACTATGGGTTTGCCTCAACCGACCTCGGCGCGTAGCCCATTCACACCTACGACGGCCGACCGTATTCGCGTTCTTCCCTGACTATCCCATTGAGGCCATCGGAACCTAAGTGAGGTGATCCGCCGATGGCCTCTTTTTTATATACGAACTACGCCTAAGAACTGGATTCCAGCATCCGCTGGAATGACAGTCAAAAGGGGCAAGGTGCGTAGTCCTTAAATTTACGCAGAGAGTTTGATGACCGCGAGTTCAAGCGGAAGATGTGGAAGCGCCGAGTAGCCGATGAGGTCGTAGACATTTAAAAATTCAAGAAGGACGGCGGAAGTGATGCGAGACTCTTTTGTCGTCGCCAGTTTCTTCAAAAACTCAAAATCTTCCGCGGATACTTCGTCCCGTATCCCCTTTTCCATATCCGGTGCGTTTCGGAGGAGCAGTACAAAACGAAGTTTTGCGAGAAGCAGATTACTAAATACTTTCATATCTACATTTTGCTCCACCGCTTTCCCTATCGAAGAAAGTCCTCCCGCCGTATCCTTGTTCTCAAGCGAGTCAATGAGCGAGTTGATAAGAACCCCCTTTGGTGAGCCGGTAATTCGCTCAACTTCCGCGAGTGTGATTTTCATATCGCGCGATGCACCCATCGCCTTCTGGAGAATGCCGTGTGCATCGCGATACGAGCCGTCGGCGAGAAGCGCGATGAGCTCCGAAGCGGGAGCTTCTATCGCAAACCCTTCTTTTTTTGCGATACGCTCCGCTACTTCCCTGAGAATGGTCTGAGTGGGCTTTTTGAACGTAAAGGTCTGACAACGAGAAATAATGGTTTCCGGCACCTTCTCAAGCTCGGTTGTAGCGAGAATAAAGATAACGTGTGCAGGGGGCTCTTCCAACGTTTTGAGAAGTGCGTTGAAGGCTTCTTTGGTGAGCATATGCACCTCGTCCACGATATATATTTTGTATTTTGATTCAAACGGCACAGAAGAAACTCCCTCGCGAAGAAGCCTGATGTCATCAATACCGCGGTTGGACGCCGCGTCTATTTCATACAGGTCACTTTCACTCGTGCCGAGTGCCTTTGCGAGAATTCGGGCAACGGAGGTCTTCCCTGTCCCGCGCGAACCACAAAAAAGATAGGCGTGCGCGACACGCTCCAGCTTGATAGCACCCAGAAGCGCTTCCACGACATGATCCTGCCCCAGGACTTCCTTAAAGGACTGCGGGCGATATTTGCGGTACAACACTGCGCTTGCCCCGTTAGGATTTTCACTCATAATCTGCTGAGTTTTAAATTAAAAAAATTCCGTTGAATACCGAGACGGTGACTTACCCAACATCCCCAAAATTCTATTGGGGTCGTTCATGCACCGTAGTATACCGAATTCTATACAAAAAAACGACCCGCGAGAACGGTCGGAGGAAGAAACGAAAAGAAAAAATCATGTCACGAACTGCCGTGACATGATTGGTTGAGAGAGTCGGCCAGAATTACATAAGGCCGATGGCGCGAGCAAGGGGTGTTACCACCCGCAAAAATTGAGCCTTGATCGTGGCCCGCAAGCCAATGGGAGATGGTTTACGGGAGATGATTTCCGTTTGCAATAAGCTTCGTAGCGGAGCCATGCACACAAGATACTGCTCACCCCTTTGGGAGTCCTCGCGATAAAGGTTTGCCCAATAGAGCAGTGCATCCGGGTCGTAGAAAACCTTGGCGAGCAGGTGCAATTTTTGCTCCTTGGAGAGGGCAAGCTGTCCGCAGACCTTAATGAGGAGGTCAACCTCATTCGAAAGTCCGAGATGCATTTTGTTGAGCTGTGTGCGAAGTGGGCAGGACATACGGTTTTTCTTTTGTTGATGGTTGGGTGCGCCCTTTTGGTTTGTTGAGAACAAGCGCTTTCCTTATGCTACGCGCGCAGATACTCGGTGCAAGAGGGGGTGTGGATAACCGCCGTAGGCGAGCAGTGGTCGGTAGACCTGAACCGCCCGTAGGCGAGCAGTGGTCGTAGACCCACACCACTTACTATTCTTTTTTTAAGATGAGAGTTGAGTACCGATTTCTCTGCCTAGAAATTCCTGCACCAGCGTCTCAACCTCTCCCGCAGTTTCGGTTTCCATAAGCTTCACCCGAAGTTCCTTCGCACCATCAAAACCTTCCACGTATGCTTTAAAATGCTTCTTCATTATGGCGAAGTTCTTATGCTTTCCAAGTAGTTCCTCAAACAATTTTGTGTGTTCCACTAGCACGTTAAGTCTTTGCGATGGTGTCGGAGTTATTCCTCCTTTCCTAAAGGAGGTGCCGAGGTCTTCCGAGGTGGAGGATTTAAATCCCTCACCCTGTTGGGTACTCCCTTTTAAAAAGGGAGAATGAGAAGAAGCGAACAGCCAGGGATTTCCAAAGATGGCGCGACCGAGCATTACGCCATCGGCTCCGGTTTCGGCGATACGTTTATGAGCATCCTCAATGCTCATCACATCACCATTGCCCAAAATCAGCGTTTCACTTTTGAGTTCGTTCCGAATTTCCACGGCTCGCTTAATGCGCTCCCAGTGCGCGGGAACCTTTGACATCTCTTTGCGCGTTCGTGCGTGGAGTGTTATCGCGGAAGGATTTTCCGCAAGAAGCTCGGGGAGCCATGTTAGAAGCTCGTCCTTGTTGTAGCCGAGGCGAGTTTTGACCGACACGGGAAGCGGATACGCTCCCTCTTTGGCTGCACGAAGAACCGCCCGCGCGAGTGCTGGGTTTTTGATAAGGGCGGCGCCGGCGCCGGACTTTTCGATGGAGCGGTCGGGGCAACCCATATTGATATCCAGTCCATCAAAGCCGAGCTTCTTAACCAGTTTTCCGGCTTCATACATCTTCTCGGGGTTACCGGAGAAAAGCTGTGCGATAATCGGCCGTTCCCTCTCCGAGTATTCCAAATCAACCAAAAGCTTTTTTTGTCCGGCGCTCATCAGCCCATCAGCGGACACGAATTCAGTCCACATTACATCCGGTTTGCCGTACTTCGCGATAATCCGCCGAAAAGCCACGTCGGTGACGTTTGCCATTGGCGCAAGTACCATAATCGGCTTCTTGAGCTTCTCCCAAAATCCGTTATCCATCTGAATACTCTACCGCACGAGCGGAACATTGACAAATGCGAAAAAATACACTAATGTATTTTTGGCTTTCTCTCTGCCTGCGGGAAAGATACCGAAACACAACACGGTTTGTCCTTTTTCTATATGAAAGTAAATCCGATTCTTTTGCTGGTCCTTTGCCTTTCCTTGATTGGAAATCTCGTCTGGTTATTCTCGCCACAGCGAGAACGAACAACTTCGCCTTCCCTGCCACAATTACAGGCACCAAAAAAATTCGAATACATTGGCGCGGGTCAAGGTAGCAATGGGGAAATCATGAAAGTGGAGGAAGGTACAGAAAAGCACCTCCCGTTTAAGGACATTGCTGAACTTGAAAGGGCCGTCAAAAACGTCGCCAAGGTTCAAGGATGGGAAGTCACTTCACTCGTGCCCGTCTGGCGTGGAACAAACCTCTGGAAGGCAAAGGTCACATTTTCGAAGGGCACAGTGCGAGCAGGCCGAGAGGGCTGAAGCTCTACTGCATCACAAACCGGCGAGGGCACCCCCTACGCCGTTTTTTTATACCATCTTTTAAGAGCGTTATTTCAAATCGTCGCCAGAAAGCTCCACTTTTGAGCCTGCTTCAAGCTCTCCGCGGAGCATTTTCTCGGCAATGACCTGCTCTACTTTTTCCTGGATAGCACGGTTCATGGGGCGAGCGCCAAACTTCGGGTCCTGTCCTACGGAAACGAGAAAATCAAGAAGCGGGTCGGTAATGACGAGCTCAAGTCCTTTTTCTTTGAGGCGCTTTCCGAGCTTTTGGAGCTGAAATTTCGCGATAACCTTGAGGTCAGCGGAAGTAAGCGGGTGGAACAGCACCACACCGTCAAAACGGTTCAAGAGTTCGGGTTTAAAAATAGCGCGGTTAATAATTTCAGTAATCACAATGTCCTTTGCCTTGTCCCCTAGTTCTTGCTTCATATTCCATATGACATCGCTTCCCGCGTTTGAGGTCGCGATAATAATGAGGTTGCGAGCATTGACTCGCTTTCCCGAAACATCCGTAAAGAAGCCTTCGTCCAGTATCTGGAGGAAGAGGTTGTGCACCTCCTTGCTTGTCTTTTCAAACTCATCAAGAAGGAGGACTCCATAGGGATGCTCGCGAAGGAGTGACGCGAGCACTCCTGCCTTTCCACTTTCAAAGGTGCCTATGAGGCGAGAGATCGCATCATCACCCTGATACTCGGACATATCCAAACGAACAATATTCTTCTCATCTCCAAAGAAAACTTCCGCAAGTGCTTTGGTGGTTTCGGTTTTCCCCACACCGGTGGGACCGAGGAACAGAAACGAGCCCATCGGTCTGTTTTGCGAGCTAATGCCGGAACGAGCGCGCCGAAGCGCGCCCGAAATCGCCTTCACCGCTTCATCCTGTCCCACAATCCGCTCGTGGAGTACCTCTTCCAGTTTCAAGAGTTTCGTGCGCTCCTCCCCTTTTGCCTCCGAAACCGAAATACCTGTTTTACGAGACACGAGTTCAAGTACATCTTGAGGAAGTGCTACTCGCTTTCCACTCGACTTCATCTTGGGAACAAGCTCGGCGAGAAGGTCTATGGCTTTGTCGGGCATAATACCCTCAAAGAAATACCGCTCCGCGCTCTCCGCAATAGTGCGAAGCGCGGGGTAGGTAAAAAAGATTCCCTCCCTCATCTCGGCGTGAAGCGCTTCATCCTCCAAAATCGGAATGGAGCCAGTCACACCCGCGCCTTCCATAAGTACGCGCTCAAAACGCTCACGCATCTTCGGGTTGGGCTCTAGTATCTCCCGGTAGGCGCCCAGTTCCGAAAGCGCGACAATCTGAACATGTTCGGAGGTAAGAAATGGGTCAAGAAGCGAAAGTACATCCGAGCCGAGTGTTCGTGCACTCTGAAAAAGCTTTTCAAACTTATCAAAAACCAAAATAATATTTCCGGCTCCGCTCGCCTCGCGGAGAATTTTCTGCAGTTCGGTTTCAAAGGCCACCTTCTCTTTCATAGCCGAAACGAACACGGCTCCATCAAGTATGAAAATGAGTTTATGCTCAAGCTGTGGAAGGATGGTGCCCGCGATGATGTGCCTCGCGAGACGTGCCAAGGGAGCAAGCTTGGGTACACCTTCTTCTGCCACCAGAAGCACATTTGACTCGCGCCCGCGCGCCAAAATACGCTCGATTTCTTCCGCTTCGCGTTTCCCAAAGGCTCCACTACCCGTGGAGGTGAAAGCGGGATGAATCGTGATAGGCATGGCATAGCGTTCAAGATGTACAATCTCACCGTAGGCCCAATTCTTACCGATTCCTTGAATTCTGCCGAGAGCGTCCTTACTCCACCACCGAAGATGCTTCTTATAGTTTGACTCTATACGCGCGACAAAATTCGCTGCTCCGATGAAATCGGTGGCGTTTATTTTCTTGGAGCTAAGAAAGGCGCGGAGAGTGTCGTCATAGAGCATCAGTGCCTTCGCAAAATGCTCAAGACCTAAAGGTTCTCCTTCTGGAGGAGCGACTTCAAATACACTCGTCGGAGAAACTCTACTCTGAAGAAAGAGGGCGATATCTCCTGCCTGAAGTCCAAGACGAACGAAGGTAGCGACGCCGAATCGAGACGAAAGAAAATCAAGTACGGGGTCACTCTTTTTTCTCGTCAGGATGTGTGCCACCTCAAAATGAAGTACTGGAGAGCGCGTCCACACCTCGGGAAGAGCATTTTCTACATCCTTAAAATAGGATGAGGCGAAGAAACCGTACCAAAGCGTCGAAAAAAGCCAGAGTCCGAAAACAAAAAGAAATGATGCCTTACCGAGCGGAAGAAAGGGCGCCACCCTTATCGCGAGCTCCGCAATAAAGGGGGTGACTGCAGGAAGTAGTGGCAAAAGCAGTGCCCCCGCCACAAGCAGAAAGATAAAAAGGGAAAGGAAACAGAGTACACGTTCAATCGTGTGAAGATGCGCTCCGGAAATAACGCTCTCGGACTGAAGCGCTCGCCTATAGACCTTCGCCTCCTTCTGTAATGATTCGTAATTCATAGGGGACGAACGTTCGCAAGGCCGGTAATACCCTGCACGACACACCACAGAGCAAGCAGAGGAAGAAACGGCCACAGCGCGAAGAATGCAAGAGAAGCAACCGAAAAAAGACACATCGTCACGAGTCCCAAAAGAATGGTTGCCGTTCGCGCGAAGAATCCGATAAAGCGTAAAATAAAATTGATGATAAAGCTCCCTAAGAACCCCGCGGTTTCCTTGCTCTTCCCTTCATGCAGTCTATGCCACGGCGAGAAAAGTGTTCCGAGCAAAATACGAATGGAGAAGAAATGCCACAAAAACCAGGAAAAATTGCGATAGAGCCGAAGTAGGTCTCCCCACGCGGTCGTGTAGTGCCAGAAGAAGTAACTGATTGGTAACTGAAGTACTAACATAGTGAGTCGTTAACGATAGACATCTTTTATTATATAGGACCTACGCATTTTGTTGTTTTCTGTCATTCCAGCGAAGGCTGGAATCCAGTATAGAGCCGTTTTTTAAGGCTCTGGATTCCACTTTTGAGTGGAATGACACGGATTGCGTAAGTCCTATTATAGCTCACCCGCGCAAAGGGTATAGCGGTTAGCGTTCAGTAAAAACTTTTCTTCACTAAACGCTCTACGCTAACCGCTTCCTACCGGGGTTTAAAATAAATTTTGTTTCCGTAGCGGAGGTCAATGTAGGACACACGAAGAGCGTCCTTTGTTCCCGGAAGTACATCACCTTCACGAAGCAGTGCCTCAAGACTCGCGAGCGAATGATCGTAGTTTGTGTCTTGTAAAAGCAAACTACCTCCTTTGCGAAGTATCACCTCAAGCTCATGCCCATCCCGTATGATAAGTTTCTCGGGGTCAAATCCTATTTTTTCAAGCTTGGTCAAAAACGAAATGATGTCCGCAAGCGCACTTTTCGTTATAACTGCCCTCACAAGGGGTGAACTTGTCGCGGGAAACTCAAGATGATAATAGAGTCCGTCAGACCCTTCGGGAGCCACGGCAAAGACAAATCCAGTCTCGTCCAGAAGGAAACATCCAAAGGCACCCGTGCACCAGAGCGCCTGCGGTTCGCGCTCATGTACCGCGACATGCAGAGAAGCCAGATTGTTAAGCGATAGAGACACACTGGATAGCGCGGGAAACGCTTTTTGAAGTTCTGCAGATAGCTCGGCTTTGGGGTACAAAAGGGTATGTGCCTTTGAGATGAAGCCGAAGTATGAGCCCTTCATTCCCTCCTCAACTAGTTCCGTAATACTCGCGCTAGGAATTCGCGATGCTCCACTTACCTCAATGTGCGTGATGGTAAATGCGGGGCGGGAAAAGCCATACAGCACCAAACTAAAGAGCACCACAGAAAAAGAGCACCAGAAAATTACCTTGTGGACTTTTCTCTTTTTTTCCTTTCGCGCAAGCCGAGGAGAGCGTAAGACTTTATGCCGAGCCATAAAGTAATTTTTAATTTTTAATTTCTAATTCACCTAATAAAATTCCCAATAGCAAATTCTCAATGTTGGCATTAGACATTTTATTAGAAATTAGGTGTTACTTGTCCCAGCGTAGCTTAGGGATTAGGTAATTAGAAATTCACCGCTTCGGGGTTATCGTTTCTTTCCCCATATACTTGCGGAGCACTTCGGGAATCGTAATTGACCCATCAGCCTGTTGATTGTTCTCGAGAAGTGGAACGAGGATACGCGGTGTCGCGAGCGCCGTGTTATTGAGCGAGTGCGCGAAGCGGGACTTCCCTGTCTCGTCCTTGTACCGAATGTTGAGTCTGCGAGTTTGGAAATCGTGAAAATACGAAGAAGAGTGCGTTTCGCGATAAGCCTTTTCGGACGGCACCCATGTCTCAATGTCGTACTTCTTCACCTGACCGAGTCCAAGGTCGGCTCCACAGTTGATAACGACGCGATACGGAAGATTAAGTGCCTGCAAAAGCTCTTCGGCGTTTGCCGTAAGCTCTTCGTGAAATGCAACCGACTGTTCGTGGCTCGCTTCACAGAGCACCACCTGTTCAAGTTTGAAAAACTCGTGAACACGAATGATACCTTTTGTATCTTTGCCATGACTTCCCGCCTCGCGCCTAAAACAGGGAGAAAACGCGAGAATCTTTCTCGGAAGTTCTTCTTTTTTCAAAACAGACTCGGCAAAGTACGACATCGTCGCCACCTCTGCGGTTCCTGCGAGGAAATCCCCGTCCTGCGTTTTGTACAGGTCATCTTCTCCTTGGGGTAAATAGCCGGTGCCGAGCAGTGTCTGCCGTCTGACGAGTGAGGGCACCATCATAAAGGTGAAGCCTTTCTTCCCGAAATGTTCAAGCGTAAACTGAAAGAGTGCGAAGGAAAGCAACACCGCGTCGTTCTTGAGAAAATATCCGCGAAAACCCGCCACGTCTCCGCCTCGAATAAAATCGGCAAGGTCACAGCTCTCCATAAGCTCAATATGGTTTTTGGGCGGGGTTTCAAACTCCCTCGGAGTTCCCCACACCCTGACCTCTTTGTTGTCCTGGTCACTCTCGCCGTCCGGCACGGAAATATCGGGAACGTTCGGAACCTGAAGCATCTGCGCCTGCCACTTCACCATCACCGCCTTGAGCTTTTCTTCCTGCTCTTCAAGCCCAGCTTTTTCGCCCCGGAGTTCCTCAAGAAGTAGCATCCGCCTGTCGGGGGTGGTAGTTCGTGACATCTGCGCGCTTTTCATATTGTGCTCGGAACGTTTTTGTTCAACGACAAGAAGAAGCGCTCGGCGCTCGTCGTCAAGTTTCAAAAGCTCTTCCACGTCAAACTTGAGATGCTTTTTCTGCACCGCCATCGCGACCAAGTCTTTGTTCTCTCTGATGAATTTGATGTCTAACAAGAAAGTAGGTAGTTAGTAGTAGGTAGTTAGTAGATAGTATATAGAAAAAGTCTATTTTCGGAAAGGTGGACAAGAAAAAAGGCGAGCCTTGGGTGGCTCGCCGTGCGTGGGACACAAAGTGGGAAGGGCCGAGAAAAACACTCATTATTGAGGACCGCCCCCTTCACACTCGTAGATATCCTCTCCGGTCAACGTAGGTACTGGAAGAGTATCTTTGGAGACAACGATCATAGCTGCTCGGGTGAAATCGTCGTGCCAACCTTCAACTTTCTCCTGCAAGTCCAAAGCATGTTCATCCTGAGACATACCACACAGGACTTCATTTTCGGGGTGTATATAATCATTTGGGTGTGACTGCCCTGGTCCAAGTTCCGAATAGTGGAGGACGCGTGGGTACTCCGCGATAACTCTGTAATCTTTTGATGTGCTCATGTCAATCCTTTCGTGTTTCGTGATAAACTGTACCAGATGAAGGAACTATCTCCAAATAAATTTCCCAGGAGGCTTCAAGAAATTACCGACCCGCCGAAAAAGCTGTATATAGACGGCACACTTCCTGACGAAGACTACAAATGGCTCGCAGTCGTTGGTTCGCGTAAATACTCAAACTACGGAAAGGAAGTAACCGAAACATTGATTGCAGGACTTGCAGGCTACCCCGTTGTCATAGTTTCGGGACTCGCGCTCGGAATTGACGCTATCGCCCACCGCTCGGCGCTTACGGCGAAACTCCCAACCGTTGCGGTACCAGGTTCGGGACTGGACCGAAGTGTCCTCTACCCTTCTACCAACCGACGGCTTGCCGAAGAGATTTTAAAAAGTGGTGGTGCGCTTTTGTCGGAGTTTGAGCCGACATTCCAAGCAACCGCATGGAGCTTTCCTCAACGCAACCGTATTCTTGCCGGTCTCTCGGATGCGGTACTCGTGATTGAAGCCGAACAAAAAAGCGGAGCCCTTATTACCTCCAAGTTTGCGACCGAATACAACCGCGATGTCTTCACTGTGCCCGGCTCCATTTTTTCGTCGTCTTCCGCTGGCCCACATATGCTCATTAAGCTGGGCGCCACACCGATTACTTCCCCAGCCGACCTTCGGGAAGCGCTCGGATTTAAAGCGAGTGAAAAAGTAGTGCGCAATTACTCCGACTGCACGGCAGAAGAGAAAAAGGTCATTGAGCTTCTCCAGAACTCGATGTCTCGTGACGACCTCGTTGACGAGTTTGCTATCCCCATCGGCAAGGCAAACGCCCTGCTCTCCATTATGGAGCTCAAAGGTCTCATCAAAGAAACCGGAGGAGAACTGCATCTCACTTGAAAGAGGAGAGTTCTGGTGTTAGGGTACACATAGATTCGAAACCTCAACCACCCACGATGACCTATGAAAATCAGTCGCGCAGAAGCAGAAAAAGCCATCCGTAAATTACCGGCATCAGATTTTACGAGAGAACTCCACAACGGTGACATAGAGGCGTCGCGGAATATGCTTGAGCTCGATGGCTGGCACATAGTTGGCTGGGCATACTTCAGAGATGTGGTGCTGTACACTCCGCCTGAAATCAATTTCAAGTATGTGTGCATGTTTAGAAGGGACCAAACTGGCGCAATATCTTGGCTTCCGTTTTCAGATGCAACCTTTCGTATCTTGGCTCTCAAAATCAAGCACGAAAAAATGACACATACCGTTGGAGCTCTTTCATTCGCGTGTTAAGCATTTCGCTGTGACGTGCCTAGGAGCGCGCGCGTAAAAGCTACGCTCGAGAGGAGGAAGGCTTCCCTGCTATCACAGGGCACTCGTCCAAATCGTGGTCACACCGGAACCGCGGGGATCTCTATCCCCGCGGTCATTTTTTTATATCACTATACCTGCATTTTGACCTCTGTAGAGATACTAAAATGTGAATGTGATTTGCTTTTGATTTTCCTTTCGTGTCCCCAGTTAGATAGTTAACCTCACTAACTTTTCTTGCTTCAATCAACAATTTGTGCAACCCTTAAAGAATCCTTACCGAAATCCGGCATGCTGACTATCTAACGGGGTAAATATTACTAATGCGATGTCCTACAAACTACTTATCGTAGAATCACCGTCAAAAGCGAAGACGATTGGAAAATATTTGGGAGATGACTATGTCGTGAAGGCGTCTGTGGGCCACGTACGTGATCTTCCCAAGAGCCAAAAGACCGCCCTGGATATCAAGGGTGGATTTATTCCGCACTATGAAATCGTCAAAAAGAAAGAGGAAGTGGTGAACGAAATATCCGCTTCGGCAAAGAAAGCGAGTGAAATTATTCTCGCGACCGACCCCGACCGTGAGGGAGAAGCTATCTCTTGGCATTTGGCCGAGATACTAAAGGATAAGCTTGGAAAAAAACTGCCACCTATCAAGCGTGCCGTCTATCACGAAATCACTAAGGAGGCGATTGAAGAGGCACTCAAGCATCCGAGAGAAATTGACCAGAATTTGCGCAGGGCACAGGAAGCGCGCCGAGTACTGGATCGTCTCGTGGGCTACGACCTTTCGGGTATTATTTGGAAGAAGGTGCGCTACGGCCTTTCTGCGGGACGCGTGCAATCCCCCGCGCTTCGCATCATCGCCGAGCGTGAGCGAGAAATACTCGCGTTCAAACCCGAAACTTTCTGGGTCATTACAGCCGATACCAAAACAAAAACGGATGCAAAGCTTTTGCTTACTTGCAGTGAGGAACCTCGCGACAAGAAAACAGTTGACGACATCGTTACTGCGGGGGACAAAGGAAGCTGGAGCGTTGTGGACGTGACCGAAACCAGCGTAAAGCGCTCGCCAAAAGCGCCATTTATTACCTCTACCCTTCAGCAGGTCGCCTCAACGCGTCTTGGTTTTTCCCCAGGTCGCACCATGGCAGTCGCGCAGAAGCTGTACGAAGCGGGACTTATTACCTATATGCGTACCGATTCTACCAATCTCGCGGAGTCGGCAAAACAGCAAATCGCGCAGGTGATTACCAAGAAGTTCGGAAAGGAATCTCTCCTACTTCGTGTGTACGCGGGTAAGGTCAAGAACGCGCAGGAAGCACACGAGGCAATTCGTCCGACTCATGTTGAAAAAGAAAATGCGGGAATTAACCCGGAACAAAAGAAGCTGTACGACCTTATCTGGAAGCGTACCATTTCCAGCCAAATGCCCGACGCGGAGATGCTTCGCACCAAGGTGACGGCAAATGTTACTCCCACCACCCCGTCTCGAAGACTCGACACCCCTCCTCAGGCAGGAGGGGGTGGAGAAATCCCTGATTTCTCCGCAAACGGCGTTCGTCTGACCTACCCCGGATGGCTTCAAGCCGACCCCGAGGCGCGTGGAGAAGACGTGGAGCTTCCCAGGGTAGCGAAAGGCGACTCGCTCGCGCTCCTCAAGCTCAAGACCGAGGAGAAGCAGACGCAACCGCCACCGAGATACAGCGAAGCGGGACTTATTAAGGAACTTGAGAAACGCGGTATCGGTCGCCCGTCCACCTTTGCGTCTATAATGAGTACGCTTGAACAGCGTGAGTATGTCACCAAGGAAAGTCGTTCACTGAAGCCTACCGACACGGGAATGGTGGTTTCCGGATTTTTGGAGGAGCACTTCCCTTCCTATATCAGCGACACCTTTACCGCCGATATGGAGGACAAGCTGGACGAGATTGCTATCGGAACCCGCGACTACACGAAAACGCTTGCCGATTTCTATACACCATTTCATAAGGACGTAAAATCAAAAGAGAAGCTGGACAAGGCGACTACGCTCGGAGTTGCCCCGAAAGAATTCAAATGCCCCCTTTGTGGTGCCGGAATGGTGTGGAAGCTTGGGCGTGGTGGAAAATTCCTTTCCTGTGATCGTTTCCCTGACTGTACCGGAGCACTTAGCGCAGAAGGTGTTGAGATAAAACCTGATGAGCCAATTGGTATCTACCCTAAGACGGGAGAAAATGTGTACCTCCTCAATGGACGCTTTGGTTTCTATGTACAAGTGGGTCAAATGGAAAAAGGCCCTACTTCGCGCAAGGCTTCGAAGGGTACCGCGAAGAAAAAAGACGCGCCGAAGCTACATCGCGCGAGCGTTCCGCGTGCTTTTGATGTATCCACACTTACCATTACCGACGCACTCAAGTTCTTATCACTTCCGCGCGTGCTTGGCGTGCACCCCACCAGCGGAAAAGAAATTATGGCGAACATGGGGCGCTTTGGACCCTATGTCGTCCACGACGGCGACTTCCGTTCTATCAAGGCTCCCGACGACGCGTATCTCATAGAACTTCCCCGCGCACTTGAAATGCTGGCTCAAGAAAAAAAGCCTCGTGGTTTTCGGAGTTTTAAAAAGAAAAAAGAAGCCTAAATCTTTCTCCAATTTTTTCTACTATACTACGTAGTATAGTAGAAAATGAAAATAAAAAAACCGCAGAAGGAATGAATTCCTTCTGCGGAGTGAAATAATCCTACCAAACACTAAACTACGGATTATAGTAGTTTCCAAGTATCAGCCTTCGCATCAGACTGATATCGAGTGTGGTCACGCTGCCATCACCTTGCATGTCCACCTGACGGCTCTGGTACGGCGAGTAGAACGATGGCGCCCGGCCGAGAATGTGTCCACGCGTGAGCGTAATGTCAAACGTCGTCAACCGCCAGTCAAAGCTGGCATCTCCGAGCGGCAGAGTTAGCAACTCGCCTCGCAAATACCGATGCAGGACGTTTCGGTCCAATTCGTTGATCCTCCAATCGGGGAAGACATCACCCTGGGGCATTCTTTGTGCAAGGGCGATTTGCTCGGCGATGAGCGTAGTTGTACTTCCTGCCCTCTCTGCCCTTTCGCTTAGCATCTGCACGTGCTGTAGCTGAAAGTCCAGCTCATCGAGATCTTCCGGGCCAATGATTCCGTTGCCTGTAAGATCCCCTATCCTCGGTGTTAGGGGAACCCGACGGAAGGTCACCGTGCTTCCGGCCAAGAGAGAGGTATCCGCTTCTACGTTCCTCCCCGAATTGTATCCGACAAGCCTCAAACTTTCTACCGAGGTTTTGAGCGAATCGGCCGTCTTCAGTCGTTGCCATAAATCAACATCGATGACAACTTTCAGACGGAGTGTTGTACCTATGGGAACCATCAGTCCGGATAGGTCACCAAAGTAGATTGATACTATTCCTTCCCCGCCGTTTTCAAGTTTAGGTACAAAATTCCCAAAATTAACGAGGGCGTCTCCAACCATCAGTCTGACTGACCACCAGTCAAACGCCGTCAGGATGTCCGCGAAACGACTTGCCGGTAGGCCAGTCATCCGACAGGTGAGTGATTTAACCTCAAACGGCTCCGTTGACGCTGTTAGGGAAAACCCCAGAAGCTCAACGTCAGTCCGAAACTCCCGTCCGCCGATAGTGTGTATCGGAGACCGAAGGTCGTCTTGAATCGTTACCGTGCCACTCTGCACTACCAAAAATGCGACAGAGTTTGGTGGGGTAACCGCGACCAGTGCGTTTTGCGCGGTTTGTAGACCAACCGCCGATGTTACGGTTGAATCTACGCACCACACGTACATTGTCCGAATAACGCCACTCCTGACGTCCGACCTCAGTTGAAGGTGTCTCACGGTGCCTCTCGCTACGATAATCCCAGTTCCGTCAAGCGTAAACCGCTGTGGTCCGGTTTGAGTCGGATTGACGCGATTTGAACCGGTGGTAACCGCCGTGGCCCCGTCATAGAGCCCGAGGTTGGTGAGGTCAGTTGCCCCTCCATCGCCACCGAAGCTATACGAGCCACCGAGTGTTACCACTCTAATGTCCTCGCTCGACTCTGTCGCGTCAAGGACATACTCTCCAAGAATTACCTGCCGAGAACCGGCTACCGCAACTCCGCTCCCGCTTCCTTGGATGAAGCTAACCTTCAATTCCGGGTTGCGGATGGTCATGGTTGGTCCTTGAACCCACCACATTCCCGAATTGTCGTCGGAAATTAGGAAACCGTACACTTGACCGATACCAATAAGCTGGGCTCGAGACGCCCATGTTGTTATAGTGCTGTGCGACGCCGAAGACACTTTTCCCTTGAGTGTGAAATTCCTCCCACCCTTTGGGATGCGTACTCCATCCGAGAAGATGCATTCTAGAAAGCCCGTGTCGTTTGTTCCTAGCACATCAAGCAACGGAAGAGCGTCAACCGGACCTGCAGCCGCCTGACCCTGTTCATCGACAAGGTAGAGACTAGTTATAACTGCGCTCTTATCGCTTGCCCACAGAAGAAACTGCATAGGAGTCGTGGTAACAACATCTTCGACGAAGCCGTTATCAATCCGAAACCCTCCCAAAGACTGCGCAGGCGCTCGGCCGAGAACACTTCCATCTGGAATTGCTTCCGAACGTGAAATGGCCAAGCGGCCGATTTCAAGACTAGCGTTCACCGTATGGATCGCACCTTGAATCGGCAGGCTGGAAAAGGCCGTGACTCCTGCATGGACACCTGTGAGAGCAATTCCAATCGTTGAACCGGCCTGTTCAGCCAGGTCCAAGCCCATTCGAAGCGCAAAACCACACTCAACTGTCTCCCCAGCACCAACATGGCCAGTCAGATGCATTGATTGATGACGAATCAGGGGGAACAGGTCGTGATGAAAGTTGCCTTGATACAGATGCACCCTTGCAAATGCGTACGGGTCAGACGGCTCGACAAAATTGCCGAGTGCCTGCAGAGTAAAGGACACGGTAACCGACTGTTTGCCCGTGTTCGTCACTTTCACGCCGAAGCAGGGAATAATTGCGCGTTCAGGCGCGATTGTCGCCTCCTTCGTCCATGTGTGCTCCACTAGGATGTCTGCCTTTGCGAGCAGACAACCAACGACCATAACAGAGAGAACTACCAACAAACCGAGCTTTTTCATATTTTTCCTTTTTCCTTTTTTCAACCGCATGTCAACAGAGCCGTTTTCGGATAACATATCCGTTGCCCTGTGCCTTCCAGCTACCTTTGAAGTAGTACAAGGCGATTAGCCATATAATCACCTGTATGAACAGCACAAAAAACTACGGTCATGTAAGCCTTGAGGAACGCAAACACCTGGCGTATCTCTACAATAGAGAAGACCGGGGAACCTTGCGACAA
>CALQZP010000009.1 GCA_943349725.1 Candidatus Nomurabacteria bacterium | reverse complement strand
TAAGTGTATGGTAACGAATACCCAGCCCAAGTTAGGTATTGTACAGGGTAGGCTTGTACCGCCTGTAGATGGCAAGATTCAGGCATTTCCGAAGCGCGATTGGGAAAGGGAATTCGCACTCGCGCGTGAAGCAGGCTTTGATGGCCTTGAGTGGATTTTTGACGATGAGGAGAACCCACTATTCCTTGAGGAGGGAAGACGACGGATACGGGAACTTATGCAGGTCAACCATATTGAGATTCCTTCGGTCTCGGCCGACTATCTCATGTTCAACCCGATTTTTGGCGCAAGTAAGACAAAGAGTGTGCAGGTTCTTAAAAGACTTATTGAAGCCTGTGCAGAGCTAGGCATTTTGCGTATTACGGTTCCGTTGGAAGATCAATCGGAATTGAGGAATCTCTCCGATGTTAGTGACGCGATTGACAGTTTGAAACAATGCTTACCTCTTGCAGAAAAGCACACCATTGTTCTCGCAACAGAGAGCTCGCTCCCACCAATGAATTTCCTTGCATTTATGAAGAAGGTTGACCACCCACTTTTCAAGATTAATTATGACCTAGGTAACAGCTGTGCCTCCGGTTTTCCGACTGACCTCGCACTACGGCTCCTTGCACCCTATCTTTCTGGTATCCATATCAAGGACCGAAAACAATTATACGGAGAGACTGTTACGCTTGGTAAGGGTGATACCGACTTCAAGTCAGATTTCGTGACACTCAAGGATGTCGGTTATCGTGGCTGGTATATCATTCAAGGCGCGCGCGGTGAGGATCACATGGAGGTGGCGAAGACCTATCTTAATTTTGTTCGTAACCTGTTGTCTTCAAGTGTACATGAATAAACTGGCAGGCAGGAAACGTAGGTGCATCTCTTAAAAAGAAAGGTATCGTATAGTCATCAAACAGCCAAAGATACACGTGGATATCGCCCCCATTTTATTTCTTAACCGTTGTGTTATGATGGCTTCCTATGAAATCAGCTGACCAGTTACTCTTGTGGGTGGTACGAATCGGGGTGTTTTTAATCCCGTTTGTTCCGCTTGTTGTTAGTGCGAGCATGTTTTTTCCGTTTATTACGGGAAAGGGGTTTGCGTTCCGCATCATCACTGAAATAATCTTTGGCTGTTGGCTTCTCCTCGCGCTTCGTGAGCCACTCTTTAGGCCCAAGAAGTCTCCGCTCTTTTGGGCAGTCGTGACCTTTATCGGTATTGTCTTTGTCGCTGATCTCTTCGCGATTAATCCCTTCAAGGCATTTTGGAGCAATTTTGAACGCATGGAAGGGTTCGTCATACTGGCGCATCTCCTCGCTTATTTTCTCGTGGTGTCTTCGGTTCTGAATGCCGAGAAGTGGTGGTACCGCTTTTTCGCTACGTCGGTTGGTGTATCCGCATTCCTGGGTATTTACGGCATATTGCAACTTGCGGGAAAAATCGTGATTAATCAAGGAGGGGTACGACTTGATGGCACCTTCGGCAATGCCGCCTACTTTGCCGGTTACATGCTTTTCCATGTTTTTCTCACACTCTTTTTGATAGCGAGGCATAAAACATCTATCCCGGTGAAATGGATGTATGGTGGCGCGATTGTTCTTCAAATCTTTACGCTTATTTTCACAGCAACACGTGGTTCAGGACTAGGACTCATTTGCGGACTATTTCTCATCAGTCTTTTGGTCGCAGTTTTAGAAAGACAAAGTAAATCGCTCCGCACAGGTGCTGGCGTTCTAATGATTCTACTCGCACTCCTTGTGGGAGGTATGTATACGGCTCGCACCAGTGACTTTATTAGGAAAAATCAGACACTGACACGTTTCGCTTCAATCTCAGTTGAGGCAGCTGGCCCACGTCTTATGGTGTGGGGTATGGCATGGCAGGGGTTTAAGGAAAACCCTCTCCTTGGGTGGGGACAAGAGGGCTTCAACAATGTCTTCAATAAATATTACAATCCAAATATGTGGGCTCAAGAGCAGTGGTTTGACCGAACGCACAATATTTTCTTTGACTGGCTGATTTCCGCGGGACTTCCGGGACTCCTCGCGTACCTTTCACTATTTTACGGACTTATTTGGCTGTTGTGGAAGGGGAACCCCACCGATGGTGGCGAGTCGTTCTCTCTCGTAGAGAAGAGTATACTCACCGGGCTTCTCGGAGCGTATGTTATCCATAACTTTTTCGTGTTTGATAATCTCGTGAGCTATATCTTGTTCTTTTCGCTCATCGCGTTTATGCATACGCGTTTTGGAAGGCCGTTCTCCTTCCTTGAGAAGCGACCAGTGGTAAAGGACGAGGACACCACCGCGATTGCGGGTTCAGTGATACTCATTGCGGTCGTGTTTGCGATCTATGCGCTGAATGTCCGTCCCATCAGTGTCTCGCGCAACCTTATCGAAGGTCTTAGGCCCCAAGCAAAGGGTATAACCGAGAATCTTGCTTTCTATAGGAAAGTCATTGCCAAGGAAACTCTTGGCACACAAGAGGTGGCAGAACAAACGATGCAGTCAACTATTACGGTAGTCTCTGCGCCCGCTGTTTCGGAAGATATAAAGAAAGAGTTTCTAAACCTCGCGGTACTCGCGATGAACCGTGAGATAGCGCGCGCGCCAACCGACACACGTCTCTATATGTTTATGGGTGGGTTTTTGAACCGTCTCGGGAAATATGCGGAAGCCTTGCCCTACCTTGAGAAAGCTCACCAGACTTCCCCTGCAAAACAAACCACCTCTTTTGAGCTTGCGAGCACCTATTTGAGTATGGGAGAGAATACCAAGGCGCTCACCTTACTTAAACAAGCCTTTGAGAGTGCACCTGAGTTTTCGAGTGCCCGTCGCACCTATGCAGTCTCGGCAATTTACGCGGGAGAGCTCACTCTTGTCGACACGCTGCTTTCCTCCACGACCGACGTAAGTGTACGTACAGACGAGAGCATCGTGAAAGCGTACTATGATACGAAACAGTACCCGAAGGTAATCGCGCTATTAAAGCTACGACTTGAAACAGACCCCAGTAACCCACAAACACATATCTCGCTTGCGGCGACGTATTTCGCGAGTGGTAATCGAAATGAGGCGATTAAAGCACTTAAGAAGGCGATCGAACTCAAACCCGATTTCAAAGCGCAGGGTGAGCATTATATAAACGAAATTAAAGCAGGCAGGAATCCATAGTAATTTCCATTCGAGTAAGAGACGCTTGTGTGATTGACTACGGTCAATTTTACACAAGCGTTTTTTTATATGTACCCCCCCGTAATTTACTTCGGTCTATCCACTATTTCATAAAAAATGCTATGCTCAAGAATACCTTACTTAACGTAGCGCTTAGTGAATGAAGGAGGGCTACTATGCACACACAATGCAGATTCAAGAACATATTTCTCTCAAAGAATTTACGACGATGAAAATTGGCGGTTTACCCGCCTATCTTCTTTCTGCGATGACTAACTAATGCTTTATGATAAAGATAGAACAACACGTTGAGTTAAAGGGGTTCACTACCATGAAGATTGGCGGGCGAGCCCGCTTTTTTGCCGTGGTGACAAGTACCGTGGAACTTCAGGAAGCGGTTACCTTTGCGAAAGAAAAGGGAGTGTCTATACTCACACTTGGCGGAGGTTCCAATATGCTGATTTCAGGCGGAGAAATGAACGCACTCGTGATAAAGGTAGAAATAAGAGGAATTGAGTGGGGATCTCATTCTCTCTTCCTTCCGCCAAGGGACGGATCCGCCTCGGGAGGAAAAGGGAGTACTCCGTCTTCGGAGGAAGGATTTAAATCCTCCGGCTTTCAGCCACCTCCTTTAAGAAAAGCTTGTAGTCGTAGACTAGAGGAATCTCTCATCGTTACAGTAGGTGCCGGAGAGAGTTGGGACGGACTTGTGGCACAGGCGGTGGAGCGGGGACTTTGGGGTATTGAGAATCTTTCGGGAGTTCCGGGCTCTGTAGGTGCAGCTCCTATCCAGAACATTGGGGCGTACGGTACGGAAGTGAAAGAGGTTACTTTGTGGGTGGAGGTATTTGATATAAACACAGGAGAAATAAAAAAACTTACGAGCGAAGAGTGTGAGTTTGGATATCGCGACAGTATTTTTAAACATGCGGAAGGGAAGCCTTTTGTGGTGACGCGGGTCGCGTTTCGATTGCGGAAGAATGGAACTCCGAATTTGACCTATAAAGACCTACGGGAAAGTTTTAAGTTAGAAGTTCTAAGTTCTAAGGAAGAACAAGAACGAAGACTTAAGGAAATTACCATATCAGAGATACGGAAGAGGGTGATTGAAATCCGCTCCAATAAATTTCCCGACCTCAAGGAGTTTGGAACCGCGGGGTCATTTTTCAAAAACCCAATTATATCCACCGAAAAGTTCTCGGAGTTGAAAAGAACCTATCCTAACTTGCCGGGCTTCGAACTTAGAACTTCGAACTTAGAACTTCGGATTAAGGTTTCTCTTGCGTGGGTTTTGGACAACATTTGTGGACTCAAGGGGTTTGAAAAGGGAAATGTAAAACTGTTTGAGAAACAACCGATTGTGCTCGTGCAAAACGGTTCAGCGTCTTCGGAGGAGATTGAAGCATTCGCGAAAGAAATAATCGCAAACGTGAAAGAGAAGACGGGGATAGAGGTAGAATGGGAGGTGCAACATATGAAATAATTATTTTCCTGGAAACTTTTCCATCTATGGATATCTCGTTTTATAATAAGAAAATTCTTGAAGAAGTTTCTTCTTTTAAAGAACCTTTTGCATCTGATATAGCGAGGGCTTTAGATATACTTGCAATGTCAGGCAATGAAATAAGCCTTCCACACAGTAAAAGTCTAGGTAAGGGGTTGTTTGAATTGAGGTGTTTAGGAACGGGTGTGAGAATCTTCTATGCCTTTTCAAAACAGGAAGCTGTTGTTTTACATATAGTCCTTAAAAAACAAGCTAAAATATCAAAACGGGATTTGGAGTTATCAAGGAAAAGACAAAAACAACTTGCATAGATATCACATATATGTAATACTATTGATGTATGAAAAAGTACAAAAAGGCAACCTATAACATTTTGGACGAAGAGGTTGGAAAATACGAACCGGTGTTGTTTTCTGATGTAAAAAAAGAATGGCTCAAGAATCCAACATTTAAGAAAGCATATGATAACTTGGAGCCGGAGTATGCCATTATTCGCGCTGTTCTTACAAAGCGAATTGCAAGCAAGATGTCGCAAAAAGACTTGGCAAAGAAACTTGGTACAAAACAATCTGCCATTTCACGTCTTGAGTCCGGAAATTATAATCCAACACTTTCGTTTCTAAAAAAGCTTTCTACTACACTTGGCGGGAAATTAGAAATCAAGATTTAATTCTCGAATACGTGGATACGGGGCAAGAAAAGATTTAAGAAAATCTTGCAAATAGACCCCGCATTAAAGTCTTGCCCCACACTTGTGATGCGGGGTGCGGGGTAAAAAAAGATTAAGAAATCTTTTTTTAGTTATCCACACATTGCAAAAAAATCTATTGTATTTATATTTTATTGTTGCGATAATTAGTGAGGTCGATTACTATTTTTAATCTAACCGAAGAAAAACAACGATGACCGCATGATGTTCTCGATTCCGTCCGAACGAATTTTTTCTTCAAAGAAAATGGCAACAAAGAAAAAAGCTAAGAAGAAGGTCGCAAAGCGCAAGACGGGCAAGAAGAGCAAGAAGGCAGCCAAGCGCCGTCGATAAATCAAAAAACCGCCCTGAAAGGGGCGGTTTTTTGTGGACTTTCTTCTACTAACTACTTACTACTATCTACCAGCTATTTCATGCTAGTATTGCCTGATGTTTGAAGGACTAAAGAAACTATTCGGTGACGATACTAAGGCTAAGTTAAAGCCGTTTTACGGTGCTGTGGAGCGTATTAACAGCCTTGAAGCTTCGTTGAAGGAACTTACCTCGGAAGCGCTCAAGGAAAAAACAGCAGGTCTAAGGGCTCGCCTGGAGAAAGGAGAGGCCCTAGATGCTGTGTTACCCGAAGCCTTTGCACTCGTGCGCGAAGCGGGCAGACGTACGCTTGGCGAACGGCATTTTGATGTGCAACTTCTTGGTGGACAGGTACTCCACAATCGCGGTATTGCCGAGATGCGCACCGGAGAAGGTAAGACCTTAGTCGCCACGCTCCCTGCGTATTTGAATGCGCTAGAAGGAAAGGGTGTACATGTCGTGACGGTCAACGATTATCTTTCACGGAGAGACGCGGTGTGGATGGGACAAATTCATAACCTACTCGGACTAACGGTTGGGGTTATCAATCATGATTCCTCCTTTTTGTACGACCCACTGCATAGTTCCAAGTTAGAAGTTGAAAGTTCAAAGTTGGAAAACGGACAACTTAAAACTAATAACTTAAAACTTGACGAAACGAGGGATACACTCGGTTCGTTCAAAGTCGTTCATGAATTTCTCAAGCCGTGCAGTCGGCGCGAAGCGTACAGCGCCGACATCACGTATGGAACCAACAACGAGTTTGGTTTTGACTATCTTCGCGATAATTTGGAATATTCTCCCGAAAAACTCCGCCAGCGCGGGTATCACTACGCGATTGTGGACGAGATAGACTCAATTCTTATTGACGAAGCACGTACTCCGCTCATTATTTCTTCGCCTGTCTCGGAGTCCGAAGACCTCTATGCGCGTTTTGCGGGGATTGCGCGTGGGCTTCAGGCCGAAACCGATTATACCGTGGACGAAAAGCAAAAAGCTATTTCACTTACACCCACGGGTATTGAGAAGGCGGAGCAGGCGCTCGGTATCGGCAATATTTACACTGAAAAAGGCATCAAGTATGTCCATCACCTGGAAACGTCGGTGCGCGCCAAGGCGCTCTTTGAGCTCGATAAAGAATATGTCGTGAAGAATGGGGAGGTTATCATTGTGGACGAATTCACCGGACGTATGATGCCGGGAAGGCGTTGGAGCGAAGGATTGCATCAGGCCGTTGAAGCAAAGGAGGGCGTGAAAGTGCAAAAAGAGTCACGCACTTTCGCATCCATCACGTTCCAGAATTATTTTCGTATGTATGCGAAACTTTCGGGAATGACCGGTACTGCAAAAACCAGCTCCGAGGAGTTTTACAAAGTGTATGGTCTGGATGTTATTTCTATACCGACCAACAAGCCCATCAACCGCACAGACCAGAACGACCAGATATTTCAGACCGAGGCGGGCAAGTTCAAAGCCATCGCGAGAAAAGTCGCGGAGTTGAACGCCAAGGGTCAGCCGGTGCTTATCGGTACGGTGTCTATTGAAAAGAACGAGGTGCTCTCGCAGTATCTAAAGTCAGTTGGTGTCCCGCACGAACTTCTAAACGCCAAGAACCACGAACGAGAAGGAGAAATTATCGCGCAGGCTGGGCGAAAAGGCGCGGTCACTGTTGCCACCAACATGGCGGGTCGCGGTGTGGACATTAAACTGGGGGGTAATCCAACTTCGCCTGTACTCTCCGAAGAGGTGAAAAAGATTGGTGGACTTTTCGTGCTCGGAACCGAACGTCATGAAGCTCGGCGTATTGATAACCAGCTCCGAGGTCGTTCGGGAAGGCAGGGCGACCCGGGTGAAACGCAGTTTTTCGTATCTATGGAAGATTCGCTGATGCGTGTGTTTGCATCGGACACCATCAAGAATATGATGGGGCGTTTCGGTATTCCCGAAGACGAGCCGATTGAGAACCGCATCATCACGCGCTCGCTTGAAACCGCGCAGACCAAGATTGAAGGTTTCAACTTTGATTCGCGTAAACACGTGCTTGAGTACGACAATGTGCTGAACCATCAGCGCTCGGTTATCTACGAACGTCGAAGGAAGATTTTGGTGGGTGGCCCCGCAGAAGTGGATAGCTATCTCGCTCAACTCGTTTCTTATTCCCCCTTAGCAAAGGGAGTACCGCCGTCTTCGGCGGGGAGGGATGTTGAACCTGACTTCTCAAAGGTTATCGCTTCCAAGAAACAACAAATTGGCGTTGATTTCTACCCTGCGGTACAGCGTCTCATTCTCCAGACCATAGACCTCTTCTGGGTGGAGCATTTGGAAATTATGGATTACCTCCGTGGCTCGGTGAACCTGCGCGCCTACGGTCAGCGCGACCCGCTCGTGGAGTATAAGAAAGAAGGACTTAAAACGTTCAAGGAAATGGAAGTGAGTATCGTGGCGCAGGTGATGAACGTATTTCCTCATGTAGGAGGCGCACCGGTGATGCAGGAACAGATTAAACTGCAGGAGGTGCACGAGCAGGCCCAGCTTATTGGCTCGGGTGATGAAGAGTCCGACAGTAAACACCAAGGTAATGTACATCGCACTTCCGATGAACCAAAAGTAGGAAGAAATGACGCCTGTCCGTGCGGAAGCGGAAAAAAATACAAAAAGTGCCACGGAGCCTAGCACTGCGTGACGGAGGTTAGACCTCAACCTACATGGAAAAAGATACCTACTTTGTTGCAGTAAAAGTCTTTCTTGAAGACGGGAAGGGAAACCTACTCATTCTCAAAGACCGTTTTGGGGACTTCGACCTTCCTGGTGGGCGCCTTCTTCCAGGTGACTTTTCGCTTCCGCTTGAGCAGGTAGTCGTGCGAAAAATACAGGAGGAACTGGGTCCTAGGGTAAACTACATTCTCGGCAGGCCTGTGGTATTTATGCGCCACGAGCGAGATGAAGTGCTTCAGGGCGGAAGTAAAGAGATGCGCAGGATATTTGCGGTGGGGTACGAAGCACAGTACAACGGCGGAGAAATCGTGCTCGGTAAAAATCACGAACACTACGAATGGGTATCGCTTCGCACTTTCAAACCCGAACAATATTTTACCGGTGGCTGGCTCCGTGGTGTGCAAGACTATGTACAGCTAAAATCATTCTGACATTCTTGCCTTACCCGTCCGTAGCCTTGTGCGAAGGAGGGAGAATGGTGAAATGTCAAAGAATTATGAAACTGGTGTTACCGTCAATTAAATATGAGCAAAGTTTCCGCGAAGCGATGGAAGAATTCAAGCAAGCGGAAGGGAAAAAACAGGATATTGAGCTGTCCCTCGTGAAGCGCTACGACGAAAGCACAAGCTTCACAGAATTTGTGGAGAAACTTTCTGGTGAGGCGGAAGGCAAGTTCTTGAAAGAGGGCTATGTTCCGCACACAATCTTTTGGTTAGTGGATAACGAGAAGTTCATTGGGTGGCTTGATATCCGCCATAGACTAACTGACCATCTGCGAGAAGTCGGCGGACATATCGGTTATGCCATTCGTCCGAGCGAGCGAGGCAAGGGGAACGGCAACAAAATCTTGGAGCTCGCTTTGCCAAAGGCAAAAGAACTGGGCATTATGAGCGTTCTTGTGACGTGCAAAGAAGATAATGTCGCGTCAGCGAAGGTCATAGAGAAAAACGGGGGAGTGCTTGAGGATATGCGAACCCATACGGATGGCATCACAAGACGACGTTATTGGATACACCTGAAGTAGAAATCACAAGTCAGACCTGTGGTAACAGAGTGTCCTCGCTTGTAGGTATTCGCAGATTGGTATCAGAGATGGATTAGTATTTATGAAAATTATTTTAGGGTCACAATCGGAAAACAGAAAGAGCGTGCTCGCTGAAGCGGGATATACCTTTGACATACTCATTCCGGGAATTGACGAGAAGGCAATACGGCATGAAGATTTGTACGAAATCCCTGTGCGTTTGGCGAAGGCTAAGGCGGAGGCGCTTCTTCCGAAGATTAAAGAACCCGCACTCCTCATCACCGCCGACCAAGTAATTGTCTGGAACGGAGAACTTCGGGAAAAACCCGTGGACTTGTCCGAGGCACGCCGGTTTCTCGAGACTTTTAGCGGGAGCGAGTATCCGGCAGAGTGTGTGAACGGAATACAGGTAATGAACACACAAACAGGAAAGTTCATTCTTGAGTGTGAAATATCAAAGGTATTCTTCTCCAAAATCCCGCAGGAAAAGATTGAGGAGTTTCTTGCGCAGGGAATGATGTACAAATACGCAGGAGGCTTCACCCCGCAATCCCCGCTTCTTTTGCCGTATCTTCGCATTGAAGGAACCCTTGCAAGTGTACTTGGTCTCCCGATGGACATAGTGGAGCGAGGTATGAAGGAATTAGTAGTGCCTTCTCTTAATTCTCCCTTTCCTAAAGGGAGTACCCGTTAGGGGGAGGGATTTTTAAATCCTCCGCCCTCTAAGACTCGGGCACCTCCTTTAAGAAAGGAGGAATAAAGAAATACATATATGCAACCAAATGAACGCCCAAAGTAGGTCTCGGAGTGATGGTCATTAAGGGCGGTTTGGTGCTTATGGGCAAGCGCAAAAGCTCGCACGGCGCTGGAGAGTGGGCATGGCCGGGCGGACACTTGGAGCATATGGAATCGTTTGAAGCGTGACGGAGGTTAGACCTCAACAAAAGAATGAGAAATTTGTGGTGTAATAGTTTGCCTACCAGAAATCGGAAGTTTACAGCCACCTTTTCTTCTCTTGATTCATCATTCATAATACATACTTCATTTCTATGCCCCACATTCACGAAAAAATAGATTTCACCGTTGAGGTGTTTATTGTCTACAAAGACAAGGTGCTCCTCCGTATGCACGACAAGTTTAAGCAGTGGATGAGTGTGGGAGGGCACATTGAACTCGATGAGGATCCGATTGAGGCGGCACATCGAGAAGTAAAGGAAGAGGTCGGACTTGAGGTGGAGCTTGTCGGAAACCCTCTGATTTTTGATGGGGAGGACCATACACGAGAGCTTCTTCCACCCATTGCGCTCAATCGCCATCGCGTGTCGGCGACACACGAACACATTACCTTCGTATATTTCGCGCGAGCAACAAGTGATAAGACCGCCGTCACCTACGCGGATGACGCAAGCGAGGAATGTCTATGGTGTACCAAGGAGGATATTGTGAAGATGGAACTTTGGTCAAATATTAAAGAGTACGCGCTAGAGGCGCTTAAGAGGTTGGGAAAGGTGTAATCTTTTCACGGTTAGTGTGGTTTAAGTAGGATGAGATGCCTCAATCTCTGGATTCCCGCCTTCGCGGGAATGACAAAAAAGTATGAAACCAAAAACCAAGAAAAAAATAGTGGTGGCGGTGTCGGGAGGGTTTGACCCCATTCACGTGGGGCATATTCGTCTGGTAAACGAGGCAAAGAAACTGGGGGAGAGGCTCGTGGTGATTTTGAATAATGACAATTGGCTCCTGACGAAGAAAGGTTTTACGTTTATGTCCGAAGCAGACCGAAAAGAAATTTTGGAATCACTCGCCTCGGTTGATGAGGTGGTGCTCACCACGCATACCAAAGACGATACAGACAGGAGTATCTGCCGAGAACTTAAAAAGATTCACCCTCATATCTTTGCAAACGGGGGGGACCGAACACATGAAGACGCGCAAAACAAGAGCTCCTCACTCAATCCCGAAGCGGAGCTGTGTAGTGCGCTTGGTATAGAGACGGTGTGGAATGTCGGGAAGGGGGGAAAGATTCGTTCCAGTACGGAACTCGTCGCTCGCTTCAAAAAAGGAGAAGGACAAGGTAAAATGAAGGAATGACTTCGGTAATTGAGGTAGAAAATCTGGTAAAGAGTTTTGGAACTGTCCGCCCCGTTAGAAGCCACGAGGGCACGCAAGGTGTCTCTGCTTCTAACGGGGTCCGAGCGGTGGATGGTCTTTATTTTGCCGTTGAAGAGGGCACGATTACAGGACTCCTTGGTCCGAACGGGGCGGGGAAGACGACAACCATACAAATGCTCCTTGACCTCATCACGCCGACTAGCGGAACCATTCGTATTTTTGGGAAGGAGTACAAAACAGCACGAGAGGCAATCTTGCAAGGACTTAACTTCTCTTCGCCGTATGTGTCGCTCCCTGGTAATCTTACCGTCTACGAAAATCTTCTCACCTTCGGGAGGCTTTATGGAGTAAAGAATCTGCGGAAGAAGATTGACGAACTTGTTGATTTTTTTGAGATACGCGATTTTCTGAAGAAGATGACCTACAATCTTTCCACGGGACAGCTTACTCGCCTCAATCTTACTAAGGCACTCCTCAACGATCCGAAGCTCCTGCTTTTGGACGAGCCCACCGCTTCGCTCGACCCCGATATCGCCGATCGTACCCGGCAACTTCTGATGCGTATTAAGAAAGAGCGAGGCGTCACCATTCTCTATACTTCGCATAATATGGAGGAGGTGGAGGAGATTTGCGATAAGGTTATTTTCATTCAGCATGGAAAGTTTAAAGATGAGGGTGTGCCGGCGGAGCTGGTGAAAAAGTACGGACACGAAGACCTGAACGATGTGTTTCTCACCATCGCAAGACAACACGACACGAATCCACTAATGGGAACGAATGACACGAATAACGTGCAACCCTGATTTCTTCATTCGTGTCATTCGTTCTTCTATTCGTATATTAGTGTCGCGCTTATGAAATTTTACCGAATACAAGCACTTTTGATACGTCACCTCTACCTTTTTAAGAGGAGTTTTCCGCGTATTATGGATATTGTGTATTGGCCGGTGATGGATATCTTGGTGTGGGGATTTTTGAGTTTGTACATTGAAAAACTTAACATCACGGGTTTTAACGCCATCACGGTACTCCTCGGAGCCGTGGTGTTTTGGGACTTCCTGAACCAGTCGCAAAAGTCGGTGTCTATCGCGTTTCTGGAAGAAGTCTGGGAAAAGAATCTCCTCAATATTTTCGTTACCCCGCTCCGCCTTTCCGAATTTCTTGGTGCCACCGTGCTTGTCGGTGTGGTGCGTATCTTTTTGGTGGGAATCGTGCTTACTTCGCTTTCCTATGTCTTTTACCACTTTAACCTTTTTGCATTTGGACTCTATCTCATTCCGTTCATACTCAATCTCTTTTTGTTTGGTTGGTCACTCGGTATTTTCACGAACGCTATTATTCTTCGATTCGGCACCTCGGCGCAGATACTCGCGTTTGGTTTTATCATACTGATACAGCCGTTCTCCGCGGTGTTTTATCCGGTTTCCGCGCTTCCCGAGTGGCTCCAAGTTGTCGCACACCTTCTCCCGTCAACCTATGTGTTTGAGGGTATGCGCGTCGTCATTGCTACGGGAAGTATGCCGACGTCACTTATGCTAAGCGCGTTCCTGGCCAACGTCGTCTATCTCGTGCTTACGCTCTGGTTCTTCGCTCGAATGTTCGCGTACGTCAAACGTGAAGGGAAGTTACTCAAACTAGAAGGGTAAGCCTCAAGTTTGAGAATTTCTAATTATCTAATTTCTAATTACCTAATACAATTTCAAATTCTTAAATTGAGTGTTTGACCTTTCATTAGAAATTAGGTGAATTAGACAATTAGAAATTGTTGTATACAATATGCTTATGTCCAAAAAAGCCTTCTTTTCTATAGCCCTTTTGCTCCCCCTTTCGGCGTTTGCCTCCTCTGTTCACCTGGGAGACTACTTTCTTAAAGGTGCCGAAAAAGCTCCCGATGATATCTATATGATGGGGCGGACCGCTACCTTTGTGGGTAGCGTGACTGGAGACGTAACCTCTCTCAGTCGGAGCATCTTCAGTGAGAGCGAGATTTCCGGAGATGCACTCTTTCTCGGTGAGGATATTAAGGTTCTAGGTCCCATTGGGGACGACATCAGGACCGTTGGGGAAAGAATTGTCATAGACGGGGCGGTTGCGGACGATGTCGTCGCTATCGGCTCCCATATTACGATTGGTCCAAAGGCCACGATCAAGGGCTCACTCTATGTCATTGGAGGAACGGTTGATATACAAGGAAGCGTTGAAGGTAACGCGAGGGTACTTTCCGGAAAGATGACCCTCAGTGGGTCAGTCGAGGGTGATCTTGAACTGTGGGGTACGGCAAAGTTTGCGGAGCCTGCGCGTATTGGTGGAGATTTTATCCAGCATAAAGAAGGCAAGATAACGCCTCCGGTCAACGTCATTATTACAGGGAAGGTTATCGTTGATGAGTCAGTGGGAGGTGGTAGGCATTCCGGAACCGCGTTCTTCAGCGGATTGTTTTCGCTCAATGTGCTTATGATGCTCGCGCTTGCGTTCGCGCTCTTCTTGCTCGCTCGGGAACGTACGGAGGAGATGCTTCTTGAGGTGATGTCCCATTTCTGGATTCGCACGCTTCGTGGTCTGCTTATCGTTATCATCCTTCCGTTGGTTTTCGTCTTGCTCCTTCCTACCGTCGTGGGGATTCCCTTCGCACTTATTCTGGGAGCACTCTTCGTCATGCTTTTGGTGCTTTCTTGGGGTTATGCGGGCATTCTCCTCGGCGCCTGGTGTGAGCGACTCCTCTTCAAGCGTTCGGCATTTCCATTGTCGTATCGGCCAATACTTTTGGGCACCCTCTTTCTTGCAATTATTTCACTCGTACCCTTCCTCGGACTCGTCTTTAATGGTATTCTTATCCTGTCAATTGTAGGCTCTCTGGGGACACTTTTTATGAAGTTTCTACGTGCGAGAGGCTAACACGTGTATGCAATCACTCACTAAATTCTTTGATAAGCTTGAGGACCACGCGAGAGGGAAGCTCTCTCGTATACCTATTGTCTATGGGGTTATCGGTGGAGTGGCCCTGGTGATGTTTTGGCGAGGGGTCTGGCACACGGCAGATATGTTTGAAAAGAGCGGGGGAGTGTGGAGCACACTCTTTGGAGCGCCAGTGTCAATGGCAATTAGTACCGTGGTACTTTTGATGACGGGACTGTTCGTTTCTTTCTTCATCGGTGACCGCATTATTCTGTCAGGGCTCACTCACGAGAAGAAGCTAGAGGAAAAGACAGAGAGCGAAGTCCGAGCCGAGGGCGCACTTCTCCTTGATATGTATAAGAAGCTTGAGCATATTGAAAAGGAACTTAAAGACATCAAAAACGAAAAAGTCTAGTGTCTACTTGTCTACTCTCTGTTTATCTAATGTCTCACGTTATGTCCGACATTGATTACAACTCCGCGAAAGAATATCTTACCCACGAACACTACTATGGGAGGGAAATCCGTGGGCTCTTTGTTGTCAGTGCGATTATTATGCTTCTTACCTTGCCCATATTTAATTCCCTCATTCCTTTTAATGGATTTCTCTCAATGGGGATGATTATTCTTGTTGGCTTCTTGGCGGGACTCTTAAGTCCACTTGCCCGCTTTGTGGTCGTACTGTGTACGCTGGTCGCGATGGGGGGAGGACTCGTGTTTGAATATCAAGCGGTATCTATGTTTCGGGCGGGTAACTCTCCTCTTGAGTGGTGGTTCTTCGCGGTCAATCAGCTCCTCGCGGTGCTCTTCTTCTTTGCGCTGTATTACGGAAGCAAAACGCTTCGCGGTATATTCTTTAGATCTAAAGTGGTTCGATAATATGCCAACTTCCCCCCGAATTGAAGTAAGCTTTTTTCTCTTTCTTTCCGCCGTTGTGGCGGTACTTACCTTTTTTATATTCCAGCCGTTTATCTCTTCACTTTTTCTTGCGATCGTGTTTACGATTGTTTTTAAACCGTGTTATGAGGCACTGCTCCGCATGACACGTGGCAGTTCCATACTCTCTGCAGTACTCACGGTTCTTACCATTATTCTAGTTATCGTGGTTCCCCTTCTTTTCTTTGGATTTTTTATGTTCACCGATGCGCAGGATTTTTATCAGAGTATGCTGGACGGTGGATTTGACCAAGGATTTATACAGACGGGAGTATCCCATATGCAAAGCTTTGTGCAGCAATTCTTCCCCGGATTTACGCTTGATGTGCTTGGTTTCCTTAAGCAGGGATTTGGGTTACTGGTACACAATCTAGGTTCACTGTTCGGTAAGCTCTTCTCGGCGTCTTTAGGACTTTTTATTATGCTCCTTGGTGTATTCTACTTTCTTCGCGATGGAAAGAAGTTTCGTGAGCATCTTATCGTTCTTTCACCACTCTCTGACACCTATGACCGAAGTATTTTGGCGAGGTTTGAAATGGCGGTGAACTCGGTGGTGAAAGGAGCTCTCTCCATCGCTCTTATCCAAGGGGTGCTTTCCGGTATTGGATTCTCGATTTTTGGTGTCCCGAGCCCGATGTTGTGGGGCGCTCTTGCTGCACTCACGGCGCTCATCCCCGGTGTTGGCACCGCGATTGTTATTGCCCCCGCCGTCATCTATCTTTTTTTCTTCGGGAGCGTATCCTCTGCTGTTGGTCTCTTGATTTGGGGTGTGATTGCGGTTGGCCTTATAGACAATATGCTCGCCCCTATGCTTATTGAGCGGGACCTTAAGATACATCCGTTTCTGATTCTCCTTTCCGTGCTTGGTGGACTTGCGTTCTTCGGTCCTGTTGGGTTTCTCGCTGGCCCGGTCATACTCGCGCTCCTCTTTGCTCTGTTTGATATACTTCCTCGTCTACTTCAAAAGCCCGACTAACGGGTACTCACAGGTCAGACCTGTGATTGCAGGAGGTGGGGTGGAGAAGCGACACCCTGGCGGTAGTTTGCGTCTGTTTCCAACCTTCAATCTTTGTGGTATAGTGGCGGAATGTCAAAAATCCTCGTTACTCATGACGGTAAGTTCCACGCAGACGATGTGTTTGCCGTAGCCACCATTCTCCTCGCAGAGGAGGGGGTTACCGTGGTGCGTACCCGTGACGAGAAGCGAATTGCGGATGCGGATTGTGTCGTCGATGTGGGCGGTATCTACGACGAGGAAAAGGGACGTTTTGACCACCATCAGCCTTCGGGAGCTGGGGTGCGTGCAAGTACCATTCCGTACGCCTCATTCGGGCTCGTCTGGAAGCGCTACGGTGAAAAGCTCGCCGGAAGCAAAGCGATCGCCCAAAAAGTAGATGATACTTTGGTAGCTCCAGTTGACGCGAACGACAGTGGCTTTGACCTTAGTGTTCCAAAGTTCACGGATATCTTCTCGTATGAGGTTTCCGATATGGTGCGAGCCTTTACTCCGACATGGGAGGAGGATGACTCTCTTGCGGACGAACATTTTTCCGAGGTGATACTTTTTGCAAAACGAATTATTGAGCGTGAAATCAATCGCGCAAAAGCGGTCATTAAGGGAGAAGAACAGGTGGAACAGGCTGTCCTCACCGCACCCGACAAACGGCTCATTATGCTTCCCGTTGACTACTCGTGGAAAAGCGTACTCGCCAAGGTTTCGGAGCCTCTCTATGTGGTGCATCCGCAAGGCGACACGTGGAGACTCTACTGTGTTCGTGATAATCCGCACGTATTTAAGAATCGAAAAGATTTGCCAAGCGCCTGGGCGGGGCTTCGAGGCGAGGAGTTTGTGAAGGTCACGGGAGTTTCGGACGCCGTGTTCGCACACCGCAATCGTTTTATGGCGGTCGCGAAAACTCGTGAAGGAGCGGTCGCATTAGCCGAGATAGCGCTTAATTCCTAATTGTCTAATTCACCTAATTTCTAATAAAAGGTCCAATGTCAAAATCTAAGAATTAAGAATTCGGTTATTGTATTAGGTGAATTAGGTAATTAGAAATTAGATATTTTTATTTTATGGCCTTCGTTGATGAAATAACATTACACCTTCGGGCAGGAGACGGCGGAAATGGCATTGAGAGCTGGCTTCACGAAAAAGGAAAGGAGTATATGGGTCCCGCCGGAGGAGACGGTGGGCGCGGGGGGGATGTATACCTCAAAGCTGTACGCGACATTGGGAAACTTGCGGTGTACCGCTTCGGCAACCTTTTTGCCGCAAAACGGGGAGGGGACGGTATGCGCAAGAATAGACACGGCGGAAACGGCGACGATATTGAACTTGAAGTGCCGATAGGGTCGGTCGTGACCAATCGCGCGACCGGGCGTGTTTTTGAGTTTCTTCAGGAAGGAGACAAAGCAATGGTCCTACGTGGTGGAAAAGGAGGTCTTGGAAATGAACACTTCAAAAGCTCTCGTAATGTGACTCCAACACAGTTTACGCTCGGCAAGGAGGGTGAAGCGGGAGACTTTGATATTGAACTTCGTCTTATTGCCGACGCAGGACTTATCGGATTTCCGAATGCGGGCAAGTCATCTATTTTAAATGAGCTTACCTCGGCAAAGGCAAAGGTAGGGAGCTATGCCTTTACCACGCTTGAGCCAAACCTAGGCGCGTTCCACGGGTTTATCCTCGCGGACATCCCCGGACTCATTGAAGGGGCATCGGAAGGGAAGGGACTCGGCACCAAGTTCTTGCGACATATCGCCCGCACGAAACTCCTCATACATTGTATTTCGCTTGAAGAAAAAAGCTTGCTCAAGGCGTATAAAACGGTCCGTGATGAGCTTAAGGCTCACGCGCCGGAGCTCATCGATAAGAAAGAGGTGATTGTACTCACTAAAACCGACGCCGTAGATCCGAAGGTGGTCAAAAAAGCCATCACCGTGATGAAGAAGAAAAGCAAACATGTCGTTGCCGTTTCGGTGATTGATGATGTGCTTCTCAAGAAATTCAGAGACGCACTCATAAAAATTTTGCAGAAGGCGTAGTTTTCATCCCCTCCTCAGTTGAGGAGGGGTGCCGAGTCTGCGAGGCGGGGTGGTGGTGTTTTCTGGAGTTGAGGAGGGGATTGAGGGGTGGTGGTGTTACTATTATTGCATGCGAACCGTACATAATCTAAGGGAAAGTAAAAAAAGACGGAAAGACCTTCGTAATTCTGCAACCCCACAAGAGATAATTCTTTGGAGTAGACTAAAAGGCAGAGGAATGGGCGCTAAGTTTCGTCGTCAACATAGTATCGGAGTGTACATCGTAGACTTTTGTTGTTCTCCTCAAAAACTTATCGTAGAGATTGATGGTTCGCAACATAGTGAGGAAAAAGCTGAACTCTATGATAACGTAAGAACGGACTATTTAGAGAAACTTGGATATACCGTACTTCGGTTTTGGAATAATGAAATTAATGTTAATCTAGAGGGTGTTTTAATGAAGATTGAGGAAATTTTAAATCACACCACCCCGCCCTACGGGCACCCCTCCTCATCCGAGGAGGGGAGGTAACAGAACAAGTATGAATACATACATCACCACCATAGGTCTTGAGATTCACGCCGAGCTCAAGACAAAGACCAAGATGTTCTGCAACTCCAAGAACGACCCCGACGAGGAGAAACCGAACGCTAACATCTGCCCAGTGTGTATGGGACACCCCGGGACGCTTCCCGTCATCAACAAAGAGGCGATAAAACACGTGATTAAGGTAGGTTTCGCAATCGGGGGCACTATTGCCGACTTTACCGAGTTTGACCGCAAGAACTACTTTTACCCGGATATTCCGAAGGGATATCAGCTAAGCCAATACGAATTCCCGCTTGTGTCAGGGGGGACTTTGCGAAACGTGGCGATTACACGCGTGCACCTTGAGGAAGACACTGCGACATCGCTTCACGATAGAGGAGACTACAGCCTTGTTGATTTCAACCGAGCAGGAGTACCGCTGATGGAGCTCGTCACGGAGCCGGTTATCAAAAGCGCCAAAGAGGCGGGAGACTTTGCGCGTGAACTTCAGCTTCTCCTTCGCTATCTCGGTGTTTCGGACGCGAATATGGAGAAGGGGGAGATGCGCGTGGAAGCCAACATTTCCATCTCAAAAGATGCAGGGAAGCTAGGCACCAAGGTAGAGGTAAAGAACATCAACTCATTCCGCGCGGTGGAGCGCGCCATTGCCTATGAGGTAAGCCGTCACGAGGCTCTTTTGGATTCAGGGGAAAAGATACTTCAGGAAACACGGGGGTGGAACGAGGATACGCAGAAGACTTTTGCACAACGGCGTAAGGAGGAATCGCACGATTACCGCTATTTTCCCGACCCCGACCTCCCCAAACTCGCTATTTCAGAGATTCCCGAGTTCAAAAAGGAGGTTCTGCAAAAGGAAATGCCCGAACTTCCCGAGGGGAAGCGAGTTCGCTACGCCAAGGATTTTGGAATTAAACCCGAGGATATTGAGCTGTTTGTGAATGAACCTGTCTATGCAGGTTATTTTGAACAGGTGGTGCTCGCACTCAAAAACAAACCCTCACTCGTGAAGCTCGCCTCAAACTATATTTTGAGTGACCTTGTGGGACTCGCAAAGACCGGTGGGTGGAAAGAAAGTGCGCTTCCTGCTTCGGTGCTCGCTGATATCGTTATCCTTATTGAGGGAGGAGAGCTTTCGTCCAGAGGTGCCAAAGAGCTTGTCGCGCTCTACTATCGAGAAGGGATCGCTCTTGCGGGGAAGGAGCTCAAGGAGGTCGCGACCGAAAAAGGTCTCATTCAAAAAAGCAACGACGACGAGCTTACGAAGGTCTCCGAAGCGCTTATTGCGGACAATCCGAAAGCGGTGGAAGAGTTTAAAGCGGGGAAAGTTGCCTCTCTGCAGTTTCTCGTGGGACAGGGAATGAAGGCGACCAATGGTTCAGCCAACCCCGCGAAATTACGGACGATTCTTGAAGGTTTGCTCAAGTAATCTTACGAGCGCGCTGTCCTCAAAGAGGTCGGTTGCGGTTTTTGTCCAGTTTTTGTCCCCGATATCTATATCAGGGTCCACCCCGCGCCCTTCTATGGGCTGTCCATCTTCGCGAAGAGTAATGCTATGTACGAGGAAGAGTGTGTAGCTCTTTCCTTCAAGATTCGCGGTAAGTGGGAAGGTGTTCTCAATCGTGCCCCATCCCTTTGAACGGGTGCCGATGGCTGTGGCTTTGTTGTATTTCTTAAGTACGGAGGTAAAGAGCTCGGCTGAAGATTGCGTAGCGCCATCAATAAGGATAATAATCTTCTTCAGACCAAGAAGACCAGGTAGTTTACCTGTGGGGGTCTTAAACGGGGTATAGGTGCCTTGGGTAAAGAAGTCAAAAGCATAGAGGTTATGGCCGATAAAGAACCCTGATAGATAGGGGACAATGTCGGAGGAACCGCCTATGTTGCCCCGCATATCAATAATGAGGTTACGAGGAGCGGGGGATGTGGGGAGCTTCGCCACAACGTCCACAAATTCAGTGAGGGTAGTAGGAGAGAATTTGGTCAGATTGAGATACGCCATAGAAGGCGAGAGTGTTTTTAGAAAAATAGTTGGCTCTATCTTTTTCTCGTCGTAACGTGTTTTTTTCTTTGCATCGGTCAGTACCTCCTTTATATACGAAAGCTCCTTAATCTTCTCGGTTGCTTCGGGTGTACCCTCCTTTTCCAGTGTGGAAATCTGCTCCTCATATTTCGTAGCAATATCCTCTGGGGAAGCGTCCTTCGGAACTCCAAGAGAAGCGTAGAGGTCTTTTGCCTCGTTAATGTTGTTTACGGTGTCACGAAGGTCCTTCTCTTGCGCCGTGGAGAAAATATGACTCCGTCCAAACGGCTGAAGGTTGTTCAAGACAAGTTCTCCGATTTGAAGCGTGGCGAGCGTCTGTTCCGCGCGCGGTTTGGTCGCGAGCGCCGAGCGTAAGAATTGTTCAAACTGAAGCGGGGTACTCGAAGACGCGAGCGGGGAAGTGCTTGCGACGCGAACAGTCGCAAGGCTAAAAAGTTCTTTAAGTTTTACATCGTCAACTGCCTCCCAGTAATTTTTCTTAATTGAAGCAAATACCTCCAGCAAAAAACGAGTGGGTTCGTCCGAGGAATTTTTCTCGGCCCGAAATGCATCAGTGCCTCCACCGGCACTTTGCACAAAGCCGTACACAAGGAGTCCTGAAATACCGACAAGAAAGAACGTGACAAGTAATTTACGGATCATAGTGTTACGGCACTACCGTTAGTCTTCTAAATACTTGACGATAAGTTTTTTGGGTGCGTTCTTTTTGCGCACCGACCACCGTCCCGCCACCCCCTAAGTAGTACAAGATTCCAATAATTCTAATGCATTTGATGTTCTAAATCCAATAATCTCTCTAGGATACTCATTGAACCAACGGTGGATACGCTCCATCTTTTCATCGGTAACCAGCGCAATATCGCTTTTCT